>NZ_JARZHI010000013.1:0-221253 GCF_029946465.1 Polyangium sorediatum
GCCGCCACGGCCGCCGCGGCCACCGCCGCCGCCGCCGTAACCGCCGCCGCCGCCACGGCCGCCGCCGCCGCCGAAGCCGCCGCCGCCGCCGCCGCCGCCGAACCCACGGCCACCGCCACCGCCGCCACCCTCACGCGGGGGACGCTCCTGGGCCTCGTTGACCTTGAGCGTGCGGCCGTCGAGCATCACGCCGTTGAGCTGCGAGATGGCGTTGGTCGCCGCGCTCGCAGAGCCCATCGTGACGAACGCGAAGCCGCGCGGCTGACCGGTCTCACGGTCGGTCGGCATCGCAATCTCGCGAACTTCACCGGCAGCCGAGAACGCCTGCTCGAGGGTCTCGCGGGTGGTGCTGTAGGAGAGGTTGCCTACGTAGAGACGATTTCCCATGACATGATGCTTTTCACGGCTTCCTTCGCGCGCTGGAGCGCCATCTCTGCCGACCATTCGACGAAGCCGTAGCGATCGAACGGGGACGTGCCGCGCGGGTCAGTCCGCGCCAGCACACGCTGCGTCTTCCAGTCGTTCGAGGCGAGCCACGTCCCCCTCCGAGTGGAGGGAGGAAAGAAAGCGTCGTGTCGAGGGCCAGTGACGTTCGTGAGGCGCCTACCGTACCCCGACGCGCTCAAGGTCGCAAGCCTGTCGCAGGCTTTTCTCGGGGACGCCGGAGGCCCCGTTCGGACGGAGAACGCAGAAGACGCGGAAAAACGCGGGGTTCGCCGAGGTGACGACGCCGCCTCGGAGGCGCGCGCCCGGGTTCGTCCCGGAACAGCGTTCGTCAAGCCAACCCCAGCCGCTCCCGTGCCCCCTTCACGCCGAAGATCGTGCCCCCACCCGGCGGCACGATCGGAGCGAGCAGGATCGACGCGAGGATCGCCGCGAGCGCGAGCGGCGCGTCGGGATCGTCCCCCTCGGCGACCTCGCTCGACACCTGCCAGACCCGAAGGCCGCGCTGGACGAGCACATCCATGCCCGCGCCGCCGATCGCCGCCGCGCCCGCCTCCGCGCAGAGGCGCGCCTCGGGCGCCTCCTCCACGGGCACGGTGACCACGTGCACGCGCGACGCGGCGCGGTGTCCCTTGCGCTGCACCAGCATGACGGCCGCGTCCGCCGCAGGCGTCTCGCCGTTCGGATAGGCCTTCGGCTGCTCGATCTCGAGCGTCACGCCGAAGAACGTGCGGGCCTTGTGCGCCCAGAGCGCGATGTCGACGCGGGCCGATGGATCTTGCGCGAGGAGCGTGTACGCGCGCGAGACGGGGAGCGGCTCGACCCGGAAGCTCGCCCAGCCATTGCGGTCGACATCCTCGACATCCATGCCCGCACGATACGCCGTCCGCGACGGCCCGGGTATCGGCATTACGAACGCAACGTCGCTTCGTCCGATCGCGTCCGCGCGAGGTGGCGCTCGATCCGGGGCGTCATGACGTTCGGCAGGGTCCGCCCGATTTCGAGCACGCGCTCGAAATGGCGCCGCGCCTCGGCCGTGCGCCCGCGGCGGAGCGCCGACAACCCCCGGGCCTCCATCACCTCCAGGCGCTCTTGCCCCACGGAAAACTCGCGCGAGCGGGCTTCGAGCGCGTCCCAGGTCGCGTCGTCCGTGTCCCGCGTGGCGAGCTCCAGCATGACGCAGAGCACGTCCTCCGCCGGCACCGGGAGCGCCGGGCCCGTCTGCGTCCGGATGCGCGCCGCCGCCTCGCGCGCGCCCTCGAGGTCACCACGAAAATGCCGCAGGCGACCGTCGAGCAGGGCGATCACAGGTCGCGGCGCGCCGCCCGTATGCCGCACCTCGAGCGCGAGCGCGCGCGCCGCGTGAGGCTCGGCTGCGTCGAGGTCGTCCCATAGATACAGGTACTCGCCGAGGTTGTGGTGCGCGAGGATCTCCAGCCAGTCCTGGCCGAGCTCGCGGCCGAGCCAGGCGACGCGTTCGAAGTCGGCGACCATGCGCGCCTTGTCCCCGACGAGCGCCGCGAGCAGCGCACGCGCGTTGATCACGCTGGCGAGGTGGAGGTCGTCGCCGTGCGACTCGCAAAGCTCGATCGCACGCTCGATCGCGCGCTCGGCCTCGGCGAGGCGGCCGAGCGCCGGCAGCACGAAGCCGAGCATGGTGAGCGAGACGATCCGCGGCTCGTACGCTTCGTCCCCGATCGCGTCCGCCACCTCGATCACGCGCTCGAAGAGCGGGACGGCCTCGGCCTCGCGGCTGAAGCGGAGGAGCGACAACCCCTGGCCGAGCAGGAGGCGCGCGAGGAGCGCAGGCGGCCGCGCTTCCGGGAGGATCCCGACCGCCGCGACGACACGCGCGCGTGACGCCTCGTAGTCGGCCATCCAGTCGAGGACCGTGGCCTCATCGAGCAGGATCTCCGCCTCCGCGAGGGGATCACCGGCCGCGGCCTCCCGCGCGAGGGCGAGGTCGTCGAGCGCGTCCGGGTAGCGGCCGAGCCGATAGCGCATGAGGCCGCGTCCTCGGAGGGCGCCCTGGCGCAGATCGAGGGGTTTGCCCGGGGCCCCCGCGCTCATGGTCGATGCCTCCAGGGCGCGCGTGTAGCAACGCTCCGCGTCGAGCCAGTCGTGCCGCGCCCGCGCCGCTTCGGCGAGCGCGAGATAGGCCCGCTCGCCGAGCGCGCGCTCGCCTGCGTTCGTCGCGTGGTGCGCGAGCTGCGCGAGGGGGCGCTCGTCGCCGCTCGGGGGCGATCGGCCGTCCCAGCCCGAGGCTTGCTGGAAATACGCCATGGCCGCGAGGTGGATCCGAGCGCGCTGGGTCTCCGGCACCGAGCGCGCGATCGCCTCGCGCACGAGCGCATGCCGGAACGCGTACCGGCCTGCGCCGTGGCGCGCGAGCAGCCCCGCGGCGACGAGCCGATCCGAGCCGATCCGCGCGTCGAGCGGAAAGTCACCGCCCGCGCTCATCCGATCGAGCCGCCCGAGCACGCCGTGTATCTCGGCGACCGTCACCTCCGCGCCGAGGACCGCGGCCAGGCAGGCATGCGCGCGCGCCGCGGGCGGCAATGCGTCGAGCTCACGGTGCGCGAGCCACTCGATGAGCGGAAGATCCGGCAGATCATCGAGCTCGTCGGTCGCGAGGAAATACCCGCTGCCCGAGGGGTGCTTCCGGACAATCCCTTGGGCCTTGAGCCCCCGCACGAGCTCGACGAGCAGGAGCGGCACGCCTTCGGCCCGCGCCGCGATCCGCGCGACCGCCGACTCGGGCACGTTCTCCGCGGGCCGCAGAAGCTCACGGCAGAGCGCGGCGGCGCTCGTAGGATCGAGCGGGCCGAGCCGATGCACGGCGCGGCGATGCGCCCGCGCGCCCCACGACGGGTGATCCTCCTCGAACAAGGGCCTGCCGAGCAGACACACGAAGAGCGGCGCGCGCGCCTCGGCCCGCGCGGCGAGATCCAGGATCGCAAGCGTCGCATCGTCGGCGAAATGCGCGTCGTCGAGGATCACGCAGAGCGGCGCCTCGAGCGCCCTGCGCCGCAGCGCCTCGCCCACGCTCACCGTGAGCAGCGTGCGCAACGCGCCCGGCGCGGCCTCGATCGCATGCAGCGCGGAAGGGCGCGTACTCGGCGCGCCGTTGCCCTTCGAGATCCACCCGAGCGAACGCGCCACGGTCGCGCCGGCCTCGACATGGCGCGCAGGCCCGAGCCTCGCCGCGAGCAGCTCCCGCCCGCCGTCCTCGGGGGCCTCGGCGGGCAAACCGAGAGCGCGTTGCAAGAGATCGCGCACGCTCCCCGCCGCGCCATGCACCGGCTCGTGCGCCGAGAACACGATGAGCCGCGTCCCCGGTAACACCTGCACGAGACGCTCCACGAGGGCGCGCTTGAGAAAACTCTTTCCGCAGCCCGCTTCGGCGAGCACGACGGCGACCGAAGGCAGCGCACCTTCGATGGCCTGCCGCCCGAGCTCCGTGAGCGCGTCGAGCACGCGCTCGCGCCCGGAGAGCGGGATCGCGGTCCGCGACGACGTGACGTCCGTGATCTCGCCCGATGACGTCGGCGGCGTCTCCTCGCCGCTGCCGTCGAGATAGCCTGGCAGCGGATCCGGCGCGACGCCCGAGGCTTCGAGCACCGCGCGTGCTGCCGCCGAGAGGGAGACGCCGCGCGGCGACGAGGGCTTCGGGAACCGATCTTCGCGGGCGATCCGCGGCGCCAGGATGCGGCGGGATCCCTCGGGGCCGAGGTGAACCGCGACGGCCGCGAGATCGAGCCCGACACGCTCGCAGGCGCCCTGCTCCGTGAGCGAGCGCGCGGCTTCGAGGGCGCGCCGCGCGGGGTTCTCGTCGACCTCGTGACCGAAGGCCGTGACGTATCGGCCTGCGGAGGCGTGGACGATCTGCGCGCCGAACGGCTCGAGCGCGCGCCGCAGGGCGATCGCGTCGAGGCTCGACTCGAAACAGGCGATGCACACGACGCGCCGCTCGGCGCTCTTCGGCGCCTTCGCTCCGGGCGGCGGATCGAGCGTGGGCACCGAGAGCACGAGGTGCTCCTCGTTCGGCAGCGCGAGCGCGGCGGCGAGGCTCGCGCGCAGGTAGGCGGCCGACGGAGGGCGATCGGCGGGGGCCTTGGCGAGGCACCGCAGCACGATGTCCTCTACCGAGGACGGGATCGATCGCCCGAACGGCGGCGGCGCGACGGCCGAAGGGGGCGGCGGCCTCTGGCTCACGTGGCCCTCGCGCACGAGCGGCGCGGGACCGAAGAACGGCGGGCGCCCCGTGAGCATCTCATAGAGCAAGATGCCCATCGCGTAGATGTCGGCGCGCGTGTCCTCGCCGCGGTGTCCCTCGCACGACTCGGGGGCCATGTACTCGCTCGTGCCCACGATCGCGCCCGCCGCCGTGAGCGCGGGGGCCGCGGGCCAGACGCCGCACGTGATGCCGAAATCGAGCAGCACCGCGCGTTTGCCCTCGGCGTCGACGAGGATGTTTTCCGGCTTCAGATCGCGGTGCACGAAGCCCCGCGCGTGGAGGGCCTCGAGCGCGCGCAGCACCGCGAGCCCGAGCAGGATCGCCTCGCGGGCCGGCAGCGGCCCCGCGCGGGCGAGCAGGTGATCGGCGAGCGTCCTCTCGGCGACGAGCTCCATGACCACGAACGTTCCTGTCGAGGCGAGCTCTTCGCGCGCAAAGAAGGCCGGCACGTGGGGCGGGCCGACCGCGCGCATCACCTCCACCTCGCGCACGAGGCGCGGCGCGGCCTCGGGCACGTCCGGATGCGCGAGCTTGATGGCGACGCGCTCTCCGTCCTCGATGCGCCGCGCCGCATACACCACGCCAAACCCCCCGCGGCCGAGCGTGCCGGACACCTCGTAGCCTGGAAACACCGGCGCGGGCGGCTCCGGTGGCTCGGGCGTGATCGTGTCCGGCGGGCCTGTGCCGTGTTCGGGGCAACCGTCCACGGGTACGCGCCGCCCGCACGCGAGGCATCGGATGCCTCGCCGTGGGCCCAGGGAAACCGGGCCCTCGTCGAGCGGCGCGCCGTGGACAAACGTCATGGCAAGAACACCGTCACGACCTCCGTCGTCTTGCGAGGCGGGCTCACCGTCGCATCGTAGACGCATTTTGGACGAAATCCATTGTTCGTATCGAGCGGATCACACACCGCGTCGCAGGAGCCGCGCCGTTCGATGATCCCGCAGCTCTCGATTCCGTCGGGGCCGACGTGCCCCGCGGCGCAGTCGCGCAGGACGCTGCGCGCGTAATCTGTGTTCGGGACATATACACAGGAATGCAGGTACGGCGTCGGCGCGAACAGGTTCCCCCAGAAAGCCCCTTCCTCTCGAGGAAAGATGAATTTTTCGAGGGTCCCTGCATGCTTGATTGCGCTGTGGGAGGCTCGCATCGAGATCAGGACCGTCACACCATACCAATTCGTCCGGGCCGCAAGGCACGCCGAAACCCACCGTTGCCCCGTCTCGTCGAGAGGCCCGGTCGCCCAGGAAGGCGCGAGCCCGAGCTGGCCGACGTAGATCTCCGTCTGCCCGACGCCCTCGAGGTCGCTCCATGTCACCGCGAACGATTGGGACGGATCGAGCGCGCACCCCACGGCATAACGGAGGAACATCCGCGACCCACGCCCGGTTTCGCCCGGATCCTGCAGCGCAGCGAGCGTGTCCGGGCTGAAGGCCGACGGCGTGAGGGCGTTCGGCTGAATCGCGTTCGGCTGAATCGCGTTGGGCTGGATTGCGTTCGGCTGCATCGAGTTCGGCTGAATTGCGTTCGGCTGAATTGCGTTCGGCTGAATTGCATTCGGCTGAATCGCGTTCTCCTCGACGAGGCCCATCACCGCGACCCCCTCGACGGTCCCTTCCTTCTCCTCCAAGAACGCGTCCTCTGCGTCCCCACAGCCCACGAGCGTCCCCAACGAAATCGCCAGCCGAGCGAGCGTGTTGCTTCGCATATTGTCTTCCCCCACCCCTGCGCGAACATGAAAAATATGAAATCGAGAAGAAAGTCGGCAGTACTCTAGCACCCGGAAAGCACACACGAACCGAAAACGAAGCGGGTCGAAAAAGAATGACCCTGCGCGAGTCGTTCGAATCTGTCCGCGACGCGCGCCGCAGCGAAATCCGTCACGCGTGGACCTGCGAAACGTTCGTTCCCGGACGCGCGGCGACGCACGGGACGTGCTATCGTGAAATATCTAGGATTGCTTGGTTTCCGCGGAGTCCGCCCCTTTGGGGGAGGACGGAAAGCAGGGGCAGGCCATGGGGGGAATCAACGACATGACCACGCGGCCACACGTCAAGGCCAAGGAGAGCGGGCGCGCGGGTGAGCTGCGCGCGGGGACGAGCGTCGGCGATTACGTGATCGAGGATCTCTCCTCGTCGGGCGGGCACGGGTCGGTGTATCGCGCGCGCCACCGTGTCGACGGCGGCCGCGTCGCCATCAAGGTGATGCACCCGGCGCTCACGGCGCTGCCGCGCATGGCCGAGCGATTCGTGCGGGAGGTCGAGGTCATTCTGCGCCTCCACCACCCGAACATCGTCGAGGTCCACGAGCTCGGCACGTTGTCCGACGGCACCCCGTATTACGTGATGGAATACCTTGAAGGCACGACGCTGCGCAATTATCTCGGCGCGCGCGGGAGACTCGCGCCGGACGAGGTTCTCTCGATCCTCGAACCCGTCTGCGCCGCGCTCGCCTCCGCGCACGAGGCCGGCATCGTCCACAGGGACGTGAAGGCGAGCAACATCATGATCGGCGAGGGCCCGCCGCGCATTGTAAAACTCCTCGATTTCGGGATTGCCAAGCTCCTCGCGCCCGAGCCGGGCCGGGGCGGGCTCACCTCGATCGGCCAGCAGCTCGGCACGCCCTCGATCATGGCGCCCGAGCAGATCCTTTGTGGTCCCATCGATGCGCGCACCGACATTTACGCGCTCGGCGCGCTCCTGCACGTCCTCTTCACGGGGCGCCCGCCCTTCGAATCGAGCATGCACGAGGGCCTCGTCGAGCAGCACCTCGCGGCGCCTCCGCCGCGCCCGAGCCAACGCGCCCCCGTGAGCCCCGCCCTGGACGCCATCGTGCTCCGGTGCCTCGAAAAGAAGCCCGAGCGGCGATTCGAATCCGTCAGTGCATTCTTCGAAGCGCTGCGCGAGGCCGTGCGCGACGGCCGCTCCGAGGAGACGGCCCGCGCCGAGGCGGAGCGGCGCGCGGTCGGCATCCACGTGGACCTGCGTTTCCCCGAGGGCGCGGACGAGGCCGACGAATCCCTCGTCACGGCGCTCGCGCAGACCCTCGAACGCGCCGAGGAGTGCATGCGCTCGGGCGGCTTCGTGCTCGCCACGGTCACGAGCACGCAGCTCCTCGGGGTCAAGTTGCTCTCGGCCGATCCGGTGCACGCGAAGACCGAACGCCGCTCCGCCGTGCAGTTTGCCCTGACGCTCCACGCCGCCCTGCAGCAGGACGAAGGGAGCGCGGTGCACGCGAACGTGGCCCTCCACGTGGACGCGGTGAACGTGCGCGTCGCCGCGGAGGTGGACATCGCCTCGGGTGACCTCGCGCGCACGGAGGCGTGGGCGCCTCGGGGCAACGTGGATGGGCTCGCGGCGACGGACGCCGCCATCGAGGGCTTGAACGGCAGCGCGGGCGGCTTCTTCCTCGAACCGGGCCCGTCAGGCGCGACGATCGTCCGGCGTGCCGCGACACGCCACTCCAAACCCTCGCTCACGATGGTCTCGGGTCAGGGCAGGCCGGGCACCTGAGCGGCGGCGCCTAGCTCCCGCCGCGGGGGCAATTTCCAATCGATCTCGGGTTTTCCCAGCGAACGAAGCGCCGCGTTGATGGCAGAGAAGGGCCTCGTCCCGGAAAAACTCCGCACCGAGAGCGGCGAGGGGTGGCCTGTCTTGACGATGGGGTTCCTCGACGTATCGACGAGGCGCGCCTTTTTCTGCGCGTGCGCCCCGAAGAGCGCAAAAACGACCGGCTCCTTTCGCGCCGACAGGGCCGAAATCACGCCGTCCGTGAACGTCTCCCAGCCCTTGCCGCGGTGCGACCCCGCCTCGCCGGCGCGCACCGTCAGGATCGTATTCAAGAGAAAAACCCCCTGCGCCGCCCAGGGTTCGAGGCAGCCGTGATCGGGCACCTCGAAGCCGGGGATGTCCTCGCGCAGCTCGCGAAACATGTTCGCGAGCGAGGGCGGGACTCGCTGGGCGTGACAAACCGAAAAGCAGAGCCCGTGCGCCTGCCCTGGACCCACGTAAGGATCCTGGCCGAGCAGGGCCACGCGGACCTTCTCGTACGGGGTCTCCTTGAACGCATTCCACACCTCGTCCTCGGGCGGAAACACCAGGTGGTTTTTCCGCTCCTCGTCGACGAACGCGCCGAGCTCGGCGAACGAGGGGCGCGAGAGCTCGGCCGCGAGGACCTTTTGCCAGGAACGGGGGATATCGATCTTCATGGCTCGGACACGCCCCATCGTAGGGCGCCGGGATCGGTTTGGCCAGGTGGAACCGATGCAAACGCGCAAAACGCGTCGCCCTGGGGATCCGCCGCAGGGTGCGCCCGGACGAACCCGACCCTTTTTCTCGGAATGCCGGCGATCAAGCCCGCCTGCCGGGCGCGGTCTGCGTGACGAGCCACAGGATCCCGAAGACGAGCGGCCACGCCGCCGCGCCCACGCCGACAGCCATCCGCGAGGGCAACCAGATCCCCGCGATCCCCGCCGTGATCCCGCCTGAAAACGAGCCGCAGACCAGATGCCCCGGGATGGCCGGCCCGGCCTTCACGCCGCGGCGCTGCTGGTAGGGCGCCACGAGGACCGCGAGCACGAATCCCTCGAGCGCACCTGCGAGGGCGCCGAGCAGCGCGGCGAAGAAGGGAGCGTGTTCCATCGCGATCTGCGGCGATGGTATCGCGGACGGCGCCGTCCTTGCCGAAACATCGACCCCTCCGTTACGATGCCCCTCCCCCGCGCTCCGCCAAGCGATGCCCCAGCTCAAAGCCCTGCTCGAGAACCTCCTCCGCCCCGACGTCACCGAGGTCGCCCTCGCCACGGGCCGAAATCCCTGCGTCAAGATCGGCGGCACCTACGAGATTGTCGACCGGAAGATCCTCTCGACCGACGACATCCTAGGGCTCCTCACCACGGCCGGCGGAGGCCGCCACCTCGAAAACCTCGGCCCGAAGCCCGTGCAGTGGGGCTGCCGCGTGGACGGCATCGGCGCGGTCGCCATCGCGGCCGTGCGAAACGCGAACGCCGTGCAAGCCCGGCTCATGCGGCTCGCCCAGGATCCGCGTAAAGACGCGTCCGCCGCGACCGCAGGCGGTGCCGTCCCGCCGCCGAAACCCACGCCGCGAAAGCCCGCGCCATCCGCGGGCGTCACGAAGCCGGGCGCGCCGCCGCCGGAGCTCATGTGGGGCGACCTCAACGAGGACACGCCTCCCCAGGCGCCCGCCCCGCCGCCGCAGGCCACGCTGCCGTCCGCCGACAAGATCGCAGTGGCCCCTGGGATCGCCGCGTCGCCCTCGTTCGAGCTCGAGCTCGACGAGCACCGCGCGCCGCCCGCGCGGAAGGACACGCCGCGCCCGCGGAACTTCTCCATCACGCTCGACGATCCGGCCGATCCCACGCTCCTCGCGGCCGCGGCGAGCGCCGCCCATTTCGCCACGCTCGCGCTCGACGACGTCCTGCTCCGGGCGCGCGCGGAGGGCGCGAGTGATCTGCACCTCGTCGCGGATCGTCCGCCGCTCCTCCGCGTCTCGGGCAAGCTCGTCCCGCAAGGCCCGGTGGTCGAGCCGCAAGCCCTCGAGCGAATGCTGGAGTCGCGCATCCCCGAGCGCCTGCGCACCCAGCTCGCGCTCGACGGCTCGTGCGATTTCGCGCTCGACGACCCGCGCATCGGCCGCGCGCGCGTCAACGTCACGCGCCAGCGCACCGGGCTCAAGGCCTCGTTCCGCCTCGTCTCGCGGGAGATCCCGACCCTCGCCGAGCTCGGCCTGCCCGACGCCATCGCGCTCGCGACGCGCCACCACCAGGGCCTCATCGTGATCACCGGGCCCACGGGGCACGGCAAAACCACGACGCTCGCCGCGATCGTCGACATCATCAACAGCGAGACCTCGCACCACGTCATCACGGTCGAGGACCCGATCGAGTACGTCCACCCGCGCAAGAAGGCCATGATGAGCCAGCGCGAGGTCGGTTCACACACGCGGACGTTTCCCTCGGCCCTCAAAGCATCTCTCCGCGAGGATCCGGACGTCATCGTCGTGGGCGAGCTGCGCGACACGGAGACCGTGCGCATGGCGCTCTCCGCCAGCGAGACCGGGCACCTCGTGCTCGGCACGATGAACACGCCGAGCGCGGCGAAGACCATCGATCGGCTCATCGACCTCTTCCCGCCCGGCGATCAGCAGCAGGTGCGCGTGACGCTCGCCGGTGGCCTGCGGCTCGTCGTGAGCCAGCGCCTCCTGCCGCGGAAGGACGGCCCCGGCATGATCGCCGCCGCCGAGATGCTCCCCGGATCCGTGCCGCTCTGGAACCTCATCCGCGAGAGCAAGACCTGGCAGATCCCGAGCTTGCAGCAGCGCGGCAAGGGTTTCGGCATCGTGCGGCTCGACGACTCGCTCGCCGAGCTCGTCCGCGTGGGCAAGACCTCGCTCGAAGACGCGCTCCTCGTCGCCGAGGCCCCGGACGAGCTCGAAGCCACGGTCGCGGGCAAGCGCGCGCCGGCTTTGCCGCAGGCCCCGCCCGGCGAGCCCCCGAAGCCTGCTGAGCCTGAGGCGAACAAGGGCCTGCTCGGGCGTGCCGGCGCGCTCTTCGGCAAGAAGGGAGGCGCGTGATGGCCCGCATCGACCGACTCTTCGACGAGCTGCTCGCGAAGAAGGGCAGCGACCTGCACCTCGGCGTCGGCTACCCGCCCCTCCTCCGCGCGCGTGGAGAGCTCGTGCCGCTGCGCGACGCGCCGATCGACGAGGCCGAGATGGAGGAGCTGCTCTTCGAGATCACCTCGCCCGAGGAGCGCACCAAGATCACGACCGAGCTCGACCTCGATTTCGCCTACCAGTACGAGGACAAGGCGCGCTTCCGGGCGAACTATTTCTACAAGATCACCGGGCTCGCCGCGGTCTTCCGCATCATCCCCACGAAGATCCTCACGCTCGACGATCTCGGCTGCCCGCCGGTCGTGCGCAAGCTCGCGGACAAACGCGCCGGGCTCTTGCTCGTCACGGGCCCGACGGGCAGCGGCAAGTCGACGACGCTCGCCGCGATGATCGATCACATCAACACGACGCGGCCTTGCCACATCCTGACGATTGAAGATCCGGTCGAGTTCGTGCACCCGCCGAAGATGTCGCAGGTCACGCACCGCGAGGTCGGGCCCCACGCGTCGAGCTTCGCGACCGCGATTCGCAGCGCGGGCCGCGAGAACGCGGACGTGATCCTCATCGGCGAGCTCCGCACGAACGAAACGATGAAGCTCGCGCTCCAGCTCGCGAGCTTCGGCGTCCTCGTCTTCGGCACCGTGCACACGAACAGCGCGGCGGCGACGATCGACCGCATCATCAACGCCTTCCCCGCGGACGAACAGCCGCAGGTGCGGGGCATGCTCGCGGAGAGCCTCGTGGCCATCGTGGCCCAGCAGCTCCTCAAGACGGCGGACGGCAAGGGGCGCGTCGCCGCGCACGAGATCCTCGTGGGCTCGTCGGCGCTCGCGGCGATGGTCCGCGAGGGCAAGACGTTCCAGATCCCGAACATCATGCAGGCGGGCCAGGCGCAAGGCATGCAGACGATGGACATGGCGCTCGAGCGGCTCATGCAAAAAGGGACGATCTCGCCCGAGGTCGCGCTCGAAAAGGCCATCGACAAGGAGAGCTTTCAGAAGGTCGTCGCGCAGCGGCTGGCGGGGGGCTGATATTCGGTCCTCTATTCATTCTGACGAAGCCGCGCGCGCGGGGAGGCTTCACGTCACGGCTTTGCGGAAACGTCGGGCGCGGGCGCGGGCGCAGGTGCAGGTGCAGGTGCAAGCAAACGCTCGCTGCGCACCGGCCTGCTGAACGTCGGGAGCTGGAACTCGACGCGGAAGATCGGGACGACGTCACTCCACACGGCGCCCTGGCCCTGCGTGGAGTCGAGCGAGACCTGCGTGCGAGGCCCCGAGCGCGCGCCCGTATCGCTGTAGCGTACGGCATACCGGAACGTGCCCAGGGCCTTGCCTCCCTCCTCGCCGAGGCCGTATCCGTTCATGCTCATTCCTTCGAGCTTGTCCTTCGAGTCATACACGGGGCGCCCGCCGCACGTCACCGCGAGATCCACGACGCGGCCCGTGTCGCCATTTCCTTCGAGGGTCGAATTCACGACACAGGAGGCGCCGGGCGCGAGCGGCAAGCCATTCGCGCGGGTGACCTTGCCCTCCCAGCGCGCGGCCACCTGACGCGCGGCCGCGGGCGGCGGCGCGGGAGACGTCTCCGGGCGAGGCGGCTCCACGACGGGGACGGGCACGGTGGCGACGGCGGGTTGGATCGGCTCGTGCGGGGGCGGCAGCGGCTCGCTGGCGACCAGGAGCACGACGCCGCCGGTCATCGCGAGCAGGATCGTGCCGCCAAGGAGGAGGAAGGGCACCACGAGGGAGCTCTTTTTCGGCTGCGGCGGCGCGCCCCGGAGCGAGGCGAGCTCGCTCCGGAGGGCTTGCAGGTCCTGCTCCGCCTCGCGCATGCGGCCCTCGATCTGCTCGATGCGCGCGCGTTTCTCTTCGGCCGACTGCTGGGAACTCCGGGCGTCCTGGAGATCCTGCTCGAGGCCCTGGATCCGCCCGCGGAGGGCGTCTCTTTCATCGCGGTAGGTCATGCCTTCGTTCCTCGGAGGACGAGAGTGTACGCTTTGCAGCGCGGCTCGTCATCCGAGGAGCACGAGGGCAGCCACGCTCAGGGGCACTTGCCGGCTTCGTAATAATTCGGGCCGGTCTTGCGGATCCAGGTCGGCAGGACGTTGTTCAGGCCCAGGTTCTGATTCGAGCCGACGGCGCACGCATAACTGTTGAATGCGCCGCACACCACCGCGCGCCCCTTCTGCACGTGGTAGTAGTTTCCTTCGTAAAACTCCTCGCAGACCGGGGTGGGGCTGCCGCCGCTGCCGCCGCTTCCGCCGCTGCCGCCGCTGCCGCCGCTGCCGCCGCTGCCGCCGCTGCCGCCGCTTCCGCCGGCGCCGGCGCCCCCGGTCCCGCCCGTCCCGCCCGTCCCGCCCGTGCCGCCGGTCCCGCCACTCCCGTCCCCAGGCACGCCTTGGTCGAGGCCGAAGAATTGCCCAATGCGATACGCCGAGCAGAGATTGACGTCGAGGATGTACGCGCCCGCGGTCCCGCAGCCGCCCGCCGCCGCGAATCCGGGGTCGACCGGGGCCCCATGACCCATGTTCGGAATCGACCAGTACTCCACGATGGTCTCCCCGTTCGCGTCGCGATACTCCTTCCGCGTCGCGCCGTCGATCGTCCACGTCGCGTCGGCCGTCGCGTCGGCCCCGTGCACGTTCGTCCATTGCTCGACGAGCTCGGTCGCGTTGAGCGGCTTCACGATCGTGTCGCTCGTGCCATGCCAGATCGAGACCTTCGGCCGCGGACCGGCGTACCCGGGCACCGCGTTCCGCACCACGTCGCCGAGCGCTGTCGCCGTGCGATCGACGCCGCCCATGCATTTCGTGAGATCCGCCTGGCCCGCGGCGCAGCGGTACGGAATGCCGCCGAGGAGCGCGCCTCCCGAAAAGACGTCGGGGTACGTCGCGATCATGACCGCCGTCATGGCCGCGCCCGCCGACAGGCCCGTCGCGAAGACGCGGTCGTCGTCGATGGAGACCTGGCCCTTCATCCAGTCGACCATTTGCTTGATCGAGAGCGCCTCGCCCTGACCACGCTGGATGTCGCCGAGCTCGTACCAGTTGAAGCACCGCGTGATGCTGTTCGCCGATTGCTGCTCGGGGTAGATCACGTGGAACTTCCACGTGTCGGCGAGGCTGTTCCAGCCCGCCTTGACGTAATCGAGCGCCGATTGGGTACAGCCGTGCATCACGACCACGAGCGGCGCGTCCGCGCCCACGCCCGCGGGAGAATACGTGTACATCTTGAGGTTGCCGGGGTTCGAGCCGAAGCCGGTCACGGCCGTGAGGTTCGAGGCGTCGGTCGACACGGAATCGGCGAGCGATTCACCGTCGTCCGCGGCCGTGAGGCAACCGGCGCCGAGGGTGACGAGGGCGAGGGCAAGAGCAGTGCGGATCATCGAGCGCGGCATGGTTCCTTCTCCTGGGTGTCCGAGGCGTTCGGAGCGGACCCATGAGCAGGCGGCATGCCACGACGCAGCGCCGCGGTTTCCTCGCAAATGCGCGGGAAATGGCCTCGGGGCGCGTCACGCGCGTCGCACCGGATCCCGGCGCCGGGGGGCGTCACGCGTGACGCAGGGGGAAGGCCTCAACGCGCGCGCGCCACGACCTGGTTCGAGGGCGCGCTCGTGCCGAGGGAGTTCGCCGCGGCGACCACATAAAAATACCGCAGGCGCGTGACGATGCTCGTATCGGCCCAGCTCGTCGTATTGACGGTCGCCACGACCGCGTACGGGCCGCCGCTCGTCGTGCTGCGCCGGACCTCGTAGCGGCTCGCGCCGTTCGAGGCGACCCAGGACAGGTTCACGCGCCCTGGGAGCGTATTCGCCGTGAGCGCGGTCGGCGACGTCGGGTTCGGGATGGGGAACGTCCGGGTCACGGGGGTGATCCAGAGGTTCGCGTCGCGCGCCTCGCGCTTCTGCTCGACGTGGACGAACGTGCCGGTCGTGGTCGTCGGCTCGAGCGAACAGGCATTCTCGGCAGGAATCCCGTTCAAATGGCGCCCCTCGACGTTGTCGGTGGCATTCAAGCCGCACGTCCCGCTGCCGGGCAACGTGACCCTCCAGAGCGGGTTTGCCGCCTCGGCCTCGGCATCGAGCCTGCGCACGGGTGCGTTCGCCGCGGGCGCGCTCGCGAGCCCGGGGGAGATGTACGCCGTGACGCCTTCGCAGGTGTCGGACCCCATTCCGTGCCACTGGATCTGCGTGTGCGAGCGGGTGCCGTAGAACGCGGCGATCTCGCGCGAGGCTGCGAAGAACATACCGCCCGTGTCGTGCGCGCAGTCGGCCTTGCGATAACCGCTGTCGCAGGCGCTTCCCGCGTTTGCATTGCGATGCGCGCCGCAGAGGAGAAAGCTCCGCGAGTCCGTTCGTTTGAAGATCTCGATGGCCTCGATCTCGGTGTCGAGATCCGCGAGCGGGTGCGGCGCCTGGTGCGAGACCTCCCGCGAGGCGGACGGGTCGACGATGAACGTGCCCCAGCCTCGATCCACGTGGCCGTCCCCGTTCGCGTCGCTTCGTTCGAGCAGCACGCAATACCGCTTGCCGTTGTCGGCGTCCGTGAACAGCCGGAGCTCCATCACCTGCGCGATGTTCGAGCCGAGCGCGAAATCACAATGTCCGTTCAGCATGCGGGACACCGCGGTGCGAATCTCGCCGAGGGCCGCCGCGGACGGTGGGACGTACCCCTCGGAGCTCTGCATGGGCATCGTATCCCGGAGACAAACGGCGAGCGCCCCCAGCGTCGTCGCCGACCTGCAGCCGACCTCGAGCGCCTCGGCCGAAATGCCGGGGAGCGCCTCGTCTGGGACGTCGAGGTCCGTCAGGGAAAACCATTCTGCGTCCCCGCACGAAGCGACCATGATGGCCGCAACGAGCAAACCCGTCCCCTTGCGAATGCCAAGCATACGCCCCTCCCCTCCAACGCACCGTCTACCACATCGACCCACGATGTGCTCACGGCCCGGAGATCCGCGCCTCGGGGGAGATTCTTTTTGTCGTGGGACGAAGCGTTTTACAGGAAGAACGACGTCAAGGCGTGCAGTACGGCCCCTGTCCGCCCACGAGAAGGCACATCCCCGAGACGAGCACCGAGCAGCTCCCCGGGCACGACGGCATGCAGCCGGCCGCCTGGAACGCCTCGATCGCCGCGGCGAAGCCCTGCGCCTCGGCGCTCCCGCCGGTCGTCACGTACGAGCTGCACCCGCATTCGTCCGTGACCTTCTCCGCGCACTGGCCCGAGGCGCCGAGGACACACGACTTCGCCGCGACCCGTGCAGCCTCCAGATCGACTTGCAGGGCCGCGCAATCGGTGCCGCCGCCGCCCGCGCCGCCGGTCCCGGCGCCTGCGTCCGTCAAAGCAGGCGCTCCGACCTCCCAGTCGTATACGCAGCTCGTCGCGAACGCCGAAACCGTGGCACCAAGGAAAATCGCGCAGCGCGTTATACGAGGGACGGGGGGCACGAACGGGCAGGCTACCAAGAGAGGCGCAGAGCCGCCAAGGACGAAGCCGGGGCGTTGCCACGGCAAACGTTTCTCCGGGACGATCTTCGGGGAGAGGTCTTGTGGTAGGCTCGCGCCCTCATGCGACGCGATCGCTCGCACGGCCGGATGACCTTTGCCCTCGCCGCCGCCGCGCTCGTGCTCCTCTGCGTGGCCCCGAGCCGAGCCGCGGAGCCGGATCCCGCCGCGACCGAGGCGAAAGCGGCCTACGACCGCGGCGCGGCCGCCTACGAGCACGGCGACATGGCGACGGCCGCGCGCGAGCTCGCCCGCGCCGACGCGCTCCTGCCGAACCCCGTGGCGCTCGCGTCGGCGCTGCGGGCCGCGATCGAAGGTGACGAGCCGGTGCTCGGAATGGAGCTCGCGACGCGCGCGTCGGGGCGGAGCGAGGAAACGGGCGTCGCCGAGCTCGTCCGCGCGGCGCGGGCGCGCTTCGGGGGCCGCGTGGGGAAGCTCCGTGTGATTTGTCCGGGGCCGTGTCGTGTTGCCGTCGACGGCGCGCCTTTCGAGGTGAACGAAGAGCGCTTCGTGCGCGCAGGTCCGCACGTGGTGGCGATCGAACAAGGCACCACGCGCGAGGAGATCCGCACCGACGTCCCCGCCGGCGCGGCCGTCACGGCCACGCCGAAACCCCCGTCCGAGGCGACGAAGGCCGCGGATCGATCGGGCGGCCTTTCGCCCGTGTGGTTCTTCGTGGGCCTCGGCGCGACGGCGGTCTCCGGGGCGGTGCTCACGGCGTCGAGCCTGCAAACCAAGGGCCTCCACGACGACTTCGTGGCGCGCGGGTGTCCCGGCCCTGCGGCCCCGAGGGATTGCCGCGGGATCGCGAGCGACGGAGAAGGCGCGCAATTGCGAACGAACGTGCTCGTCGGGGTGACGGCCGTCCTCGGCGCGGCCACGATCACCCTCGGCGCGTTTTCCCTCGGGCGCCGCGACGCGCCCGCGGCGGCCCAATTGTCGTTTGAAACTCTGCCCGGCGGCGGCGTCGCCAAGGTCTCCGTGTCCCTGCCGTGAGCGCTGTCCCGTCTGCTGCATTCGCCGGCTCGCCTCGGTACGAGCCGCTCGTGAAAGTCGCCTCGGGCGGCATGGCGACGGTGTACGTCGGCGTGCTGCGCGGGCCCCTCGGTTTTCAGCAGCTCGTGGCGCTCAAGCGTCCCCACGAGCACCTGCTCGAAGACCCCGGCTTCCGCGAGGCGCTCGTCCGGGAGGCGCAAATCGCCGCGCGGATCCACCACGCGAACGTGGTCGACGTGCGCGACGTCGACCTCGCGGGCGCGTCGATCCAGCTCGTCATGGACTACGTCGAGGGCGCGTCGCTCGGCCAGCTCATGGCGGCCGCGGGGCGCGCCGGTCGGAGCCTCTCGCCGGGCGTGGTCGTGCGCATCGGGGCCGAAGCATGCGCGGGCCTCGCGGCGGCGCACGCGCTCACGGACGACGAAGGAAGGCCGCTCGGGCTCGTGCATCGTGACGTGTCGCCGCAAAACATCCTCGTGGGCCTCGACGGGGTCTCGAAGATCACGGATTTCGGCGTGGCGAAAGCAGAGGACGATTCTCGCGCGCCGACGACGGTGGGCACGCTCAAGGGAAAGGTCGGGTACATGGCGCCCGAGTACATCCGGGGTGAGCGTCCGGATGCGCGGGTGGACGTGTTCGCGATGGGTGTGGTGGTATGGGAGGCGCTCGTCGGCAGGCGCCTGTTCAAGGGCGCAAACGAGGGACAAGCGCTCGATCGTGCATTGCGGGAGGAGGCGCCGCTGCTCAGCACGGTCGTGCCGGATCTCGGGGATGCGCTCGACGCGGTGGTGGGGCGGGCGCTCGAAAAGGATCCGGCGGCGCGATATCAAAGCGCGGACGCGTTTGGCGCGGCCCTCGAAGAGGCGGCGCGGCGCGCGGGGTGTTTCGCGAGCGCGGCGGAGGTGTCGCGCGTCGTGCGGGAGACGGTGGGCGACACGCTGGCCGAGCGGCGAAAGGAGGTCCGCACGCGGCTCTCGGAGCTCGGCTTGCCCGCGGTGCGCACGTCGTCGGCGTCGATTCCGGAAGCTCGCGTGGCACAGAACGAGGCGGCCGTCGTGAATGCGACGACCCACGCGTTGCCGGCGCCGGAGATGGTGGTGACGCCCGCAAAGGGGACGAGGCGCGTGGTGGGGGTGGGGATAGCGGTCGTGGTGGCGGTGGCCGTGGGTGCAGGTTTTTTCCTGGTTGGCAGGGAGAACCCCGAAGACACGGAGACCACTTCCGTGACCGCTACCGCCTCCGCTGCCGCTACCGCCACCGCCACCGCTCCCGCTTCCGCTCCCGCTTCCGCTCCCGCTCCCGCTTCCGCTTCCGCTTCCGCTTCCGCTCCCGCTTCCGCTCCCGCTCCCGCTCCCGCCTCCGCTCCCGCCTCCGCTCCCGCTTCCGCTCCCGCCTCCACTCGCCCCAAACCCCCGACGACCGCCACCACCAAACCAAAAAGCCGCCTGCCGCCGAACCCTTACGCCAAATGAGACACGCATGAGTGACTTCGACGATTTCGAGCAAGGCGCCACGACGCGTGTCCCTGCGCCGGCGACGGGGCTGCGGCTCCCGTCGGTCGACCTCGTCGTCGTCGAGGGCAAGGACCGGGGCAAACGCGTCACCGTGCAGGCCTCGCTCTCGCGGATCGGGACGGCGGCCCATTGTGATCTCGTGCTCACGGACCCCACGGTGTCACGCATGCATTGCGAGCTCCGCGTCCGCGCGGGGACGATGACCCTGAAGGATCACGGCAGCACGAATGGCACCTACGTCGGCGGGGCACGCATGCGCGACGCGGACGTTCCCGCGGGCACGGTGCTGCGCGTGGGCGCGACGTCGATCCGGGTGGATGTGGGGGACACGCCTGCGTTCGTCGAAGTCTCGCCGCGGACCTCGTTCGGCGAGCTGGTCGGCGCGAGCTTGCCCATGCGGCAGCTTTATGCGGTGCTCGAGCGGGTCGCGCCGATGGATACGACGCTGCTCGTGACGGGCGAGACGGGCACGGGCAAGGACGTGGTCGCCCGCTCGGTGCACGTGATGTCACGGCGAAATACAGGACCGTACGTGCCGATCGATTGCGGCGCCATTCCGGAGGCGCTCTTCGAGAGCGAGCTGTTCGGGCACATGCGCGGCGCGTTCAGCGGCGCGACCTCGGATCGGCGGGGCGTGTTCGAGGAGGCCGACGGCGGGACGCTCTTCCTCGACGAGATCGGGGAGATGCCGCTCGCACTCCAGGCGAAGCTCCTCCGGGCGATCGAGACGCGCACGGTGCGGCGCGTCGGCGGCAATACGGCGAAGCGCGTCGACGTGCGGATCGTGGCCGCGACGAACCGGGACCTCGCGCGGCGCGTGAACGAAGGGACGTTCCGCGAGGATCTCTATTATCGGCTGGCCGTCGTGGAGGTCTCCCTCCCGTCCTTGCGCGAGCGCCCGGAGGACGTGCCGATCCTGGCGCAGCATTTCTACGACAAACTCTCGCCCGGTGCGGGCGCCTTGCCGCCGGATTTCTTGCGCGTCCTCGCCGCGCGTAGTTTCCCGGGCAACGTGCGCGAGCTTCGGAACTTCATCGAGCGGAGCGTCTCGCTCGGGTTCGTCTCGCCCCACGGCCCGCCCTCGGCGCCCCCGGCTTCGGTGGAGCGGCCGCACGCCGAGGTCGACGACCTCGTGCCGCTGCACCTGCCGCTGAAGGACGCGCGGCAGGCGTGGACCGAGCGGTTCGAGGAGGTGTATCTGCGGGCGATGCTGAAGAAGACGGGCGGGAACGTGACGCGGGCAGCGGAGCTCGCGGGGGTGAGCCGCCGGTTTTTGCAGAGGCTCGCGGCGCGGCTCGGGATCCGGGCGAGCGACGAGGGCTGAATCTCGGAATCAGAGCGAGATCCCGACCCGCGCGAGCGGAGCGCGGACCGATTCTTCGATCGTGACGCGCGCAAGCTCGGCATACGCCGACGCCTCCATCCAGCCGAGCTCGCGCACGTGTTCCAGGAGAAACCCCTCGCTGGTCACGCCGTCGACGACGTGGCTCGGGCCGCGCTCCCATAACGAACGATAGGCGTCGAGCGTCTGCCGCGCCGCTTTCCCGAGGCGATCCCGCTCGGCGGGGCGCAGGTCCGCGCGGATCCAATCGAGGTAGAGGAACCCGAATTTGCCGTGGTGCGCCTCGTCCCGCACGATCGTCTCCAGGATGGAGCGGCTGAGCGGATGCGAGGCGCTCCGCATCGCGCCCGAGAGCAGCGGGAAGCTCAACGCCTCGCCCACACAGCAGAGGCGCACGACGAGCTCATTGGATCGTTCGAGCGGGGTGAGCGACGGGTCGAGGTCGAAGACGATGTCCTCGGGATCGTAATGGATAGGCGCGCCGCCACCGAGCCGCATGGCCATCCGCGCGCAGAGCTCGACATGGAGGACCTCCTCGATCGCGAAGCGGCTCGCCATGCCGATGAGGTCGAGCGGCGCGCGCGCCTGCACGAGGGCCTGGAGCATCTGGCCCATCGCGGCGGCGGTGCAGAATTCGTTGAACGCGTTTTCGGTCCACCCGACCCGCGCCCGCGCGAGGAGCAGCGGCGGATACCGCGAGGGATCGAGGCTTTGCCACGGGTAGTCCTGCTCGATATCGCCGAGTGCGCGCTCGTGCAGGGTGCGTGCGAACCCGTTCGAGAAGGAGAGATCAAAGACCTCGCGCGCCATGCCTCAGCCGCGCCGGAGAAAGACGAAAGCGGCGACGGCGGCGAGCGCGAGCCCGCAGAGGACCAGGGCCAAGACCTTCCGGCGGCGGCTGCGACGTTCGAGGACGTCTTCGTCTTGTCCCCAGCCCGAGCCCGTCGTGTAGCGCGAGCCCTTGGGGTTGCCCATGACGATGGGCTCCTGGCTCGGGCCCGTCGAATATCGCGAGCCCTTGGGGTTGCCCATGACGATGGGCCCCTGATGGAAAGGCTCCGGCGATCCACGGTCCCCCCCTTCGCTCGTCGTGGCGCTGGGGGGCTCGCCTCCTCCGCCCACGGGGTCGACCGGCCTGGGCACGAGGAGCGGCGTCGCGTCGCCCCGCGCTTGCGGCTCCTCGGGCGGATCGGTGAGGGACCAGGTCTTCTTGTCGGTCATGGGGCCACGTGGACGTTATCACGCCTCGGACACGGCTGGGATCGTCGCAGGACCGTTCGCCGGGTGGGGTGAGACCGTCTCCGGGAGGGGTGAGACCGTGTTCAGAGATAGAGGCGCGTGTCTTCCGGGAGGGTGCGACCCTCCTGCAAGAGGGGTGGGAGCCTCCTGCAAGAGGGTTGGGAGCGTCCTCGAGGGGGAGGAGGCTTACCTCCGAAAGGGGCGCAGGGGTCTCGGAGAGGAAGGAGAGTACCTCCGGGGAAAGACGATACCCTCCTGCAAGAGGGTCGAGCGTGTCCTTGCGGTGGATGAGAACCCTGTCCCGGAAGGGACGAGGGGTCTTCGACGGGGGTCGGGAGGGTCTCGGAGAGGATTGTTCGCATTCAAGGGGAGGGACGAGAGCGTCCTCCGAGAGGGGCGAGAGCGTCTTGGAGAGGGATGGCGCTGGTATCGGAAAAGTACGAGAGCGTCTTGAAGAGGGATGGGACTGGCTTTCAGATGGGTGTGCCGAAGCCGGTGGACCCAGCAGAGCTCGTCATTGACAATCGCGAACCTACGCCGCCTTTCGCCGAGGACATTGCCGCCGGTATGTAAAAAATCAGAAGTCGAGGGGAAGCGCTGAAGGCGCCGGTAGACGCTGGAGTGGTTGACAGATTCGCCAAAAGGATGTTACTTCACGACAGGGTCCGAATTCCAGGATGGCTCGGATGGCACCTGCTCGATTTCTGAAGGGGATGGTTCTGCCGGTGGCCTTGGGGATCGCCTGGAGCTGCCAGCCACAAGAGGTACCCGGCGGCATCACGTTCCCGGGCGCGGGTCCGCTGGATGGCGAGGCCACGACGTATTGCTGGTGCCCCAATGGGAGCTACTACAATGGGCAAGCCATCAGCTCGTTTTTGCAATGCGGGACGCAGGTCTGCGGCAAGGACCTGATCTCGTACCAGTGTGTCGAAGGGGGGAACGTGCCGCCCAACGGGGTGCCCGCGCTCCCGGGGAAATGGGTTTCGAATCCGGTGGACATCTGCTCGGACCTGGCATGTCCGAGCTCGGGTACACATTGCGGCTCGCAGCTCGTGAATGGAGAGCCGGCGGCGCTTTACGAGTGCCCTGGCAACGGGCTCATCCCGCTCTCCTGGACGGTCTGCGCAGGGGCTTGTAGCGAAGGCGCGTGCGGGCCCGAAGGAGCCGACTGCCCTTGTATCGGCTTGAACGGCGATTTCCCCTCCAACAAGCCGGCAAATTGCGGCGACCGGAACTGCGCGCCCAGCGGCGTCGGCGATGCGGAAGAGCTGGCGGTCTGCACCGTCGATGGCTGGAAGGCCGTCGGGGCCCCGTGCGAGGGCGAGGGCACCCATGCGTGCACCCGATGCAAGGGCGTGCAGGACAGCGAGGGCCGCGAGGTGACCACCACCCAATGCGGCAAGGAGATGTGCGGGCTCGGGATCGGCAACCACGCGAAGTGGATTTGCAGCGAGGATGGCTGGCTCAACCTCGGGGTCCCCTGTGAACGGTCGATCGAGGGAGGCGAGTCGGACCTGGGCACGTGTCCCGCCGAATTCCGTGATTCGGATGGGAAGATCGTCCCTGTCGAGCCATTCCAGACCTTCTGCGGCGCACAATCGTTCCCCCTGACGAACGCCAACAAGCTCGTCGCCGCGGACAACAGCGTGTCGAACCTCCGGATCCGGGGCAAGGCCAATACTTTGTATAGCTGCCAGGGTCCGGGGGCGGCGCCCAAAGTGTACACGTCCTGCAACGCGATCGCCGGAGGCAGTGGCATTTGCAAAAAAGCGTCCAGCATGCCGGCGTGGTATGAGGGAATGGCGTACGACCCGGAGAAGCCGAACCTGCCGCTCAAGCGTGTCCATCAGTGGGACCAATGCGACGAGCGCTGCCCGCCGCCGGACAACTTCTCCTACGCCGGGACGGGCAGGTGGTTCTGCGGGCAGCACCGGAATACCGGCCGGTTCAATACTCTGTTCCGATGTGTGGAGGGCGGCGAGCCTGTGCCCCTCCAGGACTGCCCGGAGGCCTGCGCCGTCAGGAGTCCGGCCATGAACGACGTGTGCGTGCTGCACGGCTATGATCCCTCCGACTCGAAGCCTGCCGGCACCCCCTCCCCGCCGCCTGCCGGGACGGGGAATGACCATTGCGGTGACATGTATGATTATCAGGGCAACCTGATCCCCTCGAAGGACGCGAGATTGGGCAAGATGGTCTGCGGTGCCGGCGGGCAGATCTACATCTGCCGCGACCGCGCGATCGGACGCCCGGACGGCTGGGAGGTGGAGGGGACCCCTTGCGGCAGCGATTGCAGCTATTGCGGGGTCGATGCTTACGGGCATCTACCGCCCGAGTGTGTCGATGACAACCCCGGCGGCCCGGTCTGGGAGCCGCCCGTCTGCGACTACAGCACGTTCGAAGGTGGCAGTATCCCGTGCAACGACGACACGGTATCGGACGGGAAGGGCAACCAGGTCTCCGTCGTCGGGACGCCGAATCCGGCCTATTGCGGGCACAACCCCTCGCTCCATGCGCCAGGCGACCGGAAGATGCTGTACCATTGCGAGGCCATCTGTCCTGCGCCCGGCGGCAACTGGGAGCCGTGTGACAAAACGCACTACGGCTGGAAGCATCGTCAATATCACTTCGTTCGATCGGAATATTGCCCGCTCGGCTGTCAGATCACGCCGCCGGCCGAGCCGGCCGATCGGTGTTATGCGGTGCCAGCGACGGGTTTTGGCCCGCCGCTCGACGACTACGTCGTGCTCAAGAACTTCGGCCGTTATGACGAGCCTTATGGCGGATGGCACCTCGGCGAGGACGGCAGGGTGAACGCCAGCGGCCCTGCTACGGCCGATGCCGCGGTGAAGAGCATCGGGGATGGTACGGTCATCGCCACGAGGCCCAACGGCTCGCAGTACCTCGCCATCGTGCTCATCAAGCATTATGTCCGCAAGTCGCCGGGATCGCCCATCGTACCCTTTTGCTCATTCTACGGACACCTGAACCCGGACTCCTTCAAGGTCGCTCCCAAGGACGTCGTGCGTCGAGGGGACGTCATCGCCACGGTCGCGCCCTGGATGAAGGTCGACCCCGATGTCTCCGACAACAGCAACAGCCACCTTCACGCCACCATCATCTCTGGGGCTTGGTGCGATACCCTCAAAGACAGCACGGGCGCACCTTGCGGTTATGACGACAACAAAGAGGGGACTCCGGACGTGGATTACAACACGCCGAGCACTGCGCCATTTTCGGTCGTGGCGAAGGGCGAGTGCGACGGGCAAACGTTCTACTCGCTGAGCAGGTTCCTGGAAGAGTACGGCAACGCGAAGGTGTGCGCCAAATACGAGGATTGCCAGTAGCCGGCAAACACCCCCTGCCTTTCGGAAGATATCTCATGCGTATCGTTCGTCCTGGTCTGCTCGCCGCTCTCTTGATTGCCGCCGCAGGCTGCGGCGCCGATCCCATCTGCAAGCCTGGCTCGCGCCTCGCATGCTTTCTCCCCGACGGGACGCTGGGCGGCGCTTCCTGCAACGGCGACGGGACGGCCTATGACGCGTGCGCCGCCCTGCCCGCCGGCCAGAGCCTCGGCTGCGCGGATGTGACGCGCTGCTGCGCGAGCCTCCCGACCAACATGGCGCCCGGCTGCGACGCGGTCGTGACGCAGGCGAACGAGGGCACCTGCAATGCGTACATGAACACGGCCAATGCCGTGAATCTCTGCACGGACACCGCTGGCGCCACCGCGCCCGCCTATGGTCCGAACTGCCTCGGCCTGATGAACGAATGCTGCGGGACCCTGCCCACGCAGATGCAATCGCAGTGTTATACCCGCGGCTTCGTGGGCAACGAAAGCAAGTGTCATGACTACCTCGAGACCGAAGCGAAGGCGCGCGAATATTGCGGCAACGTCGATCCGCTGGGGATGACCTGCGCATACGCCGCGGCGAGCTGCTGCGCGACCCTGCCCGAGGGGCCACGCGGGCGCTGCGAGGAGCTCGCGGCGAAGGGCGACGATGACGCATGTTTGTCCTACCTCGGGCAGCTCGCGACTGGCAATCGATGTCCGACCTTGGGTACGGGCGAGCCCCCCACGTCCCCCTCCTGTGATGCGCTCCTCGGGTCCTGCTGCTCGACGCTCGAAGGCCCCGTCGCTTACGAATGCGACTTGACGGGACTCTCGGGCCAGCCCTCGCTCTGCGATAACTTCCTCGACGCGGTCATGGCCTCGGGCGCGTGCCTGGAAGGCGGCTCGAGCAGCAGCGGCGGCGGCGGCTGCGGGGATACCTCGAGCGACATCGCCAACTGCGGTTTTTGCGGGAACGTCTGCGGCAGCGATCACGCCAACCCCTCCTGCGCCGCCGGCCAGTGTTCGCTGGCCTGCGAGATCGGCTTCGGCGATTGCGACACGGACGCGAGCAATGGCTGTGAGTCGGCCCTGGCCGACGACATTTACCATTGTGGCTTCTGCTCCGTCATGTGCAGCGACAACAATGGGCAGCCTTCCTGCTCGAACGGCACCTGCGACATCACCTGCAATGCAGGGTACGAGGACTGCGACGGGGACGCCACCAATGGCTGCGAGGCCTACCTGGACACGAGCAGCGTCAACTGTGGGTCCTGCGGCAACAATTGCTTCGGGGGGCCTTGCGAGCAAGGGGTGTGCGGCGTCGGGGCTTCCCAGGTCGCCACCGGGCTCAAGGTACCGTCTGCGCTCGCGGTGGACGCGAGCTCCCTCTATCTCGTCGGCGCGCAGCCGCTCGGCGGTGTCGCTGTGCAGGTCGCGAAGGCCTCCGCCAATGTGGTGTGTATGGAGACCGCGCTGCCGCCCGAGAACGACACGTGCGGCTTCGGCATTTTCGACGGCGTCGTGGTGGCTGAAAACGAGGTCTTTTTCACGGGGAGCACCGGCGTACGGAAGTATTCTCCTTCGAGTGGGTCGATCGTCAAGATCACCTCGTCCGTGGAGACGCCTTGGGCCCTCGCCGTCGATAGCGACTTCGTATTCTTCACATCCCGGACGAGGGGCGGCGTCTACAAGGCGAGCCGCTATGATATGGACGGTGTCGCCCAGGAGCTCACGGGCGCGCTCTCGCTGGTCGGAGGAGCGCTCGCCGTCGACACGGAGTATGTCTACTGGGCTCTCCCGGACGGTACCATGATCAGGATGCGAAAGGACGGCGCGGAAAAGCAGCAGATCGCGTCCGCGCAATCGTTTGATCCAAGCAACCTGACGCCGCAGTACCTCGCGCTCGATGAGACACACCTGTACTGGAGCACCACCGGCGGCCGGATCTTTCGACTCGGCAAGGACGGCTCGAACCTGATGGTCCTCGCCGAAAACCAGCCTGAGCCGACAGGAGTCGCCGTGGACCAGGGCAGCAGCGGGTTTGTCTATTGGGTCAATCGCAGCGGGGGCTCTGTCAGGAGAGTGGCCAAGGATGGAACGGGCCTGGTGACGCTCGCAGCCGGCCAGGCGCAGCCGATCACGATCGCCATCGATGAGACGTTCGCTTACTGGGCAACGCAGGATGGTTCGATTTTCAAGATTGTTCGGTGAGGCTCGGTCGTCGCGGCCGACGTTTTACTGGAACACGGCCATCGGGCCGAGCAGCCAGTTCCCGGGGGCGTTCGGGTCCGGGCTCAGGTAATACTCGACGATGGCCTGCCGGAACTCGGCATAACTGATCTTTCCGCTGCCATCCCGGTCGAGCCGCTTGAACGCCTCGGTGGAGGTCACCGGAGGGACGCCCAGCGCGTCGTACATCCGCACGTACTCGTCGAACGAAAGACTCCCGTCACCGTCACGGTCGAGGGCGCCAATCAACCCGTCGACGAGGGCGAGCACCGCATTCTCGAAATTCTGCGGGGCAATGACCGTGGCGGCCATGATGCGGATGAACTCCGGCAGCCCGATCTTCTCTCCCGCGTTGCCCTCCGTGGCCCCCAAGAGGACGCCCCACCAGTTCATGAACCCCTGCTGCATCGCCGTCCTGTTCTTCAGATCCTTCTCGTCCGCCAGGGCGGTGAACAACCCGGCGATCTTCTCGAAGTCGTCCCGGGTGAGCCATCCATCGGCATTCTGGTCGAACCAGGTGAATACGTAGGTGAATTTCTTGACCTGCAAATCAGTCGTCATGGATAGGCCTCCTCGTTTTTAGCTGCGTAGAATCGCGTACACTGAACTTCAATTGCTCCGTCCCGCCACCGCCACGAACGAGACCGGCGCGAATCGCTCGCCGTCCCATTTCATGAAGCGATACCGCGGCGAGCTCAGCGGCTCCGGGAAGGTGAAGCGCACCTTCGTGACCTCCCCCTCCGGCGAGACCTCCTCGATCGTCGCGCGATGCGTGCCCGGCTCGAAGACCTGCCCCGTTTGCCACGGCTTGCCCGTCGTGTAGAGCTGCTCGAAGAGCGTCGGGAAGAAATGGCCCTTCTTCGGGCGGACGGCGATCTCGTGCTCCGAGAGGACCTCCACGTCGACCTCGCCCACCACGTAGGAGAGCGAGTAGTAATGGATCCGCTCGCCGCCGAGGCCCTGGTAGAGCTTGTCGACGTAGGAGATGTTCGGGTTGTGCGTGATCGGCTTGTAATCGGTCACGCCCGTCGGGAGCACGCGGCGGAGGTAGAGGCCGTAGAGCGCGGTCATCTCGCGCTGGTGCCAGTTCAGGAAGTAGACCTCGAGCTTGTCCTCGGGGAGGCGCTGGTAATCGATGGACTTCGCGAGCGAGTCCGCGATCACCCGGTAGCGGCCCTCGAACGTGGCGACGATGTAGATGCACACCTGGCAGAGCACGGGCGCGAGCACGAGGTGCAAGAAGACGAGCGTGCCGGCGACGGCGCGATAGGAACGGCCCTTCGGGAACCGGGCGACCGCTTCTTCGAGGACCCGCGCGACCATGTAGGCGAAGCCGATCGAGGGCAAGAAGAGGTTGCGCGGGTCGGGGAAGCTCGTCGTCACGATGACCTGCCCCGCCACCATCGTGAGCACAAAGAAGCGCAGCGGCCTGTCCTGCCGCAGCCAGCGCCACGCGAGCGCCCAGAAGCCGACCGTGACCGCGCCGAGCGCGAGCGCGGCGAGCGGATAATCACGCACGGGGGTGCTGGAGAGCACGTGCAGGGGCACGCCCGTCGCGAGGATCACGGCGTGGTAAAACCCGGACCGGAAGAAATGCTCGGCCCACAGGCCAGGGTTCTTCAGGGGGTTGATGTAATAGACCGAGTTCGCGCCGTGCCCGAGCACCACGAAGTACAGGGCGAGGAACGCCACGCTGACCACGAAGAACGCGGCCAGCATGCCGAGGTGCGGGCGAATGCGCGCGAAAAGAGCTTGTCCCGGCCGTTCGGGGAAGACCACGACGTGCGCGAGCACGAAGAGCGGGAGCACGAGGCCCGACTCCTTCGAGAGCAGGGCGCAGGCATACGAGAGGAGCGATAAACCCGCGAAGGCGCGGCCGGCGCCCTCGCGGTACCGGATGAACGAGAGCAGCGAGGCGAGGACGAAGATCGCGCCCACGGTCTCGTTGCGGTTCGCGCTCCACACGATGTTCAGCGCGTGCGCGTCGTCGAGCGCGAAGACCGCGACCGCAAAGACGAGCGGCCAGCGGGAGGGAGAGAGGAACCGCGCGAGGAGGCGGTGGACGAGGAAGACGGTGGCCGTGTAAAACCCGATGTTGATGAGGTGCGCGGCGATCGCGCTGTGGCCGAAGAGCTGGTACTCGAGCCAGTGCGTGATCGACGGGATCGGGCGCCAGAAGTTGATCCGCATGTCCGGATCGGTCCACCAGGGCGCCAGGCCGAATTTCTTGAATGCGGCGACCTCTTCGTTCGAACGGATGAGGCCAAAGAGGTTCAGGTGCTCGCGGAAGATGTCCGGGAACTGATCGAGCGCGAGCCGGTGCAGCCAGTCGTCCGCGAAGAAGCCGCAGCGGAGCGAGGGGACGTAAAAGATCGCCGTGAAGAGCGCGACGAGCGCAACGGCGCGGCGCACCTTCGCCCGCGCGAGCGTCGCCTCCGAAGGCGCGGGGTTCTCCTCCGGGGCCGAGAGCGCCGTCGTCACGAAAGGACCTCGCCGGACTCCACGTGCGCCGCGAGGACCCGGCGCTCCCATACGATCGCGACGATCGCGAGGAGCGTGAAGAGCACGATACGAAGCACGAAATAAACCTCGAAACGATCCAGCGCGATGGCGAGGACCATGAGGTCCATATGCGGGGCGTTGCCGCAGAGCGCCCATAACCGCATGGGCGCGCGGTGCGTCGCGACGTACGTCTTGCCGAACGCGTCGTCGGCCGGCCGCTCCGAGAGGCGCACGCCGAGGGGGCTGACCTTGGCGAGCAGGGATTGCCGGTTGCCGAGCTGCCAGACGAAGACCGTCATGAGCACACGCTGGAAGAGCGAGCCGCCCTGCCGCACCTTTTCCAGCGTCTTCTGCGCGCGTTCGCGATCACCGCCCTGGTGTTTGCCGCCCGAGTAGAAGCGCAGATAAAGGGCGCAGTGGAAATCGTAGAGCATGAGGTGGTGCGCCCATGCGATGTGCGTGCCGAGGCCGAGCGCGGCCGCGAGGAGCGGCCTGCCCGAGGTCTGTCCGAGGTGGTAGACGGCCGCGAGGGTCGTGGCGACGTTGACCGCGTAGTCGGAGGCGCCGTCGATCGCGTGGCCCGTCTCGGACGAGGTCTTTTTCAGCCGCGCGATCATGCCGTCGACGCCGTCGAGGATGGCCGACGCGAAGAGGAGGAGCGCGCCCGCGAGCCGCACGTAGAGGCTGCCCTCGACGATGCAGGCGGCGGCGCCGAGGCCCGCGCAGAGGGACAGGAACGTGACCTGGTTCGGCGTGATGGAGGTCTTCACGAGCGGCCGCGCGAGCAGGAGCTGGAGCGGCCGGTGGACGTGGAGGTTCACGGGGTCCTCCACGTCGGGAGATTTGATCACGTCGCTGAGGCGGATGGTCATCGGTTGGAACGCAAAGGAGGAGAGGTCGGGCACGCGCCAGGGGAGGCGCGAGCGAGGCCCCATTTGGCATGAAGGACGAGAGAAAGAAACCGTTGCTGCACGCCTTCACGGTGTGAACGTGGTTCACGCTTCACGAGACGGTGCGTAGGCAAGGTAGCGGCGAGCACATTCTCACCCGGAGCTTTCCGGCGCGCGGGCTTGCAGGGCCTCTCGCGGGCGTGCACTATCCCCGCGTCCCTCGGCCGTGGATCCCGCGCCGAGACGCGCTTTTCCAATGCACGAACGTACTTCCCCCCGGCCTTTCCGCGTCCTGGGTCGATTCCAGGCGCGCCGGCCTTTTCTGGTCCTTCTCCTGGCCCTGCTTTCGCTCGTGCCCGCGGGCTTCTTCGCGACGAAGATCGGCTTTCGGCCCGATTTCTCGGAGTTATTGCCCGACAACAAGGACAGCGTGATCGAGATGCGCCGGGTGTCGGCGCGGCTCTCGGGCATCACCACGCTGACGGTCACGGCCGAGATCGCGGACGGGAAAAACGAGGCGGCGCTGCGGGCATTCGTGGACGCGCTCGCGCCGAAGCTCCAGGCGCTCGGATCGCCGTGGGTCGAGCAGGTCGACTGGAGCTCGCGGGAGACGAAGGCGTTCTTCGACGAGAACAAGCTGCTCTTCGCGGAGCTCGCAGACCTGCAGAAGGCGCGGGACGAGGTCGTCGCGCGGTACGAGTACGAGGTCCAGAAGGAGACGGGGGTCCTGCTCGACGAGTCGGATCCGCCGCCGCCGATCACGGCGGCTTCGCTCAAGGAGCGGCTGACGGGGAAAAAGGCAGGCGAAGCGCCGGCAAAACCGAAGCCCCAGGCGGAGATCGATCGAGGTCCGCACCCGAACGGGTATTACATGAGCGCCGACGGCAAGTTCGCCGCCGTCATCGCGCGCACGAGCCTGTCGAAGAAGGCGGACCGCGAGGAGCTGCGGCGAAAGATCGAGCAGGTCGTCGAGGAGATCGGGCCGAAGAAGCTCGATCCGACGATGGAGGTCGGTTACACGGGGGATCTCGTCATCAGCGGCGAGGAATACGACGCGATCGTGCGGGACCTCGGGGAGGTCGGCGTGGGCGGGGTGCTCGGCGTGCTGGTGCCGGTGCTCCTGTTCTTCCTGCGGGTGCGGACGGTGCTCGTGATGGCGGGCAGCCTGCTCGTGGGGCTCGTGTGGACGTTCGGCCTGACGTATTTCACGATCGGATACCTGAACAGCTCGACGGGCTTTCTGGTCTCGATCATCGCCGGCAATGGCATCAACTACGGCATCATGTACATGGCGCGATACCTGGAAGCGCGCCGGGACGACAATGCCGACGTCGAGGAGGCGATCGAGGCGGCGCACAAGGATACGTGGCTGCCGACGCTCTCGGGCTCGGCGACGACGATGCTGGCGTACGGCTCGTTGATGCTGACGGATTTCCGAGGCTTCAAGCACTTCGGGGTCATCGGCGCCTACGGGATGCTTCTCTGCTGGCTCGCGACGTACCTCTTCACGCCGGCGCTGCTCGCGGCGACGGAGCGGGTGCGCCCGGTGTATTTCCCCGGAAAGGAGAAGACGAAGGCGCGCGGCTATTATGGCGTGCTCTTCGCGAAGCTCGCGCAGGCGGCGCCGCGCACGCTGGGAGCGATCGGGGTCGTGATCGGGCTCATCTCGGTGGGGCTCACGTATCAATATTTGACGAAGGATCCGATCGAGTACGACATGCGCAACATCCGCAGCGAGCGGCGCGACAAGAGCGCGGCGCTGTCGCTGTCGGTGCGCGTGGGGTACATCGTCGGCCGGATGTCGCAGGACGGAATGGCGGTCATGACCGACCGCCTGGAGCAGGTCCCGCTGCTCGAAACGGAGCTGCAAAAGCGGCTCGAAGCGGCGCCCGCGGACGCGAAGCCGTTCGAGAAGGTGGTGACGATCCACTCGCTAATCCCGAAGGAGCAGGCGGAAAAACTGCCGCTCATCGAGGACATCCGGCGCATCGTGCAGAAGGCACGGAAGCGGAATTTGATCTCGGACGCGGACTGGGCCGAGATCACGCCGTACGTGCCCGCGGAGGAGTTGAAGCCGATCGCGATCGCGAGTTTGCCCGAGACCGTGGCGCGGCCATTCACGGAGAAGGACGGGACGCGCGGGCGCATCGTGTACATCGTGCCGAAGCAGGGCCAGAGCGTGTGGGACGCGCATTACCTCATCCGCTGGGCCGATAGCTTCCGGTCGACGACGCTGCCGACGGGCGACGTGATCAAGGGATCGGGCCGCGCGGTGATTTACGCGGACATGATCCAGGCCGTGGTGGAGGACGCGCCGAAGGCGGTGGGGCTCGCGGCGATCGGGGTCGTGGTGATCATCCTGATCGCGTTCCGCGGCAGCGCGCGGTCGCTCGGCGTCTTCGTGCCGTGGCTCTTCGGCGTGTCGATGCTGCTCGGGTTCTTGTACCTGCGGGGCATCAAGCTCAATTTCTTGAACTTCATCGTCCTGCCGATCACGTTCGGGATCGGGGCCGAGTATTCGCACAACCTGATGCAGCGATATCTCTCGGAGGGCGGCGAACGGCTCGATCGGGTCTTCACGGAGACGGGCGGCGCGCTCGTGCTCTGCTCGATGACGACGTGCATCGGGTATTTCGCGCTGATGTTCTCCATCAACAAGGGGATCGCGAGCTTCGGGCTGGCGGCGGCGGTCGGGGAGATCGCCTGCCTGCTCTCGGCGGTGCTGATCCTGCCGGCGTTCCTCGTGTGGCTGGAACGCCGTCGCAAGGCGGCGCAAGGCGCGGCCGCAGAGGCCGAAGGCAGCGGCGGCCAGGCCGCCTGAAACCCCTCCTTCCTTCGATTCTCGTCCGATGCGTATCGTATATCTTGCCCCGAACATCCCGGTCCCGGGCACGCATGGCGGCTCGACGCACGTGTCGAACGTCCATCGCGCGCTCTCGAAGCGCCACGACGTGCTGCTCTATTGCCGCGCGGGATCGACCCAGCCGGGGGCGCTCGCGCGCGGGTTCAACCTGCACCCGGTGCTGCAAAAAGGCTTCTTGCCTGTGGCGTTCGCGCGGGTCGTCGGCGCGGTGCGCGCCTTCCGGCCCGACGTGATTTACGAGCGGTATTCGGCGTTCGGGCTCGGGCCCATGCTGGCACGCGCGACGGGCGCGCCGTGTGTGCTCATGACGCTCGACCGGGACGCGAGCGCGCTCTCGTTTCGGTATTCGGACCGCATCGTGGCCACGAGCGCGGAGTTCATCCCCGAGGAATACCGGAACAAACTAAGGATCGTGCACTGGGGCGTGGACGTGGACGGGCTCGTCGGCAAGAGCGGCGAGGCCGTGCGGGCGCGGTATGCGCCGCGCGGGGAGCGGATCGTGCTTTACACGGGAAGCTTCCCGGACTGGCACGGGGTCGAGGTGCTGGTCGAGGTCGCGCGGTCGTGGGCAGGGCCGGATGTAGTGTTTCTGCTGGTCGGGGACGGGCAGGACAAGCGGCGCGTGGAGCGGCTGGCCGCGTCGCGCGGGGTCGCGGGGCGGGTCGTCTTCGCGGGGCGGGTGCCCCACGGGGAGATCGGGGCGTACATCGACGCGGCGGACGTGTGCGTGGCGCCGTATGCGCCGTCGAAGCACCCGATTTTCCGCGTGTACGGCATGAACCGGGACCCCATCAAGGTGCTCGAGTACATGGCGCTCGGAAAGGTGGCGGTGACGATCGACACGCCCCGGATGCGGGAGCTGTTCCAGGCGGACGAGGAGGTGCTCCTCTACCGGGCCGAGGATCCGGATGCCTTGCGGCGGACGCTCATGAACGTGCTCACGGACGCGGAGCTCTGCGCCCGGGTCGGCTCGGCAGGCGCGTCGCTCGTTCGGTCGCGGTACACGTGGAGCCACCACGCGGAGGAGCTCGAAGCCGTGTTCAGCGAGGTCGTTCGACGCTGACCGTCCCGCCCTAACGCGGCGCGGTAGCCCTGGGAAGGAAAAAGTCAAGGCGCGCTAAAAGAAACTTGCACGTGTGTCACCGTCCTGTAACAATCAGTCCTTCGACTTGACATGGAGGCGGCCATGATGCGCGAGCGTGTTCACCAAGTTCTGAAGTTCATGGGACTGGCCCTTGCCGTCGTCTTCCTCGGCCCGGGCGTGGAAATTACGTCCCAGGACGGTCAAGGCTGAGCGGGGGCGGGCCCTGGAAGGCCGGGGCCCTTTGTGACCTGGACGTGCGGGTGAGTCCCGCACGCGACGGTCGCGTACATTCGTTCCATACAGACTTGACCCTCGAGGAGGGTCAGCCTACGAGCGCGGAGAGATATCGACGGGGCGGCGATGACTCTCCAGACGCCGGTGAGCGCGGATCGCGAGACCTTGACGGTCGGGACGCATCAGCTCGCCCTGGAGCCGCCTGACATCGCGCTCGTGCGATTTGTGGGGGACTTGAGTGACGCGGACGTCGCGCGCATCCTGGACGCGTTCGAGGGCTTCGCGACGGCGACGGGGCGCGCGTACCTGCTGCTCGACGTGGCAGGCGTGGGGCACGTGACGCCGGAGGCGAGGCGCCTCGCGGCGATGCGGCAATTGCCGCCGGCGTATGCAGGGCTCGTGGTGTTCGGGGGGACGTTCCAGCAGCAGCTCGTGGCGAAGCTCGTGACGACAGGGGGCTGGTTTCTGCGAGGGCGGGCCCTCGGAAAACCGATGCCCGTGTGCGTGAAGGACGAGCGGGCAGCGCGGGCATGGCTCGTGGAGCAACGCGGCGCGCATTGAGGCGAAAACCACAGGCCCACGCCGGTGTGGATTTCAAGGGCGCCCCGGGTGACGATGCCGGGTCATGAAGACCCGGTGGACGAGCTTGATCGTGGCCATGGCGCTGGTCGGCGTGGCTTGCGGCGACGGTGAGGGAGGCGCGGGCGGCAGTGGCGGCGCGGGCGGCAGTGGCGGCGCGGGCGGCAGTGGCGGCGCAGGCGGCAGCGGTGGCGCGGGCGGCAGCGGTGGCGTCGGAGGAATGGGCGGCGCTGGGGGAATGGGCGGCGCTGGGGGAATGGGCGGCGCCGGGGGAATGGGCGGCAGCGGCGGCGGCGGCGGCAATGGATTCGCGGCGATCGTCTCGAAAGAGGTCTACGACGCGATGTTCCTGCACCGGAACGCGCTCTACGCATATGAATCGCTCGTCGCCGCGGCGGAGACATTCCCGGCATTCTGCAACGAGGGCAGCCTGGACGATCGGAAGCGCGAGGCGGCCGCATTCCTCGCGAACATCTCGCACGAGACCACGGGCGGCTGGCCCGCGGCCCCGGACGGCCCCCATGCGTGGGGCCTCTATTTCACGCAGGAGGTCGGCTGCGAGAACGGGGGCTGCACGGGGTATTGCGACGCGACGAACCAGCAATGGCCTTGCACGCCGGGCAAGACGTACCACGGGCGCGGGCCCATGCAGCTCTCGTGGAACTACAACTACGGGCAAGCGGGCGCCGCGCTCGGGCTGCCGCTCCTGACGGATCCGGATCTGGTGACGTCGAATGGCACGGTGGCCTTCCGGACGGGCGGGTGGTTCTGGATGACGCCGCAATCGCCGAAGCCGTCCTGCCACGACGTGATGACGGGGACGTGGACGCCGTCGTCGCAGGATCAAATGCTCGGCCGGGTGCCCGGGTTCGGGATGACGATCAACATCATCAACGGCGGGCTCGAGTGCAACCAGCCGACGAACGCCAAGGTGGAGGACCGTGTCGGGTTTTACGAGCGATACACGCAGATGCTCGGCGTGGATCCTGGCCCGAACCTGTATTGCGACAAGATGCAGTCGTATTGAGGCAGGCTGGGTCGGGGAGGTGGGATTTGAACCCACGACGACGAGCACCCAAAGCTCGTGCACTACCGGACTGTGCGACTCCCCGGTGCGCCACCCGCTGTCGGGCACCGCGCGGCGGCACTCTAGACGACGTCCCGACCTAGAGCAAGGGGCTAGAAGGGGCTCGGCCTAGCTCGCCCGAGCCCCCTCCCCCACGGACACCTACCGCAGGTTCTCCGCGAAGTATTCGATCGACCGCTGGGTCGCGTAGAGGCGCGCGGCCGGCGCCCGGTAGCCGTGGCGCTCGCCGGGGAACACCATCAGATCGAAGCGTTTGTTCGCCGCGACGAGCGCGTCGATGAGCTCCGCCGTGTTCTGGAAATGCACGTTCTCATCCATGAGCGCGTGCAGGAGGAAGAGCTTGCCGCGGAGGTTGCCGGCGAGCTTCGTCAGATCCGCCGCTTCGTAGGCCTTCGCGTCCTCCTTGGGGCTGCCGAGGTACCGCTCGGTGTATGCGCTGTCGTAGAGCCGGAAGTCCGTCACGAGCGAACCGGCGACGCCCACGTGAAACCGATCGGGCGCCTTGAGCAACGCGAGCGCCGCCATGTACCCGCCATAGCTGTGGCCAAAAATGCCGACGCGGCTCGCGTCGACGTACGGGCGCTTGGCGATGGCGTCGAGGCCGGCGATCTGGTCCTCGAGCTCGACGTGGCCCATGTTCTTGTAGAGCGGCGCCTCGAACGCCGGGCCACGCCCCGACGTACCGCGGTTGTCGAGCTGGAACACGACGAAGCCCCGATCCGCGAGGTGCTGCCACAGGAGGGACGGCGACCACATGTTGAGGACCGTCTGCACGCCCGGACCGCCATAGACCATCACGAGGACCGGATACTTCTTCCCGGGCTCGATCACGCGCGGCGGGAGGAGCGAGCCATACAGCTTCACGCCGCCAGGGCCGTCGACCGTCACGATCTCCGGCGAGCGCACGCCGAGCGAGGCGAAATCGGCATCCATCGGGAGCGTGAGATCGCCGATCACGGCGCCCCCGAGCTCGCGAATGACGACCTTCGGCGCGCGATCCTTCGCCGAATGGATGTCCATGACGATCTTCGCGGTCCGATCGACGCCCGCATAATGCACGCCGGGCTCCTCGGTCCAGCGCTTCGTCTCGCTGCCGTCGAGCTTCACTGAATAAAGCTGCCGGTCGAGGTGCGCTTCCTTGTCATCCGCGATGTAAAAAACACGCCCGCCCGCCTCGTCGACGCGGCCGAGGAGCTGCACGTCCCAGTCGCCCGAGGTGAGCTGCTTGATCGGCGCGCCCGTGGCAACGTCCCGGAGCTCGAGGTGGATGTGCCCCCCGATGTCGCGCGTCCACAAGAACCGCTTGGAATCGTCGAGCGGCTTGAACGAGGCCGGATCGAGCCACGTGGCCGAGGTCTCCGAAAAAACCTCCTTCGTCTCGCCGCTCTTCGCGTCCACGCGCACGAGCGCGCGGCGCTTCTGGAGGCGATCGAGCGTCTGCAAATAAAGGGAATTGCCGTCGGGCGCCCAGTGGAAACGGACCATGTAGCGCTCGGCCTCGGCAGGCCATTTCAACCAGGTCGTCTTCTTCGTCTTGAGATCGACGATCCCCGCGCGGACCTTGGGGTTCTTGTCACCCACCGCAGGGTACTTCTGCATCATGAGGTCCGGCGTCTCGCCGCGATACCCGAGCACCGGATGCTCGGGGACCTCGCGCTCGTCCACGTCGAGATACGCAATCTTGTCGCAGCCCGGGGACCAGAAAAACCCGTGCGGCTCGTCGAGCTCCTCCTGCCCGAGGAAATCACTCTGCCCGCGCGTGGTCCCCGCAGGTCCGCCCGTCGTGAGCCGCGTCTCCTTGCGCGTCGCGACGTCCACGACCCACACGTCATCCGAGCGGACGAACGCGACGCGCTCGCCCGAGGCGCAGATCTGCGGATCGAGCTCGGGCTCCTTCGTCTCCGTGAGGCGCGAGATCGCGCCGTCCGTCTTCCGGACGAAGACGTCTCCCGACGAAGGCAAGAGCATGACAGGCGCCTTCTCGGCCCACTGGTACGCGACGATCCCCATCGCCCGCTGTCGCTGGCGCTCGCGCCGGAGCTCCTCCTCGCGCGAGAGCGGCTTCGCGCTGCCCGGGAGATCCGAGGCGCGGAGGAGCACCTTCGACGTGCGCGTCGCGAGGTCGAACGCGAAGAGCGACATGGTCATGTCCCCCGACTCGCTCGCGAGGTACGTGACGAGCTTGCCGTCGGGCGAAGGCATGGCCATGCGCGGGATGTTCCACCCGGGCTCCGGCATCTTCACCAGGCGCTCGTACGTGATGGCGCTCTTCTCAGGCCCGAGGATCGTGCCGCGCGTCGGATCGGCCGCAGGCGCCGCCGTCTTGGGGGCGCCTTCCGCCGCACGATCCTTCGTCATCTCGTTCAAGAGCGGCCGCTTCGGCCACGGCTCGCCGGCCCCGCCGCAACCGGAGAGCACCCCCGCGAGCGCAAGCACGCCCGCCAAACCCTGTGCCTTGTGCATGCCCCCCGGTTAAACCGAGTGCGAGCCCGAGTCCACTCCGCCCATCACTCGGGCAGCGCGCCGCCCTCCGCCTCGGCCGCCGACGGTGGCGGCGGCGGCACCGACTTGTCCGTCGTGATGATGCGGACGCGACGCACGCGACGGCCGACGACGTCGGTCACGACGAGCGTGTAGCCCTCGCACTCGACGCGATCCCCAGGCTCGGCCGGGTGTTCGAGCCGTTCGAGGATGTAGCCGCCCACGGTCTCGACGGTCTTCGCCTCGGGCAGGAGGACGATCCCCGCGTCGCGCTCGAGGTCCGCGAGGAGGACACGGCCGTCGACCTCCACGAGGCCCGGACCACGGCGATGGATCGGCGGGACCTCCTCGTCGTTCTCGTCCCGGATCTCGCCGACGATCTCTTCGAGCACGTCCTCGATCGTGACGAGTCCGACGAACTCGCCGGTCGGGCTCGTCACGATCGCGACGGGGATCTGCTTGGCCTGCATCTCCAGGCGGAGGCGCTCGACGGAGGTGGTCTCGCGGGCGAAGATCGGCTTGCGGAGGAGCTCGGCGACACGCGCGGCCTTGCGACGGCCCGAGAGGACGTCGAAGAGGTCACGCAGGTGCAGGTACCCGAGCACGGTGTGGCCCTGGGCGTCGAGGACGGGATACCGCGAGTATCCGGCCTCCGCGACGATCTTCACGGCCTCGTCGATGCTCATCGCAGCCCGGAGCGTCGCGGCCTCGCTGCGGAGCGACATGACGTGGCGCGCGGTGCGGCGGCGCAGATCGAAGATGCGCACGAGCATGCTGCGCAGGGCGGGATCGAGGCCGGCGGGGCTGCGCGTGAGGAGGATGCGGAGCTCCTCGGAGGTGTGGGCGATCTCCTCTTCGTGCGCGGGCTGGAGGCCAAAGAGGCGGACGAAGCCGTTCGCGGCGGAGTTGAGGACCCAGATGATGGGCCACATCAGGAGGAAGAAGACGTGGAGCGGCTGCGCGGCCCAGAGCGTGACCTTCTCGGTGCGCTGGATGGCGAGGGTCTTCGGCGCGAGCTCCCCGATGATCGTGTGCAGCGACATGATCAGGGTGAACGCGACGCCGAGGGCGATCGCGCGCGTGGCCTCGGGGCCGACGCCGAACCGGAGGAGCGCAGGTTCGAGGAGGTGCGCGACCGCAGGCTCGCCGATCCAGCCGAGGCCGAGGCTCGCGAGCGTGATGCCGAGCTGGTTCGCCGAGAGGTAGGCGTCGAGGCGCTGCGACATCGCGAGCGCCCGCTTGGCCCGCGCGTCGCCGCTGCGCACGAGCTGCTCCAGGCGCGACGGGCGCATCTTGACGATGGCGAACTCGGAGGCGACGAAAAACGCGTTCAGCAGGATGAGAAGCGCCGTCGCGAGCAGATAGAGAATCGTCGACATCGTCCGAACCCCGTCCCCCAAGGAGCAGGAGAGCGCGCCGAGCGATGGCTCGTTCTCCCTGCGAAGGCGGCCCTAGATGCGAGCCCGCACGAGGATCTCGCGGCGCAGATCCGAGCTGGCTTCGAGGCCCTCGACGAGCGCGTCGGCAGGACACTGGCCCTTCTCGACAAGGCTGCCGAGGCGCGCGAGGTGCACGCGCTCGTCCTTGCCATTGCGCATTCGCGCCCGCCGCGCGAGCCCGCCCTCGGCGATCACGAGCACGCGCTCCGCGAGCGCCGCGAGCCGCTCGCCGCGGAACGTGGCCCCGAGCCCCTTCTCGGCGATCGCCGGACGGAGCGCTTCGAGCTCGGCATACGTGAAACTCTCGGTGAGCGCCTCGGCTTCGTCGAGGGCCCGATCGTCGTAGAGGATCCCCGTCCAGAGCGCCGGCAGCGCACACGTGAGCGCGGCCGACTGCGAGTCCGCGCCGCGGACCTCGATCGTGCGCTTGAGCCGCACCTCGGGGAAGAGCGTGTTCAGGTGCGTCTGCCAGTCGGTCGAGGTGGCGCGGGTGTCCCGGAAGCCGTGCTTCAAGAAGCTGCGGAAGGACTGGCCCGTGTTCTCGAGGACGGTCTCACCGCGCTTGATGAGGAACATGGGCGCGTCGAGCGCCCACTCGACGTAGTCGACGAAGCGCTTGCCGCGCTCGAGCACGTTCTCCAGCAGCCCCTGCCGCGCGGGATCCACGCTGAGCCACGTGAGCGCGCGCCGGCTCTTGCCACCCCAGAGGCCGCCCTCGACGAACGGGGAGTTCGCGAACATGGCCGTGGTGACGGGCGAGAGCCGGAGCGAGACGCGGAGCGCGCGCATGGCGCCCTCCTCGCTGGAGTAGTCGAAGTTCGCCTGCACCGTGGCCGTGCGGCGCATCATGTCGAGGCCGCCCGTGCCGCGCGTCGGCAGGTAACGACGCATGATGCCGTACCGAGACTTCGGCACCCACGGCAGCTCGTCCTGCCGCGCGAGCGGATGAAACCCGACGCCAAGCCAGCTCAGGTTGAGCTCGCCCGAGATGTCGCGCAGCTCCGCGAGATGACCGCTCATCTCCAGGCAGATCTGGTGAATGTTGTCGAACGCGGCGCCGGAGAGCTCGAGCTGGCCGCCCGGCTCCAAGGTCACGGAGGCGCCCGCGCGTTCGAGGGCGATGATCGGGCCCGTGGGCGATTCGCGATCGATCTTCCAGCCGTGTCGCTCGACGAGCGCTTCGAGCACCGTGAGGACGCTGCGCGGGCCCTCGTAAGGAAGGGGCGCCCCGGTCGTCGTGTCGACGCCGAACTTCTCGGCTTCTGCGCCGATGCGGTAGCGATCGCGCGGCTTCATCGCCGCGTGGAAGGGGATCAGGAGGTCATCGATGCCGCGGATGATCTCCGCCTGATTCGAAAGGCTCGCTTCGGCCATCGTTCGTGGTTCTCGGACTGTTCGAGGGGAGTTGGGGCGCAGATCAGGCCTAGACGGCCTGCGGCCACATCGGGGAGCGCTCCGAGCCGGAGCCCTTCGGGCCAAGCACACGCGCGAGGACTGCGACGTGTTTTGCCGTGGTCCCAGCACCACCGCCGACGAACCTCGCCCCTGCGTCCACCAGACGTTTGCACGCCGCGGCCCACGCTTCCACCGATGTCGTGGTGTCTGGTACGCCATGTTGGCACTCGGGGCTCGCCGCGAGCAGAACCCCGACGCGCGGAGCCCCCGCGCGCAGCACGATCTCCAGCGCAGCCTTGGCCGCACTCTCGCTCGTTACGTCGACGAGCACGGCATGCACGCCCGCCTCGACCGCGGCGCGTGTCCCCTCTTCCAACGAGTCCCCATCGACGACACGCTCGCCGTCTGATGTCTCGAGCAACGCCCACGTCGGGAGCTGCGTCGCACACGCGCTCACGATGGCCGAGAGCCGCGCCATGCGCGCGAGCTGCGTGCCGTGCCGGAACGCCTCCGGCGAGAAACCGCGCGCGATGATGAGGTCGCAACCCGATGTCGACAGGCGCGTCGCGTGCATCGCGTACTCTTCGGTGATCCGCTCCGGCAGCGCCGGCGCGATCCAGCGCGCGCCGAGCAGGCCCGCCACCACGACGGGCCGATGCGCCGTGCCCACCGCCTCGATCGCGAGGTCGACCGCCGCGCCCGTGAGCGCGGCCGAGCGGAACGCCATCCCGATCTGCGCGAGCGCCCGCGGCATCGTCTCGTCCGTGACCGCTACGATCACATCCGATCCCGCAGCGATCTCCTGGCGATAGTGCTCGGAGACGGCGGCGGGGTTCTCACGCACGGCGCGCCCGAGGGGCGCTGCGCCGGAGGTCTCCACGCCCCTCGCCGCGAAGGACGAGACCGGATCGCCACCCAGGACGAGCGGGCGCCCCGCTTCGAGGCGGGTCAGGAGGGCATCGAGAGAACTCACGTCATCACGCAGGGGTTCGGGGGCCGAGCTGGGAATGTCCAAGATCGGCCGAAGGTCGTCGACAGAAGGACGAACCTTCGTCCCCTTCTACCACTTCACCTGGAAACACGGAACCCGAGACGCGGCTGCCACGTGCATTTCCCGTCCGGGTCGGCGAGCAAGCCCGCACGTGCGCCCCCCACGGCCCGCTCCCTCCGCGCATCAAGCCCCCCGCGCAGAGGCCGCTTGCCCGGACGGGCGCGCCCCGCGCTTCGGCAGGAACTTGCGATCGAACAGGCGAACACGACGGACGAAGAGGTCGAGGAGGAAGACCACGATCGCCGCGTACACGAAGCGCGTCCACAGCTCCTCGTGGTACGTCACCTTCTCGCCGGCCGGATCGAAGATCGCCTGCACGGAGGCCGGATCGACGGACGCACCCGTGGCGAGGGCTGCCTTCTCGAGCGTCGGGAGATCGGCCTCGAAGCTCGCGTACTCCTTCGGATACGGGTTCGACACGTGGCCGAAGCTCACGGCGACCTGCTTCATCGATCCGCCCTCGGCCTCGCGCATGTGCTCGGCGCGCAGCAGGAAGGAGCCGTACTTGTCGAGCGGCTCGTCGACCTCGTACCGACCAGGCGCCGTCTGCCGGAAGTCGACGACCTTCGTCTCGCCGCCGGGCACGATGATCGAGAGCTTCGAGGTCAGGTTGTTCTCGAAGCGCTCGTCGGCCCCAAAGGCGTCGACGGAGGCGCGCAGCCGCCCGCCCACGACCTCGGCCTTCATGTCGAGCTCGCGCCGATGCTTCTGCCGCATGTGCTCGTGCACGAGCTGGCCCCAGAAGCGCTCGAAGCCCGGCCACCGGAGCCACTCGACCGCCCAGCGCGACTTCACGTCGCTCGTCCACGCGAGCGTCCAGCCGAGACCCACACGCCAGCGCGCGAGGATGGGCTCCTGCGTGTCGCTCTGAAGCAGCTCCACCGCGGGCGGCGGCTTCATCTTCGTCGAGACGTAGCCGTGCAGGTTTGGCGCGGTGCGCACATCGATGCCGCGGAGGAAGGCCGCGTCGCCGACCTGCGTGACGGGGAACCACTCCTCGACCGCGGCGGCGCGCGCGATCATCTCCGTCTCCTTCGTGAAGACGCGCGGCAGGTTGTTCGCGTCGCCGACGGCGTGATACCGGCCGCCACCGACGTCGGCGATCATCTTGAGGAGCTGCTCGTCCACGTCGCCGCCGAGGCCGACGGTCGTCACCGTGATCGACTCGGCGATCATGGCCGAGACGAGATCCCGGATGCCCGAGTTCGACGCCTTGCCGTCCGTCAACAAGACGACGTGCTTCTTGCGGGCCTGCGTGACCGTGAGGTCCTGGTAGGCCGCGTCGAGCGCCGGGAAGATCTCCGTGCCGCCGCCCGGCTGGATGCGCGCGATGTCGCCCTGGATGCGCGAGCGGTTCCTCGCCGGCTGCATCTTCACGTACCGCGTCGGCGCCGAGTCGAAGGCGATCACCTCGATCAGATCGTCGGACGAGAGCACGCCCGACGTGGCCTTCGCCGCGGCCTTCGCCATCTCCAGCGGCAGGCCGGTCATCGAGCCCGAGCGGTCGATGACGAGGACCATCGCGACGCTCGGCATCTCCTTCTTGCGCTCGTTGTCCATACGGACGGGCAAGAGCCGCTCGATCGTCGAGTGGTACCAGCCGCCGAGCCCGTAGCCCGCCTCGCCGCCCGCGAAGAGGAAGCCGCCGCCGAGATCACGGACGTACGTCTCGATGAGCTCCTGCGCCTGGAGCGACACGGCGTCCTTCGGCGTATCGCTCAGGATCACGAAGTCGAAGCGCTCGATCTCCTTGATCGAGGCCGGAAAACCCGCGGGCGGCCGCACGTCGACGTCGAGCTGCTGCGCCGTGAGCGCGCTCGAGAGCGGCCCCGCGTGCTGCGGCGTGCCCTCGATGTAGAGCACCGCCGGACGCCCGGGGACGTCGATCGTCGTGGAGAACTTGTTGTTCTCCTTGAACTTGTCGGCCGGGATCTCGTCGACCTCGAACGCGTACGTCACCTGGCCCGCGATACGCACGACGCTCTTGAAGATGACGTCGTTCGGGCCGGCCTTGAGATCGAGCTCCTTGATGCCTTCGAGCCCGTTCAGCGCCTCGCCCTGGTAGAGCCGCGCGCGCGCCTTCGTCGCCCGCGTCGCGTAGATGTCGGCGTGGATCGCGAACGTCTCGCCGACCTTCACGCGCTCCGGCATCTTGAGCTCGCGCACGGCCACCTCGGGCGGCGCAGGCCTGCGGTACGGGATCGTGAAGAGCTTGATCCCGAACTCCTTGGCGCGGTTCGACTCGGCGAGGAGATCACCCTCGGTCTGCACGCCGTCCGTGAGAAGCACGGCGCGCTTCAAGTAGCCCTGCGGATAAAGGCCGTACGCGAGCTGGAGCGCGGCCTGCAGGTTCGAGCCTGCGCCGAGCGACTCCGACTGCGCCTTGTCGGCGCTCTCGTGCCGCGTGATCGGCGGAGGCTTCGCGTTCTCCTCGCCCTCGGCCTCCGGCGCCTCCACGACGCGTGGCCGCTTGGCGAACGTGACGAGCTTGACGATGCCGTCCTTCGGCTTCTCGGCCCAGGCCCGCTGCACGGCCGCGCGCGCGTCGTCGAGCGCCTCGTCCGTAACGGAGTCCGAGACGTCGACGAGGTAGACCGTGCAGACCTTCTCGGTCGTGGCCGTGCGCGCGAGGCGCGAGAGGCCGAGCGCGAGGAGCGCGACGAACGAGATGCGCAGCAGCACCGAAAGCACGCGCTGCGGCCACGGCAGATCGGCGAGCGACTGCGAGAGGACGGCGACGAACCACGGCGCGAGCAGGACCGCCCCGAGCATCTTCGGGTTGAGCAGCTCGTAGGTGATCCCATGGCGCACCCACGTCAGCGTGGGATCGGGGTGCAAGAGGACGAAGCGCCGATAGGCCCAAAAGAGGAGCCCAGCGAGCGCGAGGCAGGTCGAGACCCAAGCGATGACCCGAAGGCGCTTGTTCACACCGTCACCCTCCGATGGAACGTGAGCCACTCGATCGCGGTGACGAGGAGCACCGCGGCGAGCAAGTAGATCCAGATCTCGCGCCGCACGCCGACCTTGAACTCCCCGACGGGCCCCGCCGCGCGCCCCCCGACGACGAGCTCCGTCGCCGGCTTGATCACGCTCTCGGCCGGATCGACGAGGTTCGCCGCGAACGTCGTGGTCTCGTCCTGCCCCATGGACAGCTTGTAGAAGCCCGCTTGCTGGCCGAGGAAGATCGCGCGGCCGTCCTTCACGGGCACGCTGCGCTTCGTTCCGTCGGGCAACTCGAGCGTCGCGGTCTCCGCCGCGGACGAGGCCGGAATCTGCCAGACCGCGCCCGTGCGGAAGGAGGAGATGTACTGGACATCCTCCTCGACGAACTCGTTGATCGTGTTGAGCAGGAAGAGCGGCCAGGAGATCCGCAGCGGGAAATCGCTCTCGCGGACGTCGAAGCCGAGCGCGACGAACTTCACGCCCGCGCGGGTGCCAGCGATCAGGATCGGCCCCTTGTAGCTCTTGCCGATCACCTTGTCCTCCTTCTCGCCCTTCAGCGGACGCGCGCGCCCGATGTTGACGTCCGAGAGGACCGTGTAGCGGAGGATCGGGTGCTTCTCGTCGAGCTCGTCGAAGCCGAGCCGATAGTTCGGATCCGTATCTTCGACGGGCTTGCCCACCTCGAACGGCACGTTCTCGCCCGAGGGGTTCAGGTAGAGCAGGCTGCCGCTGCCCGCCGCGACGTTCGGCGTCACGCCGTCGAAGATGGTCACGTCGAAGTTGCCCTTGGCCGGGTACCGCGAGGGATCGATCGTCGTGACCTCGAGGTACTCGTCGAGCAGGAGCGCGGCTTCGAGGAACATGTTGCCCGAGGTCACGACCTGCACGCGGGACCGCCTGCGCTCGGGCAAGAGCGCGAAGGCGTGATCGTCGGCGGGCAGATCGTCGCGGCTGCCGTTCGCGTACGCGATCTTCGCTTCGAGCGTCTTCGACGCGCCCGAGAGGTTCGGATAGAAGCGCGGCAGCCGCTCCTTGGGCCCGAGCCGGATCTGCGAGAGGTCCGTGAGCTGCCCGTCGCCGAAGAGCGAGAGCTCGACGTCGACCGGCTCGTCGTTCGTGTTCGTGACCTCGAGCATCACCTCGTAGCGGCTCTTGTCGAGCGGGTACCGCCGCACGGAGAAGCCCGTGATCGCCACGTTCGTCGCGCGGGATCCGATGGGCAGATACGAGATCCGCACATCGCCGAGCTCCACGGGTCCGGCGGCGTCGACCGCGGGGCCGAGCGCGCCGTCCGACACGACGATGATCTCCGGCGACGAGAGGCCACGCAGCGTGTCGGCCCCGAAGCGCAGGCCACGCGCGAAGTCGGCGCTCGCGTCGGTCGCCTTGATCGACGCGACGGCCGCTTCGAGGTCGGGGATCTCGCTCGTCATCGTGGAGAGCGGCGTCACGGCCGCGTCCATCTGCGCGATGAGCATGCGATCGCTGCCCGAGAGGCCGCGGACCATGCGCTTGACCTCGTCCTTCGCGGCCTCGATGCGCGACGGCGCGACGTCCGTGGCCTTCATGCTCGCGCTCGCGTCGACGAGCACGATGATGTTGCGACCTTCGAGGATGTTCGCCGCGGGCCGCGGATCGCCGAGCGCGAGCAAGAGCAGCGCGAGGAGCGCGAGCTGCAGGAGGAGCGAGAGGAAACGCTTCAACTGCGAGAAGAGGCTCGTCGCCTCCTTGTCGCGCAGGATGCGCTCCCAGAGCTTCTCGAAGGGGACGGCGACGGGGCGCCGACGCAGCTTCAGGATGTAGAAGACGACGACCACGCTGCCGGCGAGGGCGCCGATCTGAAGCAGGGTCGCGAGCGGGACGCCGACGAAATGCATGGCCTACCGGAGGAAGCCGCCGCGGCGGAAGACGCGGAGGATGAGCTCGTCGAAGGACACGTCGACGTCGGCGCGGAAGTAACTCACCTGGCGCGTCGTGCAGAACCGCTGCACCTCCTCCAGGTAGCCTTCGTACGCCTGCTGGTATTTTTCGAGCACCTTGGCCGTGACCGTGACCTCGCGCTCCTGGCCTGTCTCGCAGTCGTAGACGCGCACGTCGCCCTTGATGTCGGGCCGCGCGTCGTTCCGATCGACGAGGTGGATCACGTAGGGCTCGAAGCGGTTGAAGCGCAGCGCATTGATCCCGCGCTCGAAGCCCTCCGGATCGTAGAGGTCGGTGAGCAACACGGCGAGGCCGCGGCGCTTGTGCTGCGCGACGAACGTCTTCATCGCCGCGCCGAGGTCCGTCGGGCCCTCGGCCTTCACGCCGTTGAGGAAGCGGAAGATGCGGAAGATGCGCGCCTTGCCGCGCGTGGTCGGCATTCGCCCGCTGACCTCGTCGGTGGCGGCGACGATCGCGATCCGATCGAGGTTCGCCAGGCCCACGTACGCGAGCGCCGCGCAGAGGCGCTTCGCCTGCCGGAGCTTCTCTCCCTCGCCGAAGCCCATCGACGAGGACGTGTCGAGGATGAAGTAGATCGCAAGATCCTCTTCCTCCTCGTAGAGGCGGATGAGGAGCCGATCGAACTTTTGGTAGGCGCTCCAGTCGAGGTAACGGATGTCGTCGCCGGGCGCGTAGTCGCGGTGATCGGCGAACTCGATGCCCGAGCCCGTCTTCTTCGTCCGGCGCTCGGCGCGCATCGCGCCCGAGAACACGCGGCGGCTCACCATCGCGAGGTACTCGAGCTTGCGCTGGAACTCGTCGTCGAAGAGATCGTCTTCGCCCGCCGCGCCGCCGCGGCGCAAGGACGGCTTGTCGGGCCGGAGCCCCAGGAACTCGAGCACACCCATGGCGAGGACGGTCCCTACTCGGCGGTGTCGGGGAGCTGCTTCATGATCGCGAGGAGGACGTCGTCGGTCTTCACGCCCTCGGCCTCGCCCTCGAAGTTGAGGAGCACGCGGTGCCGGAGCGCCGGCAAACACACGCCCTTCACGTCGTCCACCGACGCCGCGAACCGCCCCTCGAAGAGCGCGCGGATCTTCGCCGCGAGCAGGAGCGCCTGCGCGCCGCGCGGCGACGAGCCGAACTTGACGAAGCGCTTCACGAGGTCGAGCGACTTGCCCTCCGGGTGCGTCGCCTGGAGCAGGCGCACCGCGTAGTCCTGGACGTGCCGCGCCACCGGCACCTCGCGCACGAGCTTCTGCATCGCGAGCAGCCGCTTCTTGTCGACGACCGGCTTCGCCTCGGGCGCGTCCATGCCCGTCGTGCGATCGAGGATCCCATGCAGCTCTTCGCGGCCCGGGAAGGGCACGTGGAGCTTGAAGAAGAAACGATCGAGCTGCGCCTCGGGGAGCGGATACGTGCCCTCGCTCTCCAGCGGGTTCTGCGTGGCGAGGACGAAGAACGGCTCTTCGAGCGTGTAGCTCTGCTTCGAGACCGTGACGCGGTGCTCCTGCATCGCTTCGAGCAGCGCGCTCTGCGTCTTCGGCGTGGCGCGGTTGATCTCGTCGGCGAGCACGATGTTCGCGAAGATCGGCCCCTTGCGGAACGAGAGCGAGCGCTGCCCGCCCGCGCCCTCGTCGATCATCGTCGTCCCGAGGATGTCAGCCGGCATCATGTCGGGCGTGAACTGGATGCGCGAGAACTGCAGCTCCAGCGCCTGCGCCATCGTCCGGACGAGCATCGTCTTGCCGAGGCCCGGCACGCCTTCGAGCAGCGCGTGGGAGCCGGCCAGCATGCACGTGAGCACGCCGTCGACGACCATGCGGTTGCCGACGATGACCTTCCCCACCTCCTCACGCAGCTCGCCGATGCTCTTCTGAAAATCGGCGACCTCGGCGCGCGCGAGATCCTTGTTTTTCTCGGCCATCTCTTCCCCTATCGTTCTACTTGGAAAAACCAATCGTGCCCGCGCGCGCCGCTCACTCCCTGGGTCGAATGAGCTGGAAATAGCGGTGCACGTAGAAACGGTACCCGTCGGGCACCGTTTCTTTGTTGATTTGCTCCTCGGCGACGGTCTTGTACTGCGTGAAGACCTTCTTGTAGCCGCCGCCCCGGAAGCCCTTCTCGGCCGCCGCGAGGATCACCTCGCTGTTCGACGGGCCGCCGCCGCTGTCGAGGCCCTGGGCCTGCACGTCCTGCGTCCCCATCTTGGGATCGGTGCGCTTGCCGGCGATGTCGCCGTCGTGCCCCGAGCCGACGCCCTTGCCGCCCGGCTCCGTGCCCTGACCGCCCTGCCCCTGGCCCTCGCCCTGGCCTTGGCCTTGCCCCTCGCCCTGGCCTTGCCCCTGCCCCTGGCCGCCGCCGCCTTGCGACAGGACGAGCATCCGCTTGCCGCCGGGGCCGATCACCCACTGTTTGCCCTGACCACCGCTCTGCTGGCCGCCGTTCTGGCCGTTCTGGCCGTCCTGGCCCTCGCCCTCTTGGCCCTCTTGGCCCTCTTGCCCTTCTTGGCCCTGACCCTGCTGGCCCTGGCCCTGCTGCGGCTGGCCTTGCCCCTGACCGCCACGCGCGCGTTTGCCGAAGCGGAGCATGCGGGACATGCGCTGCTTGCCCGATTGCCCCTGCTGCCGGAGCATCTCGCGTAGCTCTTCGAGCCGCTGCCGGAGCTCTTCCTTCTCCTTCTCGGACATCTCCTCCTGCTGCATGCGGTTGATGTCCTCGGCCGCTTGTTCGAGATCCTCGGCGGAAGCGCCGAGCTCGCGCATCAGATCCTCGGCCGCCTTCGCGAGCGCGCGATCGAGTTTGTCGAGCTGCCGCCCGACGCGCTCTTGCTTCTCCGCCTCGCGATCGAGCCGCTCGAGCTCGCGTTCTTTCTTCTTGAGCAGGCGCTCCTCTTGCTCGTCCGGCGGGCCGCCGTCCTGCTCGTTCTTCTTTTGCTTCTTCTTGAGCAGCTCCTCGCGGACCTCGGCGCGCTTCTCGTTGATCGCGGCGCGCGCGTCCTTCTGCCGATCGGCGGCCTTCTTCAGCGCGTCCTTGAGCCGCTCCAGCGAGGCCTTGTCCGGCTTCTTCTTCGCGTCGCGCAGCCGCTCGGCGAGCTCCTTCAGGTCCTTCTTCGCCTTCTCGAGGTCCTTCTTCTTCAGCGACTCGCCGACCGGCTTCGAGAGCTCGCTCGATTCGAGGTCCTTGCCCATCTGCTCGAGCGCCTCTTCGAGCGCCTTCCGATCGGCCTCGGCGCCCTTCAAGAGGTCACGCTCGATGGCCTCCATCTTGCGGAAGGCCTCCGTGCGATCGAGCCGCTTGTTCGCGATGTCCTCGACGAGCTGATTGAACCGCTCGATCGCGGCCTGCACCTCGGGCGTCTGCTCCTTCTTCGCGAGCTCCTTCGCGGCCTCGCGGAAGAGCTCCAGATCGTCGTCCGAGAGCGCGACCGCGTCGATCGTGCGGAGCTGCGGCGGCGCCTCCTTGATGGGCGTGCGGATCTCGAAGAGCGCGAGCGCGACGGCGCCGACGCCGACCAAGAACGCCGCGAAATAGTCGGAGGGCAAACGAATCGGCGCGGCCTTGCCGGGCTTCAGATCCCGCACGTTCTCGCACGCGTCGTCGATGGCAACCTCCATGAGCGGCGTGCGGTCGGACGCCTTGAGGGCGTCGAAGGCGAGCGCGTTCGTGAGCCGGTCGTGGAGTTTGTGATGACGATCGAGCGCGATCGTGCCGGCGCGCGGCGGGAGCTTGCGGAGAAGGCCCACGAGCGCGACGGCGACGACGGCCGCGGCGGCGCCGATCAGGATGTGGCGCGCGCGCTGCTCGGAGACGTGGTCGGGGAACAACTTGCGGCACGCGAGGGTGCCCGCGACGACGGCGAACGCCAGCGTGAGCGCGTTCGGCAGGTAACGTACGGCCCGCGCGATGCGCAGCCGGAGCGAGACGATCGCGGCGGCGCGGCGGATGCGAGAGAGCCCTTGGGTACGGTGATCGCTCACGGTAGAAGTCGCTCCGATCGCCCCGGGAGGACCGATCGCCGGGAGGTGAGGGGCGTCATTGTAGCTGTTGACGTTTCGGGCGCCCGTAAGTTCCTACCCTCGGAACGCGCCGCGCAGCGCGATCTTACGCCCCACGCGCCGGGAGGATTCCCCCGAGGCGCGAGCGCGTTCGGGGCGCCCCCCTACCCGCCTCCAGGAACGTCACGGCCCGACGCAGCCACAAACGACGAAGGGCGCGTCGGACGAAGACCGTCCGCTGCGCCCTCCTCGTGCAGGCCTTCGCGCCGTCAGCTCGATCGACGCGCGGCCGCGCGCGGCTTCTTCGCCGTCGACTTCCGCCCCGCCGTCGCCTTCCCCTTCGCCGCCTTCTTCGCGGCCGGCGCCTTGCCCGCCGCCTTCTTCGTGGCCTTCTTCGCGGCCGCCTTCTTCGCCGGCGCCGCAGCCTTCGTGGCCACCTTCTTCGTGGTCTTGGTGGCCTTCGCCGCGGCCTTGCCGGCCTTCTTTGCGGCGGGCTTCTTCGCCGCCTTCTTCGCCGCCTTCTTCATGGCCTTCTTCGTCGCCTTCTTCGCGGCGCGCGCGGGCTTCGGCGGGGGCGCGGCTTCCTCGATCGGCTCCTCGTCGAGCTCGGCGTCGTCGAGCGCGCGGCGCGGCGGCATGTCCTTGCCGTACTTCGCGAGCAGCTCGCTGATCTTCTCGTCGAGCCTTGCGAACTCGAACGGCTTGTCGAGCCAACCGTCGGCGAAGAGCGGCGAGGTCATCGCGTTCATGCTCTCGCCGATGCCCGTGAGCATCAGGACCGGCGTGTTCGCGAGCGTTCCGCCCGCGGCGCCCGGCGCCTTGACGAGCTTCGCGACCTCCCAGCCGCTCATCTGCGGCATCATCACGTCGAGCATCACGAGATCGGGATGATGCTGCTGCGTGAGGCGCCAGGCGGTCTCGCCGTCGGCGGCATCGTGGACCTGAAAGCCGAGGGTCCTCAAATGGCGAGCCACCAGGCTCAGCATGGCGGGCTCGTCCTCGGCGACGACGACGGTGAGGGGCTTCGTGCTGGTGCTGGCGGACGACATCGTTTCGGGATGAGAGTACGCGGAAGGGTGGAAGGTCAAGGCCTACATGCGCCGGGCACTTTCACCACAGCATCTCGGAGCCTCGGCGCAGGCGTCCTTGCCCCCAAACGACGAGGGCGGCTGGACATTCCCGATATCTTCGTAGAGCGCTGCCCGTACACGCGGACACGCATCAGGAAGCGCCGGACGAACTTCGCCACGACGTACCTCGTTCCCTTGGCCGCCAACTCGGGCGAGCATGGTGGCGCACCATGACCACGCAGGACCTCGCCGCCGTGAGCGGCGCCACGGGATTCATCGGCTCGGCCGTCGTGCGCAAGCTGCTCGAAGAGGGCCGCAAGGTGCGCGCGCTCGTCGAGCCCGGCGCCAACCCGAAGAACCTCGAAGGTTTGCCCGCGGATCGTGTCGAGCGCGTCGAAGTCGACGTCTGCGACGCGAAGGGGATGCGCAAGGCGCTCGAAGGCGCGGGCGCGTTTTACCACCTCGCGGCCATCTACAAGGTGTGGATGCCCGATCCGACGCCGATCCACCGCGTCAACATCGAGGGCACGTTGACCTCGCTCCTCGCGGCCCGCGACGTCGGCGTTCGCCGCGTGATCTACACGTCCTCGATCGCGGCCGTCGGCTTGAAGGACGACGCGAGCCCCGCCGACGAGTCGACGCCGTGGAACCTCTGGAACATCGCGAACGACTACATCGCCTCGAAGTACCACGCCGAGCGGGTCGTCATGCGCCTCGCCGAGTCGGGTTTTCCCGTGGTGATCGTGAACCCCGCGTTCCCCTTCGGCCCGCGTGACATCGGGCCCACGCCGACGGGCGGGATCATCCTCTCGTTCCTCCGCGGAAAGATGCCCGGCGTGGGGAAAGGCGGGTTCTGCGCGGTCGACGTGGACGACGTCGCCGCAGCGCACGTCGCGGCCGAGACCCGCGGGCGCTTCGGCGAGCGGTACATCCTGGGAAACCACAACATCTCGTTCCGCGCGTTCCTCGAGCTCGTCGCCGAGGTCGCGGGGAAGACGCCGCCGCGCCTGCCGATCCCTTCGGGCCTCGCGCGAGCGATGGCCTTCGGCCTTGAATCCTGGTCCGATCACGTGAGCCACGCGCCGCCGCTCGCGACGTACAAGAGCGTCCGCTACATGCAGGAGTACGCCTACTTCAACGGCGAGAAGGCCCGGCGCGAGCTCGGCATGCCCTGCACGCCGCTCCGGACCTCGGTCGAGCACGCGATCGAGTATTTCCGGACGAACGGGATGGTCTAAGCCGCGCGGGCGAGGCTGATCTTGTCGGATTGTCCGGCCGCGTAGAAAGAGCGGAGCGCGCGGCGCATCCGATCGAAGTGGCCACGCCGCGCGAAGCTCTCTTCGAGCCTGCCCGCGAAGCGCGCGGCGAGATCATTGGCGAGGCGGTAGCGATCGCCGCGCTCGGTGCCAGGCGGATGGAGATACGCCACGGCCTCGAAGAGGCGCGCGCGGATGCGGGCCGCGCGGCTGGGATCGAAGCGCCGCGCGGCGAGCGGGCCGTGCACGAAGAGCACGTACTTGTCGACCTCGGCCTGGAGCTCCAGCTCGAGCTGCGTGACCGGGAGCTCCCGACGCGCGCGCTCGGCCAGGCAGAGGAAATGGCTCACGCCTTCCACGACCTGGCAGAGCAGATCAAACGGCGGGCTCTTCGGTTCGAGCGCCGCGCGCGGCAAATGAAGCGCCATGGAGACGCCGTCCTCGTCCTCGCGCACGAAGAGGACCTCGCGGCCTTCCTCCTCGGACGCGTCGATCGGCTGGATGAAGTCCTCCACCGAGGGCGCCTCCGGGATGCCGTACGTGCCTTCGAGCGCTGCCTGAATGCGCGCTGGCAGCGAGGGCGCCATCAGTGAACGCCCTCCTTTCCACGTGTCGCGACGAGCCCACGCGCGCCGAGCTCCTCCGCGATGCGCGACGAGCCCGTGCGGAGCCAGCGCTCGTAGAGCTTGAGCAGCCCGCGCTGGCCCTGCGCGCCCTGCGCGATGGCGCCGTCGGCGACCTCGTTCAGGACCTCCACGAATTGCTCGAAGCGATCGGCGAGCTCGGACAGGACGTCGTGGGTCGCGCGCTGGCCCGGCGTGCGCAGCATGGCCGAGGCGTTGTCGTACGCGGTCGCGCCGACGCGGATCACGTAGCCGCGGTCGATCCCGCGGATGTCGACGTGGCCGCCGAAAAAGCCGATCCCGTAGAGCACGCCGTCCCCGAGCGCGCGCAGGCGGCGGAAGCGCGTGGTCCCCGAGGCCTCGAGCGCGTCGTGGAGCTGGAAAGCGAGGGGCCGGGAAAAAGCCGGCTCGTTGTCCTCGCTGGGGTGGGCATAATCACAGAGAACCCCGACGAGGTAATGCGACGACGCCGCGGAGGCCTCGATCTTTCGCGCGCGCAGCGCATCGCCGACGGCGTCCATGAAGTAGTCGGAGATACTGGGAGAGATCGCGATATTGGTTGTACGGCTCACGGGGCACCTCGTCCTGGACGGGGCGCTTGGGACCGGGATCCAGCAGGCGCCACGCGCCCGGTTGAACAGCTCGTCCTCGAAAGACCGGCGGCAGAGGCTCGCGGACGGCGCGGGGCCGGACGCGGGCCTCATGAACGGAATCTACCGCAGCAGGCGCACGACGCCCAGCACACGGCAGACGGTTTTACGAGGGATTCCGAGGATTTGTGGCCACCCCGGGGGGCGGCTGCCAGCGATCGTTTCGGCCGCGAATTTCGGCCGCTTGACAGCCGAACGACCATGACTATCTTCCGGGCCGCTCGTTAGCACTCACCCTCCGTGAGTGCTAACAATCGAAAAACCGCAAGCTCATCGGGCATGTGGCGGGGGCGCCAAGCATGAATGCGCGCGCTCCGCGCCTGCCCATTGCGAATGGGATCTGGTGGCTCTCGGCCACCCCCGGAGGGTTTCACGATGGCGACGAAGATCAGGCCGCTGCAGGACCGCGTGATCGTCAAGCGACTCAAGGAAGAGGAGAGGACCAAGGGCGGGCTCTACATCCCGGACTCCGCCAAGGAGAAGCCCGTGGAGGGCACCGTCCTCGCCGTGGGCAACGGCAAGGTCCTCGAGGACGGCACCGTGCGCCGCCTCGACGTGAAGGAAGGCGACCGCGTCCTCTTCGGGAAGTACTCGGGGACTGAGGTGAAGCTCGACGGGGAAGAGCACCTCATCCTGCGCGAGGACGACATCCTGGGCGTGATCGAGGCGTGACTCGGGCCGCGGCCCCCTGAATTCTGGAGATATCGAGATGGCAGCCAAAGAGATCATCTACAACGAGTCGGCCCGCAGCATGATCCTCGCGGGCGTCAACGCCCTCGCGGACGCGGTGAAGGTCACGCTCGGCCCGAAGGGCCGCAACGTCGTGATCGAGAAGAGCTTCGGTTCGCCCACCGTGACCAAGGACGGCGTCACGGTCGCGAAGGAGATCGAGCTCGAGAACCGCTTCGAGAACATGGGCGCGCAGATGGTGCGCGAGGTGGCCTCGAAGACGAGCGACATCGCCGGCGACGGCACCACGACGGCGACGGTGCTCGCCCAGGCGATCTACCGCGAGGGCTCCAAGCTCGTCGCGGCGGGCCACAACCCGATGGAGATCAAGCGCGGCATCGACAAGGCGGTCGAGTCCATCGTCGCGAACCTCAAGGGCTCGGCGAAGCTCACGCAGGACGCGAAGGAGATCGCGCAGGTCGGCACGATCAGCGCGAACGGCGACCAGACGATCGGCAAGCTCCTCGCGGACGCGATGGAGAAGGTCGGCAAGGAAGGCGTCATCACGGTCGAGGAGGCGAAGAGCGCCGACACGACGCTCGACGTGGTCGAGGGCATGCAGTTCGACCGCGGCTACCTCAGCCCGTACTTCGTGACGGACGCCGAGGCGATGAAGTGCGTCATGGAGGACGCCTACATCCTCATCTCGGAGAAGAAGATCTCCAACATGAAGGACCTCCTCCCGGTCCTCGAGGCGATCGCGAAGAGCCAGAAGCAGCTCCTCATCATCGCCGAGGACGTCGAGGGCGAGGCGCTCGCGACGCTCGTCGTGAACAAGCTCCGCGGCACGCTGCACTGCGCGGCCGTGAAGGCGCCTGGCTTCGGTGATCGCCGCAAGGAGATGCTGAAGGACATCGCGGTCCTCACGGACGGCCAGGTGATCGCGGAGGAGCTCGGCCTCAAGCTCGAGAACGTCACGATCTCGGATCTCGGCCGCGCCAAGACCGTGATCATCGACAAGGACAACGCGACGATCGTCGGCGGTCAGGGCAAGAAGGACAAGATCAAGGCGCGCCAGCAGGAGATCCGCGCCCAGATCGAGCACACGACGAGCGACTACGATCGCGAGAAGCTCCAGGAGCGCCTCGCGAAGCTCGTCGGCGGCGTGGCCGTGATCAAGGTCGGCGCCGCGACCGAGACCGAGATGAAGGAGAAGAAGGCCCGCGTCGAGGACGCGCTCCACGCGACCCGCGCGGCCGTGGAAGAGGGCATCGTCCCCGGCGGCGGCGTCGCGCTCATCCGCGCGCAGGCCTCGCTCGCCTCGCTCGAGGTGAACGACGAGCAGCGGTTCGGCGTGAACATCATCCGCCGCTCGATCGAGGAGCCGCTCCGCCAGATCTCGGCGAACGCCGGCGAAGAGGGCTCGATCGTGGTCCAGAAGGTCCGCGACGGTCAGGGCTCGTTCGGCTACAACGCCGCGACCGGCGAGTACGGCGACCTCCTCGCGATGGGCGTCATCGACCCGGTGAAGGTCGTGCGCTCGGCGCTCCAGAACGCCGCGAGCGTGGCGAGCCTCATGCTCACCACCGAGGCGCTCATCGCGGAGCGTCCGAAGGAGGAGAAGGCGGCGGCGGGTGGCGCGCATGCGGGCCACAACCACGACTTCTGATCCGAAGCGCGCGTCGTGACACCCACGACGCAATCGTAAAAGAACAGCGAAAGCCGACCTCATGAGGGGTCGGCTTTTTGCTTTCCATGGCGCACGAACGCGACGACACAATGCGCCATGAAGGCCGGAGCCTTGCTACAGTACAGGCATGTGGGACCGGCGGCACCTCTCCGTGTTGGCGAGCTCCGCCTTCCGGGCGCTCGGCCGGTTGGTCCACTACCTCGATCTGCACGATGCGCCGCGGGCCGCGAGCGCCATGGCGTTCGACGCGTTCCTCAGCATCATCCCGCTGCTCGCCGTCGCCGGCTGGGCGCTGCATCGGCTGCGCGACGCGGCCGCGGAGCTCCTGGGATCGCTGCTCAGCGCGGCGCCTCCGTCCGTTTCAGCGGCGCTCGGCGAGGACTTCTTCCGGATCTCCGACGCGAAGGCCCTCGTGCTCGCGCCGCTCGGGCTCCTCGCCTTCCTCTGGGTCGCGTCGGGCGGCGCCGCGACGGCGATTGGCGTGTTCGAGACAATGTTCGTCTGCACGCCCCGTCCCTGGTGGAAACGGCGGCTCGTGGGCGTCGCGCTCGTGCTCGGCGCGATCCCCTTCGTCGGGATCGCCACGGCGCTGGGCATTCTGTTCACGCACGTGACCGGTTCACTCGGGGGGGCCCTCGTGGCGGCGGCCGGGCCTGCGGTGATCGTGACGGCGCTGATCGCGGCGTTCTTCCGGCTCACGATCACGCGCCCGGCCACGGTGCGGAGGCGCGTCTGGCCCGGCGCGCTCGTGACCGTGTCGTTGTGGGCGATCGTCTCGACGTTGTTCTCGGTCTACGTGCGGAGTTTGGCGCGGTACGCGACGCTCTACGGCACGCTCGCGAATGTCGCGGTGCTGCTGTTCTGGCTCTGGCTCCTTTCGATGGCGCTCCTCGTCGGCGGTGAGGTGAACGCGCAGCTCGAGGGCGTGCGAGATCCACACGACGACGCGCAGGAGCGCTGGGCCTCGCCGAAGGCCGAGGGGCCGCGCTCGATTCAGCCGCCTCCGCCGCCGGAATCGGTCTTGCGACCGAAGAGGACCGCGTCGAGCGAATAACGGCCGCCGCCCGTGAGGGCGAGCGCGAGGCCGAGGCTCGAGAGCAGGAAGGGGTATTCGAACGACCCGCCTTTGGCCGTGCCGAAATGCGCGGCGTCCGCCATGTGCATGGAGGCCCAGGCGACGACCATGTTGAAGGCCACGACGGCGCCCGCGGGGCGCGTGAGCAGGCCGAGCATCAAGCAAATGCCGCCGAGGAGCTCGGCGAGGGTCGCGCACCAGGCGAGGAGCGTCGGCGCGGGAAACCCCTTCATCGCGAGGCCCCCGGCGAGCCCGGCGGGGCCGGCCGCGAGCTTCGAGAACCCGTGCGCGGCGAGGAGCAGGCCCGTCACGAGCCGGACCACCAAGACGCCCAGCGAGCCCGTGCGATTCAGATCGGGGTACAGCAGGGATGGGAGCTTCATGTCCGTGACGTAGCACGCCGGGCGCCACGCGAGATCGGGGAACAGGCGAGCGCCGCGTCGGGACGCACGAAGACGACGGAGGGGCCGCGCCGGAAACCCGCTTGGCGCGAAAAACGTCTTCTATTTGAGGATGGTCTCGCAGCCGACCTGGATGTCGACCTTCGCGTCGGTGGCCACGCCGAGCCCCTCGCAGGCCTTGCCCAGGAGCTGGACCTTGCCGTCCGGGGTGTAGTCCCAGCAGCCGTCCTGCGGGCAGAGGTCCAGCGGATCCGTGCGCTTCTTCAGGTTTTGCAGCATGCCGTCGAGCGTGAGGTTCACGTTGACCTGGGTCTTGTCGATCTGCTCGCCGGGCGGCGGGGGCGGCAGGTCGTAGACGCAGCCGAGCGCCTTGCCGCGGACGTCGGCGATCGCCTTGGCCAGCGCGTCGGCGTTGAACTGCGCGCCGTTCGAGAGATCGATATGGCAAGGTTTGGCAGGGGCAGGCGCGCCTTGCGTGAAGGCGGCGCCCTTGTCGCAGCTCGGATCCACGGTGTCCGGCGAGCCGCTCACGGCGTACGTCGAGAGCGCGAGGAGCATGTTGTAAGGCGGGGTGGCGAACCCGTCGACGTCGACGCCCGTGCTGTTCGACCCCGGAACGCCCACGATGAACGTGAAAATGGGCTTGTTCGGGTCGTTCCGGGCGCCCGCGATGAGGGCATTCACGCTGTCCGGATATTCCCAGTCGGGACAACTGTAATCGTCGGCGTACCCGGGCCGGGCCGGGCTCGCCACGGACGTGCAGGAGAAGCCGCCGTCCGTGATGAGGACGAGCATACGCCGGGCGATGTTCTCGGTTTTCAAGGATTCGTAGCCAGCCTTGAGAGCGTCGTAAATCGGCGATCCGTCGTCGCCGTTGCTGAGCGGCGGATGGCCGACGAGCCAATCGTACATCTGGCGGCGTACGCCGGTCGGGGCGTTTGTCTTGTCTTTCCCGGCCGGCGCCACGGGCACCTGCGGGAGAACGGAGACGCCGCACGAGACGCCCGGCGCGAGGAGGGCATTGCATGTCGCCTGATCGAGCTCGACATAGGAGCAGATGCAGGGCGGCGGGTTGATGAAGCTCGCCGGAAAGACCGTGAGGCCCAGGGACATCGTGTCGAAGACGTCCTTGTCGATCGCCGATTTGATCGCGAGCTGCGCCGTCCCCCACTTGGACGATTTGTTCATGCTGGCGCTCGCGTCGAGCATGGTGAGCATGGCCGCGGGCGCCTGCTGGGCCTCCGCCGTGAATTTCGCGCAAGCCGGGCCCCCGCCGCCCACGCCGCCGCCGAATCCACCCACGCCGCCGCCTCCGGGTCCGACGGGGCCCTGGTTCCCCGATCCTCCCGGGCCCCCCTCGCCGCCGTCCCCTCCGCTTCCCGGACGGTTGCTGCCTCCCGCTGAGCAGCCTCCCCCGAGCCCGATTCCAAGCGAAACGAAAAGCCCCAGGCTCACGCCGAGCCACCGCAGAACGCGCCCCATCGTTTCCTCCTCAGTCGTAAGGAAAACGACCCGAGCGTATCAGAAGCCAGACCTCGAAATCGACCACGACGAGCGGCACGCAAACGCGCCGGGGCGGATCGCGTCTCCACGCCAGGAACACAAGCCAAAGAGAACGCTCGGTATCGGAACCCCCCCTTGCGCGAGAGGTAACTTGGCCCACCATTGTCTGCTCGATGGCGACGGCACGCAGCGCTCCGGACTCTTCGCCCCTCGGGACGCCTCCGGCCGAGCAATCGGCGCACGTAGGGCCGTTCACGAGGACGCACATCGACCTCGCCGCAGCCCGCGCCGGCGGAATCGCCCGCGGAGGGGTACGGGAAGGCGAGCTCTGCTTCCTGGGCTCGTTGCACGAGCTCGTGGCCATCGGGCTCTACCGGCCCGCGCTCGTGGCGCTCGTCTCGGGCTCCGGAGCACCGGCCCGCCCCCCGATGGATCGGGCCTACCTGCTCAAGATCCTCGATGAGGAGGTGGGCCGGCAGTTCGGCCACCCGCTGCGGCCCGTGGTCGAGCTCGTGCTGAACGCGATCGACGCGACGCCCGAGCACCCCGCCCGCGTGGATGTGCGGGTGCGCGAAGGCGTGGTGACCGTGACCGACGACGGGATCGGCATGGATCTGAGGACGATCCTGTCGCGGCTGCTCGTGCCGTTCGCGACCGACAAGCGCGCCGGCGTGGACCTCGGGCGCTTCGGCGTGGGCTTCTTCTCGGTCATCGGCCTCGGGCTGCCCGATCCGACCAGCCTGTCGATCGAGGTGGAGACGGGCGACGGGACCTCGGGCTGGTCGCTCTCGGTGCTCGCCGACGGCCCCGAGCCCTCGTCGCTCGTCTGCGCGATCCGCAAGCTCACGCCGCGCGCCGGGACGCGTGTGCAGGTTCGCTCCTCCCTCATCGAGGCCGAGCCGCTCCGCGCGTACCTGCGCGACGCGCTGCACTTCTTCCCGAAAGAGCGCGCGATCGTGAACCTCGACAGCGCTCCGCTGAACGACGGCCGGTACCTCGCGGGAGGCTCGCACTTCACGGATGCGCTCTCCCCCGAGGATCCGAGCCGCATCGCGCGCTTCTACGTGGGCGGCCGCGCGCTCGTGACCGGGATCTGCGCCGCGACCTACCACGCCGGCGTGAAGGTCGAGGGCTGCCTCGCGATCCCGGAGCTCGCGCTGATCGACTTTCCCTCCGCGGTGGAGCTCACCGAGGGGCGTGACGCGCTCAAGCCTTGCCGCAACTTCCGCGCGACGGCCGCGTCGTTCTACCGCAGGCTTGTGGACCTCGCCCGCGCGCCGGGGACGAGCCGCAAGGCGGCCGATCGCCTGGCGGAGGTCGCCGCGCAGATCAGCGCGCTGATGCTTCAATCCGCGGCGTGGAACGAGGTCGCGCCCGAGCTCGCGCGCGCCTTGCTCGGCCCCGATCGGTACCTCGTCGGGCCGGAGCGACGCGAGCCGCTGATCGGCTTCCTCGGCAGCAACGTGGAGAGCCGGCTCTTCGTCCCCGAGAGCTTCTGGGCCGAGCGCGAGTGGCAAGGCTTCATCCCCGGCGAGCGAGAGCTGCTCGCGCGCGAGCTCGAGATCGATCACGCCGAGAGCCTGTCGAGCCTCGCGCGTCGCCGCCCGGATCTGCCTGGGATCGTGGAGCTCGCCCGTCGATCCGAGCGGCCCGAGGCCGTCCCCGTGGCGCTCGCGCGCGGCCGCAAGAACGCACCGGGCCCGCTGCCTTGCCTCGGGACGCGTCACGCGCTGCTCGTGCGCGAGGACGCGCCCGCCGTCGCGCGGCGCGTGGGCTGGTCGGAGCAGTACGCGCTGCGCGTCGCGTTCGATCGCGCGACGGGCATGCGTGAACCGGATCTCGAACGGGAGCTCATCGTCAGCGAGCCCATCGGGGTCACGGGAACGGCTTGATCGAGCGAGCCTCGGGCGGTGGGGAAATCAGGGGGAAACCGATGACCGAAGTCTACGCTGGCCGTCTCTCGGACCTGCTCCTCGTGCGCGTGCATGGCCGCTCGGCGGCCTACCTCGCGGCGAGCCGCACGGCCCGCCCGGGCATCGTGGAGGCTTGCCGCAGAGAGGCGACGGTCCCCGATCTCGCCGAGCGGATCCTCTCGCGTACGATCTACGCGCAGAGCGCCTCGCGCATCGCGCCCTTGCGCGAGCTCGTCCAGAACGCGCTCGACGCCTCACCGCGCGGTGCTGCGATCGACGTGCAGTCGGGGCTCGGCGGCACCGAGATCATCGTGACCGATCGCGGGCGCGGCATGACGGCCGACGAGGTCCTCGGCGATCTCCTCGTCCCGTTCCGCAGCGGCAAGGAGGGCGAGGAGCTCGCGATCGGCGAGCACGGCATCGGCTTCTTCAGCGCGCTCGAGATCGCGCCGCGGCTCGAAGTGAAGACGCGCACGCGCACCGAGGGCCACCTCCTGCGCGTCGAGCCGCTCGGCAAGGGCCCGCCGTATGCCGATTTCGCCTGGTCTCTCCGGCCGCTGCCGCACGTCGAGGGGTGGACCGGCACGTCGGTGCGGCTCCTGCTCGACGAGCCGATCAGCCGCTCGGTCCTCGCCTCCGAGGTCGCTGCGGCCGCGTCGTTCGTCGATCCCTCCGTCGCTCGGATCTACGTCGACGGTGTGCTCATCAACGTCGCCCGCACGCGTATGCGCCGCGTCGCGCGCGCGCACGTCGGGGGTCCGATCACCGGCCCGCTCGGCGAGATCTCGATCTGGGTCGGCCGCGGCGACGGCGCTCTGCCGCACGTCACGATCACGCAACGCGGCTTGCTCGTCGCGGTCCGTCAGGATCTCTTCACCGCGCCCGAGCTCTCGCTCCACCGCGACCTCGCGCGGGCGATCGTGTCGGCGGGCTTCGGCATCGTCGTCGAGCTTCCTGCCGAGGTGCCGCTCAACAAAGGTCGCTCGGCGGTGGCCGCGCACGCCTCGGCGGCCGTCGAGTCGGCGCTCATCGCGGCGTTCGAGCGCTTCGTCTTGCATGACGCGCTCTACGATCGGGAGCTGCTCCGCGCCGTGGATCACCGGCTCTCGTCGGTCCTCGATCGGCTGCTCTGCGCCGCGCTCGCGGGCCAGCCCACGCAACCTGCGGCAGCGAGCGCGCCCGAGGAGCTCACGGAGGCGACACGCTCGTCGAAGCCCTGGCCGTTGATGACGCCGTCGAGCGCCGCGCCGCCGGAGTCCGAGCGACGGCCGCAGAAGCGCCCCACCGTGGCCGCGCCCGAGGAGGTCGTGCGGTTCGCGGATGCGCTCCTCGACACGCCGGCCATCCGCGTGATCACGATCGACGACGAGCACGAACAGCACCCGCGCATCGTCACCTTGCGCCATCTGCTTGGCGCTTACCGTGCGGGCACGCTTCGACCGATGGGAGAGCCGCCGCTGCCGGGACGCACGTACGTCTCGCTCGACGATCCGCTCGCGGACGCGCTCTGGCGGCGGCTCGTCGCGACGAGCGCGGCGGCTGCGGCGGCGGGCTCGCAAGACCGCCGGGGACGGCGCATCGGCGCGCTCGCGATGCAGCGCATCGATCGGGAGACGTTGCTCGCGACGGCGAAGGAGGTGCCAGGCGTCGACGCGCTCGCGGCGGCGATAACGGTGCTCGAGGGGATCGACGCGGCGATCTCGATCGCGGCGGAGCTCACGCCCTCGCCGATCTCGGTGCACCAGGATCTCTACGGCCCGGACGAGATGGCGCACACGGACGGCAGCGGCATCAGCGTCAACCTCGCGTCGGCGCGGGTGCGCGCGCTGCTCGTGTCCGTGCTTCAGCAGGACGATCCGGCGGCGTTCGGCGCGCTCGTGGATCTGATGCTGCACGAGAAGACGCACGTGTCCTTGGCGAGTTACGTCCCGCATGCGAACGCCGAGCACGGGGCGAGCTTCTACCGGCGCAAGGATCTCCTGCGGCGTCGGCTCTTGGAGTCGATGGCCCGGGGCATCGTGGGGGATCCGGCGTCGTGGCTCCCGGCGGCGCGGCGTGGACTTTCGTCGGTCGGCCTACCTGCGCCTGACGTCCTGGCGGCCACGTTCCAGTCCGTACCTTCGGTCGCCGCTTGACGGTTTTTCCTGTCCCCCCGCCTGGGCCTCGACCCTCGGAGGCCCATCCTCACACACTTCGGCACATGGATGTGCATGTGTCGGTGCGTTAACCAAGCATCTCAATTCACACAAAGAGATCACGACCCGCATCCCGAGCGATCCAAGCCACGGTTCGTCCGGTTTTCCGAACGGGTCTGTCGGACGTGATCGGCGTGCTGGATGGTTTCTTGTGATCGCATGCGATGCCGCGTATCCTCGCGGTGCCCGGAGCCCCTTGGCGGGGATTTCTTGGCTAGCATCGGGGTCCGTTTCAGTCTATCCTGCCTTGGTTCAAGGTTTCTGCGGAACCCGGGGCGGGTCCATGGACCGCCCCCGGCCCCCGCGACCTCGTAGGCACACGCCCCGGGGTGCAACGTCAACGCTTGGACTTCCCGCCAATTTTTCACGCGATGGTCGAACCGACGGTACACTCTGCCTCTACCCCGCCGAGCCGGCACGCGGGTCCGCCGCTGCCCTGCCTGCGCGAGGGCGTATGCAGGCGGCGGGTAGCGGGAGTCCCCGCGCCGGCCGCGCACGGTTTGGTCCGCCACACGGGGAGGTTGGTGTGAGTTCAGGTCAATCCAAGGACAATGAGGTGCTCTAATGGGTCTCATCCAAGAAGTCGCTCAGACCCACAGGCCGATTCTGGGAAACGACATTCCGTTGTTGGTCTTTCGCGTGTTCCGTCACTTCTCGGCCGGGTACGTCGAGGAGGTGCTGGGGCGCGGGGCGGCGGTCGTTTTCCAGAACGGCGGTAGGGAGCTCGGCAAGGAAGCCGGCCAGATGCTGTACAAGCCGAGCACGGACGAATACCTCAAGGAGGTCGTCCAGTTCGTGCGCGATTCACGTATCGGCATTCTCATCCCTCGCCAGCTCGACGACAAGCTTCTCGTGGTGGACCTGGACGAGTGCATCACGTGCGCGGGCATGGCGAGCATCTCGAAGCGGATTTGCCACTTCGAGGTCGGCTTCGTCGCCGGGATCACCGAGGTCCTGATCAAGAAGAAGCCGAAGGCGTACGAGACGAAGTGCGGCGCCAATGGCGAAGGCACGTGCCAGGTGACGGTCGAATTGGGCTAGACGATGCCGCCACGTAGAGGTGGCGGCCTCGCCCACGCGCCGGTTTTCCGAGGGGCCTCGGCGTAGACGGAGGCCCGAGGAACGCCGGAGAGCAGTGCGAGAGGGCAGAACATGTCCCGGACGCGGCGCCCGGGTTGATTATGAGCTCGAGTACGAACTCGGGCTCGGCTTGCCCGCACAGGAGGAGACGTGGCAGCTGGAAGTCGAGTCGAAAAAATCCAGGAAATTCTTCGCAATCTTCGTTCGGTATCGCCCGACATCATCGGGTCGGCCATGGTGAGCACCGACGGCTTCATCATCGCGTCGCTGCTTCCGAACGAGATCGACGAAGAGTTGGTGTCCGGTATGGCCGCCGCGCTCCTCGGTGTCGGTGAGCGTATCGCCCACGAGCTCATGGGTGGCGCCATGGAGCAGACGTACGTGCGTGGCCGTCAAGGCTACGTCATCCTGAACGCGGTCGGCGCGGAAGCGCTGCTCATCGTGCTCACGACGCCCGACGCGAAGCTCGGCCTCGTGTTCCTCGATATTCGCCGGCGCGTGACCGAGCTGTCCAAGATCGTATGACGGCGGCCTGATTGTCATGGCTAACTCGACTGGAAACGCTCGGCTGGCCTTTGGTGGGCTGTTGCTCCTCGGTCTCGCGGACCTCGGGCTGGTCAACCTCAAGCTCGCGCCTGAGTACGCCGAGGAGCAGGCGAAGCAGGCCCAGGTGACCGGGGCTCGGCCGGGGTCGACCACCTCGGCGCAGGCCTCGGCGCAAAGGCCTACGGCTACGCCTGGCCCGAGCGTCGCCGTCGCGCCGCCTCCCAAACCAACGCCTACGCCCGAGCCGCAAAACACGGCGCCCGAGCCCACGACGACGACCTCCGCGCTGCCGGTGGTCTCGGTGGCCGCGGCGACTCCGCCGGCCCCCACGTCGGAGCCCGAGCCCCCGCCGGCCCCGAAACCGCCCCCGGCGGTGGCGTCCGGCGACAAACCCGCGGCGATCTCCGACATCCTCTTCGAGATCGATTCGAATCTCTTGACGTTGTCGGCCAAGAGCACGCTCGACGAGGTCCTCAAGCAGCTGAAGGCGAACCCGAGCCTGCGCATCCATCTCCGGGGGCATTCGGATCAACTCGGATCGCGCGAGCACAACCTGGAGCTCAGCCGCAAGCGCGCCGCGGCGGTGGAGAACTTCTTCCACGCGAACGGCATTCCGCACTCCAGGATCACGACCGAGGCCGTGGGCGGCATGAAGCCCGCGGATTCCACCAACACCCCGACGGCCTGGGCCCGAAACCGGCGCGTCGAGATCGAGTGGCGGTAGCCGAGGACTTGAGGAAGGAATGGACCTGATCCAATCGATATGGCTTTCTTCCGCGGCAGGAGCCGGCCTGTTTTTCGGGGCCGGTCTGCTCGTGAGCAGGGCGTTCCCTTCGAAGAACGGCGCCGCCGCGGATCCGAGCCTCGTCCAGGCCGAAAAAGAGGCACGGCAGCAAGCCGAGGCCCAGGTCTCGGCCCTGCAGCAGCAGAACGCGGACCTCTCGCGCTCGGCCTCCGACTCCGCGGAGCGCGCGCGCGCCGAGGCAGCGCAGAAGGCCCAGGGTGAAGCGCAAAAGCTCCGCGAGCAGGTGAACCAGCTCCAGGCGGAGGTCAACCGCGCGCGGGCCGCTGCAAGCGGTCCTTCGCCCGCGGAGGCCCAGCTCCGGCAGGAGAACGCCGAGCTCCGGCAACGCGTGGCCGCGGCCGATCAAGCTGCCCAGGCCTTGCAAGCCGAGCGCGCACGCGCCCACGACCTCGAGCAACGCCTGCAAGCCGCGACGGCCCAGGCGCAAGCGGGGCGCGGGGACGACGGCGCGCGGCAAGATCTCGAGCGTCGCCTCGCCGAATCGAACGCGCAGGTGCAAGCCGCGCAGGCGCAGCTCCGCGAGGCGCGAACGCAAGCGGACCAGCTCCGCGCGTCGGCGCAGCGGGCCGAGCAGCTCACGGCGGAGAACGCGCAGCTCAAGACGCGGCAAGGCGGCTCGGACAAGCTCTCCGCAGAGCTCGCGACCGAGAAGGCCAAGGTGCAGCAGCTCCAGACGCAGGTCGCCGCGCTGCAGAAGACGGCCGAAGGCACGAGCAAGCTCGCGCAGGACATCCAGGCCGAGAAGACCAAGGTGCGCGACCTCGAGCAGAAGCTCGCGGCGGCGCAGAAGTCCACGGGCGACGCAGGCAAGGTCGGTCAGGATCTCGCGGCCGAGAAGACCAAGGTGCAGCAGCTCCAGGCGCAGATCGGCACGCTGCAGCAAGCCGCGAACGAGGCGGCGAAGCTCGGCATGGAGCTCGGCTCCGCGCGCGCGAAGGTGCAGGACCTCGAGGCGAAGCTCAAGGCTGCCGCTACCAGCGCGCCCGCCGCGGCGAGCGGCGGCGGCGCGAGCGCGGCCGAGGCCGACAAGCTGCGCAAGGAAGCCGAGGCGCTCAACAAGAAGAACAACGAGCTCTCGCTCCGGGTGCGCACGCTGGAGCAGAAGGCCGCGGAGCTCGATTACTACGCCAACGAGAACAGCGATCTGCGCAGGCGGGTCGAGGAGCTCGAGGCGATCGCAATCGAAGCGAAGAACCTGCGGCGCCGCATCATCGACCTCGAGGCGCAGGCCTTCGCCATGACGGCGGCGCGCTCGATGGAGAAGGCTCCGCCGAGCCAGGCGCCGATCAGCACGGGTCCGATCAGCTTCCGCAACACGGACAAACGCCTGGAAACGCTGCTCGAAGAAGGCATGAGCTCGCTGCTCCGCGAGGACACGGGCGGGCGCGCGGTCGTGCTGGCGGATACGCGTGGTCTCGTGATCGCGGCGGCCGGCGAGGTCCGGTACCAGAACGAGCTCGCGGCTGCGGCTTCGGTCGTGTCCGAGGTGAGTGATCGGGTGAGGAACCTCCTGCCGATCGCCGAGCCTCATGTGATCCACATCCTCGACGTGAACAACGTGGTCATGCGAACGCGATGGCTGCGGTGGTCGGACGAGACGCTGGCGCTCAGCGTGCTCGGCTTCCGCGACGAGGCGCCGGATCCGGCCGAGGAGAAGGTCGTGAAGACGGTCACCAAGCTCTTTGGCTACGGTTGACGTTGAGGCCCCAGGGGTGGCGCGAGCGGCGTAGCATGGACGATCGCTGCGCCTACGCTGCGCCGCCCCGCTCCAAATCATGAGGAAGAACCGTCCCAACGTACCGTTTTCATCGGGAACCACCCTGCTCGACGAGATCGGGGTGGGTGTCGTGATCGTGGACGAAGGGGGCGAGGTCGTCGTGACGAACCGCGTCGCCGACGACCTGATCACGCGGCGCGCGGGGGGTGCCCCGCTCATCAACAAGATCTTCGAGCACGTGGAAAGCGAGCGCGGGCGCGACGGCCCGCCACGCATGAAAGAGCTCACGGTCGAGGCCTTCGACGAAGCGGGCAACAAGACCATCGTCGGCTATCGCCTCTTCCGTTCGAACCGGCTCGGCACGATCATCTCCATGCACGACGTCACGGAGACCGAGCGCTTCCAGGCCGAGCGCAGGCAGCTCGAGCGGCTCTCCGAGGTCGGCAAGGCGTGCGCGATGGTCGCGCACGAGATCGGAAACCCGCTCGCCGCGATCAAAGCGACGATCCAGTCGATCGAGCACGAGGCCGCCGAGGCCGGGCTTGGCGACTCGCTGCACGCGGTGAACCGCGAGATCGACCGGCTGAACAACATGCTCGGCCAGCTCCTCGGGTTCGTGCGCCACAGGCCGCCGCGGCGCACCAAGGCCGATCTCCCGACCATCCTGAACCGCGCGCGCGGTGCGGCCGAAGGGCGGCTCAACAACATCCACTTCAGCACCCGGTACGGCCTGCTTCGCCCGCTCTGGATCGATCAGGACCAGCTCCAGCAGGTCCTCTTGAACCTCTTCATCAACGCGGCCGACGCGATGCCGGAGGGCGGAGAGCTGAGGGTCCACGCGGGCATCGAGGACGACCGGATGGTCCTGCACGTGGAGGACACGGGTAGCGGGATCCCTGAGGAGATCGTCGACAAAGTCTTCGACTCGTTCTTCACGACCAAACCCACGGGCACGGGGCTCGGGCTCTCGATATGCTATCGAATCGTGACCGACCACGGTGGCTCGATCGCGATCGGTCGACGGAGCGGAAACGTCTCGGGAACGTGCGTCACGATCACGTTGCCCATCATGACCGGCAGGTAGAACAGCCATGGCTCAACGACGCCACAGAGTGCTGATCGTCGACGACGAGGACGGGATCGTCCTCGCCCTCCATCGGTTTCTTTATCAGGACAACCATCGGTACGACGTCCTCTTGGCGAAGAACGCCGAGGTGGGCCGCCAAATCCTGCGCGAGACGCCGATCGACATCCTGGTGACCGACGTCCACCTGCCCGGCATGAGCGGCATGGACCTCGTCTGCTGGGCCGCGGTAGAGACGCCGGACACGCGGGCCATCGTGATGACCGCGTTCGACATCGCGACGATCCGCGACAAGGCGCACGCCGTCGGTTGCCTCAAGCTGCTGCGCAAGCCCTTCGACCTGCACGAGCTGCGCGCGGCGCTCCTGCAGGCCATGGATAAGCCCGATGGCCTGGGCGGGAGCCTCTCCGAGCTGTCCGCAGTCGACGTCATCCAGATGCTCTGCCTCGGCCGCAAGACGACGGCGCTGCGCATCGCGCGCGGGCAACTCTCGGGCGTGATCCTCATCCAGAACGGCGACATCGTGCACGCCATCTGGAACAACCTGGTCGGTGAGGACGCGGTGCATGAGATGATCGCGGTCGAGGACGGCGTCTTCAACATGGCGCCGTTCCCGCCGGACTTCGAGCGCACGATCAATGGCGACTACCAGCACATCCTGATGGAGGGCGTGCGCAAGCTCGACGAGAAGGCGCGTTTCGGCCCGTCCGACGACGAGGCGCCGCGGCCTTCGGTGCGGCCCGGCCGCATCACGCAGCAGCAGGGCAGCAAGGACGACTGGGACTTCGGGCCGGACCCCGGCTTCCAGCAGAAGGCGCAGATCCCGACGAACGCGCGCATGCGCCTCGACGCGCTCAACGCGCCGCCGGTGCCGCGCGACCTCACGCCGCTGCCGTTGCCGCCGCCGCCCCCGCCGCCGCCCCCGCCTCCGCCGCCGCCGCCCGAGGAGACGCCCGAGGAGATTGCGGCGCGCCTCAAGGAGCGCGAGGTCGCTTCGCTCATGGATCAGGGCTTCACGGCGCTGCGAAACGGCCAGCGCGAGGACGCGCGCAAGTTCTGGCAGCAGGCGCTGGAGCTCGACCCGGGCAACCGCCGCATCGAGCTCAACCTGAAGAAGCTCGACCAGGATCCCTCCAAGCGATTCTGAGAGATCCGTTCGGGCTCAAACCATTGGGCCCCAAATGAAGAATGGCCCGGCTGCCTGCGCCGGGCCATTCTCGTTTTTTGCGCCCGGGGGGACGGGGCGCGCGCCGCGGTTTACTCCTCGGCGTCGGCGACGGCCTGCGCGACCGCGCCTTCTTCCTTGCGCGGGGCCGGGCGGGCCGGCGGCTCGTTCTGGTAGGCGCGGCGCGTGAGGCCGTAATCCGTGAAGGCCAGCATCACGAGCTCGCCGTCGCCCGTGTTCTGCGTCTGGTGGAGGGACCAGCGGGGCACGAAGACCGTGTCCCCGGCCTTCACGTCGACGGTCGACTCGTTCACCTGGACGCGGCCGGCGCCCTCCGCGATGTGGAGGATCATCTCGTGGGCGTGCTTGTGCCGCTCGTTGAGCTTGCCGGGCGCGATGCGCACGATTCGGGTGTCGATGATCTCCGACTTGAAGGGCATTCGCTCGACCGTGGCCTTGACGTTCTGGCGCTCGGTCTCGTTTTCGTAGAGCGGGGCGCCGTGCTGGCCCGAGGCGAAGCGGATCAGGCTGGGATCGGGGTACTGGGGGGCGAGGGAGCGGCGCGCCTGGATGCGGCTCATCACGCCCTGGAGCTTGCGCCCCTGGATGGCGTCGTAGAGGCTCTCGAAGAAGCGGTGGCGCAGGCTCAGCGCGTAATTCATCGACGACAGGCACGTGTTGTACCAGTCGGGCGTGTGCATGTAGGACACCATCATGTCCTCCAGCGTCTGCGCGTGCTCGTCGTCGCAACCGATGTGAATGCGGAAGAAGCTCAGGAACTCCTCGGGGATCGAGGCCTTGAGCATGCCCTCGACCATGATCGTATACATCCGCGAGACGATGCCCTCGGTGCCGAGCGACAGGAAGGCCGAGCCCGCGGCGGGGTGGGAGCGGAGGCAAAAATCGAGGAATTCGCGCACGAAGAAGCGCGTGGCGTCGAGATAGTCCGTCTTTTCGATGTCGATTTCGAGCGCTTCACGCAGGAACTTGCGGAAGATCTCGGCGTGGCGTTTGTCCGTCTCGAGGCCGCCGCCCTCCTCCCACAGGTTCTCCGACAGCCGCGCGCGATGGTAATCGTTGTCCGAGTTCGCCATCAGCGCGGCGAGGTATCGCGTGAAGTTCCGGTTGTAGAGGTAGTACTGGCCGAAAAAGAACTGAAAATCGGCCCTCGACAGTTGGCCGGCGGTGCACGCCTTGAAGAAGCGGTTCCGCCAGAACGGGTGCTCGGCCTGGGCTTGCTTGAGGTTGAGCAGCGCCGCCTCGGCGCCCTTCCGATCAGGATCGTTCGCCCCCACCGGCGTCGTCACGAAGGCCGGCGCGCGCGACGAAGGCGGCATGGAATCCCAGCCGCCCACATGGTTGGTTTCTTGCTTCGCCTCTCCGGACATACACTTCTCCTCGATCGGCCAGGGTTTGACGCCGCAACGTCGGTACCCTCGCTCGCTGCGATGCGTCACGCGACTCGTCCCGCCGCATTATCGGCTGGGACGAATGAATAGGCTCGAATCTATCCCGTTTGGGGTCGCGTAGCGAGGCGTTTCACGTCTCTCACCCGAGAAATACGCCGTCAACGGTTTGAACGGATACCGCCGATTGCATGGGCTCCCATTCTTTTCACAGAAATTCGCCCGTCAACGGTTTGAATGGATACCGTCAATTGCATGGGCTCCCATTCTTTTCAATGACAACGCACAACTTCACGGCATTCACCACCAATCTGGTTGGTAAAACCGATGCAGTGCGCGGGAACGTGAGAATCGTGCCCGTGCCGGTACAAGCACGTTTTTGGCGGGTCAGACGGTGCGCGGGGTGACGAGCGTGGCGTCGGCGCGCGAGAGCTTTGCGTTCGTTCGCGATTTGTTGTCGACGACGCTGACGACGTGAATGCCCTGCGGCGTCATCGACAAAGAAACCATGCACACCATCGTCGCCGTGAGCCCCTCGCCGGCCACCGCCACGAGGGAGCCGGGCCTGCAATCCGCCGCCGACGGGCGGATGCGGCCGCCGAGCGGCGTATCGCGGAACGTACGCACGGCGTGCACGAGATCGGCGGCCGTGCCGAGGACGACGATCGGGCCCTTGGACTCGAACTCGGCCAGCCACGCGGGGCCAAAGGGCTCGACCACGCGCGCCGGCGGCAAGCGCCGAAGGAGCATCGTGTTCGCCTGGACGACGAGCCTGTCGACGATGCGACCGTCGGCCGTGCCGCGCCACTTTTCGAGCGTCTCCAGGACGGGCTTGCCCTGTTCGAGCCGGATGAGGCGACGATCGATCACGCCTCCCAGCGTGGCCGCGCCCGAGTGCTCGACGATCTCCACCGTGCCAAGCTGGCTCCACGCCGTACGCGTTTGAAGCGCGCGCGCGAGCTCCTCGGTCCAGGCGAGGGCGGTGGGTTCGAGGTCCGTGGCGTTCGTCATCGGGGCACATCCTATCCAGGTTCGGGACGGATGGCGCGAGGTTCCGGCGTCCCCCGGGGCCGGATGTCGGGTGACTCCTGTCTTACATGCTAAGACTGCCGGCCATGACCGTCCTTCAGGTCTCCGGCCTCGGCTTCGGGTACGGCGCAAATCAGCTCTTTCAAGGGGTGACGTTCTCACTCGCCCCGGGGGAGCGGGCCGCGCTCGTGGCGCCGAACGGCGCGGGAAAGTCCACGCTGATGCGGCTGATCGCGCGGGAGCTCGTCCCGGACGCGGGCTCGGTCGTGATCAAGCGAGGGACGCGGGTCGCGTACGTCCGGCAATCCCACGAGCTGCCGAAGGTCGGCACGGTGCTCGAAGCCTTCCTGTCGGGGTTCGACGAGCTTCTTTCGTTGCGGAAGGAGCTCGACGAGGCCTCGCACGCGGCCGCGAGCGGGACGAAACAAGCGCTCGATCGGCTGGCGAACGCGACGGACAAGTACCACCTGGCGGGCGGGGATGCGCTGGAGCGGCGGGTGGAGATGCTCGCCGCGCACCTCGGCTTCTCGCACGAGGACATGGGCCGCGCGCTCGGGAGCCTGTCGGGCGGGGAGCGCGGGCGGCTGCACCTCGGCGTGGCGCTCGCGAACACGCCGGACCTGATCTTGCTCGACGAGCCGACGAACCACCTCGACATCGAGACGATCGCGTGGCTCGAGCGGCACCTCGCGGCCCTGCCGAGCGCGATGCTCGTGGTCTCGCACGATCGCGCGTTCCTCGACGCGCTCTGCCCGATCACGATGGAGCTCGGGCGGCGGAGCTTTCGCGTGTATCCGCTCGCGTACTCGCAGTACGCGGAGGCGCGCGAGGAGGATCTCGAGCGGGAGCGCGAGCTCGCCGAGCGGCAAGAGGCGTTCGTCGCGAAGACCGAGGAGTTCATTCGGCGGAACATTGCGGGGCAAAAGACGAAGCAGGCGCAGAGCCGGCGGAAGATGCTCGACAAGCTGGAGACCGTCGACCGGCCGGAGGACGTGTGGGCGCGGGCGGAGAAGGTGGCCTTCCGCTTCGTGCAGGCGCCGCGCAGCGGAGACATCGTGCTCGACGCGCGGGGGCTCGCGGCGGAGCGCGGCGGGCGGCAGCTCTTTTCGGGGTTTGAACTGCTCCTGCGTCGCGGGGAGCGGATCGGCATCCTCGGCCCGAACGGGTGTGGCAAGTCGACCCTGCTGAAGATCCTCGCGGGGCGCGGGGCCGAGGAGGACCAAGGCGAGGTCAAGCGCGGCACGAACCTCTGCGAGGGGTATTTCGATCAGCACCTCGGCTCGCTCGATCCGAACAAGACGGCGGTCGAGGAGATCCGCAGCGTGCGGGGCGACATGAACGTGGACGCAGCGCGGCAGTACCTCGCGCGGTTCCGCTTCTACGGCGACGACACGCTGCGCAAGGTGGAAGGTTTTTCCGGGGGAGAGCGGAGCCGGCTCGCGCTGGCGAAGCTCCTGCTCGAACCACGCAATCTGCTGTTCCTCGACGAGCCGACGAACCACCTCGACATCCCGGCGGCGGAGATCCTGGAGGAGGCGCTCGCGAGCTTCGAAGGATCGGTCGTGCTCGTGTCGCACGATCGCCGGTTCCTCGACGCGGTGACCACGCGGATCTGCGCGTTCCACGGCGGCAAGATCGAGCTCTTCCCCGGCGGATACCGTGACTTCCAGGCGAGTTTGTCCCGGCCGAGCACCCTGCCCGAGGAGGACGACGGCGCCGACGAGGACGCGCGCGCCCAGGACGACGGGCGCGCGAAACGCGCGGTGAAGCGGAGCGCGTCGACGGTCGTGACGCAGGCGAAGGGGCCGGAGTCGCCGCTCGACAAGAAACGCGCGTTCGAGGCGGAGAAGGCCGCGTCGCGTGCGATCGAGCGCAAGCGCAAGCGCGTGAAGGAGCTCGAAGAGGAGATCGCGAAGGGCGAGGCCGAGCTCGGACAGATGCGCGAGGGCCTGAAGCAGGACCCGGGCGGGGACTGGGAAAAACTCGCGAAAATGGTGTCCGAGGAGCAAGCGCTGGCGCGGCGCATGGACACAGCGATGACGGAGTGGATGACGCTCGGCGAGGAGCTCGCGGCTGAAGACGTGGGGAGGACGGCGTGAAACGCGCGGCGCTCTTCGCAATCATCGCGCTCTTCACCTTGCAAAACGCGGCCGCGTGTTCGAGCAAAAAAGAAGACGACGGCACGACGCCGCTCGCGACGACGGAGGAGCTGCCGGCGCTCGCGATCGGCGAGGACACGCCGAACCTCCTGCTCACGTGGATCGACGAGAAGGGCGACATGCACGTCGAGCTCAAGCCCGCGGACGTGCCGGCGGAGGGTCGATCGCTCGTGCGTGTCGTCGTGAGTGATCGCGAGGACGGGACGAAGCACCTATTTTACGTCGTCGATCTGACGAAGAAGCGCGACGACGGGACGTACGCGGCGCGGACGATGACACGGCGCGCGTGGGAGTCCGAGGTGGAGAAGCGGCGGAGCGCGTACCTCGCGAAGATCGCCCCTCCCCCGCCGCCCTCGCCGACAGGCGCGCCGAGCGCGACGCAAGGGGCGAAGCCGACGAACGAGCCGCCCGTCGTGGCCTCGGATCTGACGGTGATCGTCTACGGCGCGGACTGGTGCAAACCCTGCCACCAGGCGGAAGATTATTTGCGCTCCAAGGGAGTGCGCGTCGTGAAGAAGGACGTGGAGGCGAGCCCGGAGGCCGCCCGGGAGATGAGCGACAAGCTCGAAAAGTCGGGCCAGCGCGGCGGCAGCATCCCCGTCATCGACATCCGCGGGCAGATCCTCGTGGGCTTCAGCACCCGCGCCGTCGACCGCGCGCTCGCGAAGGCGTCCTCGGGCACGGCGCTCTGACACCGGCAGAAGCCCAAGATCGTCGCTCTGCGCGTGCGCTCACGTTGCCCTCGCCAGGCGCAAGGCGTATACGAGCGGCCCCCCCGCGAGCCAGACCCGAAAGCGCGGGGATTTCCAGGAGCGAACTCCATGATCGACGTAGTCATGCCCCAGCTCGGTGAAAGCGTGGCCGAGGGGACGGTGACCAAGTGGCTCGTGCGTGAAGGCGACTTCGTGGCGCGGGAGCAGCCGCTCCTGGAAGTCGCGACGGACAAGGCCGACACCGAGGTCCCCGCTCCTTCCACGGGGCGGGTCGAGAGCATCGTGGCGGCCGTAGGGGCGGTGGTCCCGAAGGGTGGGCTGCTCTGCCGCCTCGATGAGACGGCGACGGCCGGCGCAGACGTGGTGCGCCCCGCCATCCCCCCCGCGCCCGCCGAGCCGCAGGCGCCCAAAGAGACGAAGGCCGAGTCCACGGCGCAGCCGCTCGGCTCGCCCTCGACGCGCAAGCTCGCGCGGGAAGAAGGCGTCGACCTGAGCCAGGTGCAAGGCACGGGCGAGCACGGGCGCATCACGCACGACGACGTGCGCCGCGTGGCCCACGCCGCGCCCGCGCCCGCCGCGTTCGCCGTGCCTCCGCCGCCCGCCGCGTACGTGCCCGCCCAGCCGATCACGGCCGCCCCGGAGCTCGCGCAGCTCGTGCAGTCGGGTGGTGGGTTCGTCCCGCCGATCCCGGGCGTCGGGTATGGCGCGTACAAGGTGCCGCCGTACACGCCGCGCCCGGGTGACGAGGTCATCCCGTTCTCGCGCCGCCGTCGCATCACGGCCGACCACATGGCGTACTCGAAGATCACGTCGCCGCACGTGGTCACGGTGGCCGAGGTCGATCTGCAGGCGACCACGAAGCTGCGCGACCAGCACAAGGATCGCTTCAAGAAGGAGGGCGTGCCGCTCACGTTCCTCGCCTTCATCTGCGCGGCGACGGTCCGCGCGCTGCGCGAGCACCCGCACCTCAACGCGCGCGTGCTCGACAACTCCTTCGTCGTGCTCAAGGAGATCAACCTGGGCGTCGCGGTCGAGACGCCTGGTGGTCTCCTCGTGCCGAGCATCAAGCACGCCGATCAACTCTCGCTCCGCGGCGTCGCGGCGCAGATCGACGAGCTCGCGACGCGCGCGCGGGCGGGCAAGACCACCGCGGACGACCTCGCTGGCACGACGTTCACGGTCTCGAACCCCGGCCTCAAGGGCAACCTCTTCGGCGGCGCGATCATCTCGCAGCCGAACGTGGGCATCCTGCGCATGGGCGAGATCAAGAAGCGGCCCGTGGTGGTGACGCGCGACGGCGAGGACGTCATCGCCATCCACCCGGTGATGTATATGGCGCTCTCGTACGATCACCGGATCGTCGACGGCGTGCTGGCAAACTCGTTCCTCTGGCGCGTCGCAGATCTGCTGAGCCGCGGGGAGTTCGAAGTCGGATGACCGCCGCGACGACGAAGCCCGAGGGCCACCGCCCGCTCTCCGAGGTCGATCCGGAGATCGCCGAACTCATCCGCCGCGAGGAGCGCGCGGAGGCCGACACGATCCGGCTCATCGCGAGCGAGAACTACGTCTCGCGCGCGGTCCTCGAAGCGACGGGGTCGGTCCTGACGAACAAGTACTCGGAGGGCTACCCGCAGAAGCGGTACTACGAGGGCCAGCAGCAGATCGATCAGGTCGAGGAGCTGGCCCGGAACCGCATGAAGCAGGTCTTCGGGGCCGATCACGTCAACGTGCAGCCCTACTCGGGTAGCCCCGCGAACCTCGCCGTGTACCTCGCGTTCGTGAAGCCCGGCGAGACGATCATGGGCCTCGGCCTGCCCGCGGGTGGGCACCTGACGCACGGCTGGAACGTCAGCATCACGGGCAAGTTCTTCAACAGCGTGCCCTACGGCGTGCGCGCGGACGATCACCGCATCGATATGGACCAGGTGCGCGAGCTCGCCCGGACGCACCGGCCGAAGCTCATCTGGTGCGGCACGACGGCCTACCCGCGCACGCTCGACTTCCCCGCATTCCGCGCCATCGCGGACGAGGTGGGCGCGATCCTCGCGGCCGACATCGCGCACATCGCGGGCCTCGTCGCCGGCGGGGCGCATCCGTCGCCGATCGGGATCGCGGACGTCGTGACGATGACGACGCACAAGACGTTCCGCGGCCCGCGCGGCGCGGCCATCCTCTGCAAGACCGAGCACGCCTCAGCGATCGATCGCGCGGTGTTCCCGGGCCTGCAGGGCGGCCCGCACAACCACACGACGGCCGCAATCGCGGTCGCCGCGCGCGAGGCAATGGAGCCGTCGTTCAAGCAGTACGCGGCGCGCGTGGTGGAGAACGCGCGTGTCCTCGGCGTGGCGCTCGAAGCGAAGGGCTTCCGGCTGATCACCGGCGGCACGGACAACCACCTCCTGCTCGTCGACATGACGCCGAAGAACATCGGCGGAAAGCCGTACGCGAAGGCGCTCGATCGCGCGGGGCTCGTGGGCAACTACAATTCGATCCCCAACGATCCGCGCAAGCCCATGGATCCTTCGGGGCTCCGCATCGGCACGCCGTCGATCTCGTCGCGCGGCATGGGCCCGAAGGAGATGGAGCTCATCGCCGGGTGGATGGCCGAGGTCGCCGACCATCCGCAGGACGAGGCGCGTATCACCCGGATCGCCGGCGAGGTGAAGGAGCTCTGCCAGAGCTTCCCCGCGCCCGGCATCGTCTCCTGACGAAACGCCACACAAAAAGCCGCGGGGGCACGGCTCGCTTCGTCGAGCTGCGCCCCCGTCGTCTTTGGGTTCGCCTCATTCCGAGGCGAACATCACGTCACTTCGAGTAGAGCTGCGCCGCGATGACGCCCGATCCACGCGTCGCCTTGATGACGTACTTGGCCTGCCCCGCCATCGGCCACGGCCACTTGTAGCAATTGCCGCCGCCGCCGAGCGAGGCCTGCTGGCCGCTGCCGCTGTCCTGCGCGAGGACCGGGTTCATGCCGGGCACGGGCGTCGTCGCGACGAGCGAGATGTCGACCTCGCTCGGCCCCGCGCCGACGGCGAGCACCGTGTAGCACTTGCCCGGCTGCAGGTTGACCGGCTCCTCGAGGATGCTGCCCTCGGAGAAGTTGCCCGCGGCCACAGCGCCGTCGCGCTGCATGCCCGGGGCCGACTGCTGGGCGAACGCCGTGAGCGGCAGCGTGGCCGCGCCCGCGAGGTTCGGGTCGATGCGCTGCGCCTGCGCCCCGCCGCTCGTCTGCGTCGTGGTGCCGCCCGTCGTCGTCGTGCCGCCCGGGGCGGGGAAGCCGGGGATCGTGGGGAACTGGAAGCCGCCCGGCTGCGCCGTGGTGCCCTGCGGCGCCGGCTGCTGCGGGGCCGGCTGCTGCTGCGGGTACGGCTGCTGCTGCGGATAGGGCTGCTGCTGCGGGTACGGCTGCTGCTGCGGGTACTGCCCCTGCGGGTACTGCCCCTGCGGGTACTGCCCTTGCGGGTATTGCCCCTGCGGATACTGCCCCTGCGGGTACTGCCCCTGCGGGTACTGCTGGTAGGGGTTTTGCTGCTGGTTGGCGGCCGTCTGGGCCGGCTGAGTGTCGTCGGACTTCTCGCAGCCGGTCGCAAGCGCGAGCGCGACGAGCAGCGCGGACGAGATGACGATGGATCGAATCAAGGCGACCTCCTCGGGAGTCGGGCGAATCTGGGTCCTACCCTATCAATCAACGCGGGGAACCCGTGAAACTTACGTGTGCCTTCCCGACGGATTGGACGGGCGTCAAGCAACACCGGATCGTCGAAAGCCGTTTTTCGTCCCCACGCGCCCTCACGAGCCGCGCGCCGCGCCCTGCACACCTCGCCATGGTGAGGTAAACTACTTCATGGATCAGAGGAGCGGGGGACCGAAGGGGGCGGACACTCCGCCCGGGACGTTCGCGCGCTGGTTCCTGGACGAAGAGCTGAAGCCAGGCGCGGGGATGGGGATCGCGGCGGAGCGCGCCGAGTACCACCTGTGCCGGGCCATCGCGAACCTCGAACGCGGCATGCTGCGCGAGGCGCTCGACGATGCGAACACGGCCGCGCACCTCGACGAGTCGCTCCGGGCCCGCGCGCTCATCGTGGCCCGCATCTGCATCCAGCGAGAGATGGAGGAGCTCGGCGTGCCCATCCGATGACGCAGCCGGTCGCGCTTCGAACGGCCTCATCGCGATGTGGCCCCGGTTAGGGTTCGGGTGTATGAGCGCGACTCTGTCTCGCGCGGCGCGCATGCGCGCCCCTCGAGCTTCGAGGAGGGTCCGATGACGCGTTCGATGGTGTGCATGGGGGCCGCTGCGGCGGCCGTGTCGATGATGGTGATGGTGATGTCGGCGGGCTGCGGGAGCGAGCCCGAGACGCCGCCGCAGCCGGGTCCGGACGCCGGCTTCATGCCGCCGCCGCCCCCGCCGCCGCCCCCGCCGCCCCCGCCCCCGCCGACGGTGGCCGCGTGTGACTCGGTGCAGTCGCTGGCGCTGACGACGATGCTGCAGGGGCGCGAGAAGGTGGAGGCGCCCGGCATGAAGGCCGAAGGTGGGCAGCTCTGCATGGTGGTGCCCGAGGGGCAGACGGCCTCGACGCCGACGATGATGCTGGAGCCGGGCTTTTGCTACACGGTGATCGGGCAGGGCGCGGGCGGCGTGACGGAGCTCAACCTGGCGCTGACGCTCGACATGGCGACGGCGCTGCCGCCGCAGCTCGGCGCCCTCGCCGCGAACCCGACGCTCGCGGTGGACCAGGAGGCGGGTTCGTCAGCGTCGATCGGCCAGAAGACGAGCTGCTACGCGTGGCCGTGGCCGGTGCCCGCGATGGTGAAGGTCAACGCGACGGCGAAGACGGGCGCGGGCCCCGTGGCCATCCAGATCTACAAGAAGAAGAAGTGACGCCTCCCGCGGCGGCGCGGCTCTCCGCGAGCGGAGGGCTGCGCCGCGCTGCGGCAGATCGTTGGAGCCCCAAGCGCCTCGTCTTTTTGCTTTGGGACCACAAAAAACGAACGGCCCACGCGAACTCGCGGGGCCGTTCGTCGCGCGCTGCTGCCGCGACGGGAGCAGCGGTTTATCAGACGAGGGCGTCTTTGATCGCCTTGATCGGGCGCGCACGCACCGACTTGCTGGCGGGCTTCGCCGGGAAGGTCATCGGCTGCTTGGTGAAGGGGTTGATCCCCTGGCGGGCCTTCGTCGCCGGCCGCTTCACCACCCGGAACTTCGCAAAGCCCGGCAGCGTGAAGACGCCCGACTTCTTCAGCTCACGGTGCCCGACCGTGACCAGAGACTCGAGCACACTCTTGACCTGCTTGCGGGAGATCTCGTCCCCAGCAGCCTCCGTGATCGCCTGGATCAGAGCGCTCTTGCTCAACGACTTCTTCGCCCCGCCCCCAGCACTCTTCTTGGTCGCCATTGCAAATTCCTCCGAGCTCCGCGTCGCGCGCGGCCCCTCGCCGCGCGCTCAGCTCGGGTGAACCATACACGGCGTGCGTCGCGAAAAAAGCGAAATCTTCGGGGGAAATCGCGATTTCGATGCGGAGAGTCGCTCTACCAGGCGTCGAACGGGCCGGAACTGGGGCGAGCCGTCGAGGCGAAGGCCTCAAAACCGCACGAAAACAGCCTGAAAACAGGCATCGGCCAGGGTTCGGCGCGGCGACGGATGTGAAGGAGGAGGAGGGCGCGCGCCGCAGGGGGTCCGCGGCGCGCTGTTTCAGAAGGGCGGAAAAGAAGCTGGATCAGTCGCTCGCGAGCTCGTCCGCGAGGTCGCGCGCGACGTCGAGGTTCGCGTCTTCGGCGAGCGCCTTCTCGACGAGGAGACGCGCCTTGCCGCGATCCCCTTGCGCAACCGCGAGCCTTCCGAGGTGGAAATACGCGAGCGCGCGGCCTCGCGACGTCGTGCCCTCGGCCGAGCCCGGCGCCGTGATCTTCATCATCGTGACCGCACGAAGCGCGCGCGAAGCGACGTCGTGCTCGCCACGATCGACCGCGAGCTGACCAAGCTCGAGCGCAATGTCGGCGCTGCCTGCATCGTTCTCGAAGGCCTTCGAGAGCTGCTCGAACGCGACGTCGTCATTGCCCGACGCGCGCTCGACGTGCGCGAGCGCGCGGTGCGCAGCCGCGAGCGTCCTCGACCGACGTCCCTCGTACGCGGCGACGGCGTTCGCCGCGAGCGGGCGCGCCTCGTCGACGCGACCCGCCCCGACATACGCGTCGGCGAGCACGATGACGGGCTCCCACGCATCCGGCTGCCGGCGGCGCGCATCCTCGACGAGTTCGACCGCAGCGCTCGCGCCCTCGGGCGTCGCGAGGAGCAGGCGCGCGGCGTGGAGCAGAAGCTCGACCGCGGCCGCCCCCTCGACGTTCGCCGCCGCCGAGGCGATCGAGGCCGCCGCGAGCTGGTGATCCCCCATCTCGCTTTGAGCCCCAACAAGTTCGGCGACGAGCGCGCGATCCAGCGGGTCGATGTCGAGCGCGCGCTTCAGGACCTCGATGGCGCCCGGGAGATCCTGCTCCTTGTCGCGGAGGATCGCGGCGGCCTTGCGGAGGCAACCGACGCGCTCTTCCTTGGCGGTCCGGCCTTCCGCCTCGATCTGGTAGACGTCCGCGATCTTGCGGAAGTCTTCCCGGGACTCGAAGCGCTCCTTCAGCTTGACGCCGAGGACCACGCTCGTCGGGAACGCGCGGTACCCCGCTTCGAGGGCACGATCCACGCCGTCCTCGTCACCCTGCTCGGCGCGGATCGCGGCGAGCCGCTGCGCCGTCGCCTCCGCGGCCTCGCCCTTCTCGGCGCCGAGGAGCTTTTCGAGCGCGTCTGCGAGCTCCGAGGGGTCCTCGGCCTTCTCGCTGATGCGTACGATGGCGCGCAGCGCGTCGAGATTCGTCGCGTCCCAGTCGAGAATGCCGTGGTAGGCGTCGCGGGCGCGAGCGGACTCGCCCTGCTGCTCGAGGAGCACGCCGAGCCGCATGGAGAGCGATGCGACGCCGGCCGTGTCCTCGCGATCCTTGGCGAGGTCGATACGGCGCTCGAGGAGCGAGGCGAGATCCTCGAAGCGGCCTGCGGCCTCCAGCAAGCTGGAGAGCAACGTGGCCGCCTCCTGGTTCGCGGGATCGTCGTCGAGCAGCTCCGTGAGGGTCGAGATCGCCTCGTCGGCGCCGCCGTCACGCTTCTGCGCGAGGCGCGCGCGTTCGAGGCGCATGCGCGAGCGGTCCTCGACCGTCTCGAGCAGCGGGACGACCTGCTCGATGACGCGCCCGAGGGCCTCGTCCTCGCCGAGGCTCCGATAGAGATCGGCGAGCGGCCCCCAAAGATCACGATCGGCAGGCTCACGCTCGAAGAGCTCGGCATAAAGCCGCGCCGCGCCGGCGAGATCGTTGAGTTTGTCACGGGCAATCGACGCCGCCGCGAGCAGGTGGCCCCGCTCGTCGCCGGGCGCCGCCACGCGACCCGCGCGCTCTTCGAGCGCACGCGCCTCGGCCCAGTCCTCGGCCGCGGCGCGCACCTTGGCGAGCGCGACGAGGGCCCAGAGGTCGTCTGACGTATCGGCCACGCCCTCCTCGCGGGCGAGCGCCCGCCGCAGGACGGACTCGACGAGCGCCGAGTCCCCGAGCCCCTCGGCGACGGAGACGGCCTCGCGGTAGAGGTCGGCCCCGCGCTCGGGCGCGAGCAGGACGAGCGCGTCGACGAGCGCACGCGGGCGATCATGCTGGCGCGCGAAACGCTCGAAGAGCGGGGCGATCTGCGCCGCGTTCTCTTCGCGCTGGAGGCCGAGCCGGAAGATGGCCTCGGCGCGATCGGGCGACGCGTCAAGCGAAAGAGCACGCTCGAGCGCGGGCACGCCACGCGCCGCACCCCCGGGCTCGCGCAACGCGAGCTCGGCGAGGCGGTAGAGGCCATCCGCGAGCTCGGCCGGCGGCGCGCTCTCGCTCGCAGCGGCGATCCGCTTTTCGAGCAGGGCGATTTGCCCCTCGCGATCCCCGCGCTGCTCGCAGGAGGCTTCGAGCGCGCGCCAGACCTCGTGGATCCGGCGATCACCCGGCCGCTCCAGCAAGAGCGCCTCGGCGCGCCGGAACGCCTCGTCCGCCTGGGCCGCGTCGCCTCCCTCCCCGGAGAGCGCACGACCGAGGTGGAGGAGGAGGTCGACGAGCGGAGGATCCACCGTCGTCGCCGCGACGAGTTTACGCAGAGCGTCGAGGTACTTCTCGACCGCGCCGAGGCGACGAGCGAGCCCGAGCGCCGAGCGGTGCGCGTCCCCGGAGGTCGGCCGCACGGCGAGCGCGCGGAGCCAGAGCGAGAGCGCATCCTCGGCGCGGCCGAGGTGCTGTTCGTAGAGCGCAGCGAGCTCGGCGAGCACGGGCGCGAGGGCCGCCGCGTCGCCGCCCGCGCCATCGAGCCGGAGCTCGAGCGCGCGCGCGAGGAGCGCGTGGTTCTGGCGGCCGCGGAGGGCTCGGACGAGGCGATCGGCCTCGTCGGGGCTCTCCCGCGAAGCCTCGAACGCGGACTCCACGTGCTCGGCGGAGCGATCGGGATCGCCTTGACGATCGGCGATCTCCGCGAGCGCGATGAGCACCTCGGTGCGGGTGACGGCCGGCGAGCCCTGCTCGTCGCGCAGGCGCCGCACCATCATGAGCAGCGAGCGGTACGTGCGCTGCGCCCGATCGAACTGGCCCTCGTCGAACGACAGGCGCGCGAGCGCGAGCAGGATCTCCGGGTGCGTCGGATCGATCTTGAGCGCGACGTCGAGCTCGGCCAGCGCGGCCTTGCGATCGCCCGACGAGAGGAAGACCCGCGCCAGGTAGTAATGCACGATCGCGCGGTCCTTCGGCCGGCGGCTGCCGTACGCGTCGATGATCTGGCGAAGGATGTTCGAGGCCTCGTCCGAGCGGCCGGCGGCGCTCAGCGCGTCGCAGAGCGAGAGCTTGATCGCGCGATCGTCGGGCGTGAGCTGCGACGCCTGCTCGAGCAGCGGGACGGCCGCCTCGGGCTTGTTCCGCTTCGAGAAGTGCAGGTCGGCGGCCTCGCGGAGGAGCGCCGTGCGCTTCGCGGCGTTCTCCGTGTGCGCGGCCTCGATGGCGATGAGCTCGGCGAGCGGGCCCCACGCCTCGGCCTCGCGGTAGAGGACGGAGAGGCGCGCCCGGAGCGGCGCCGGGTCGGCCACGCGGCCCTGCGCCTCTTCGAGCCTCTGCTGCGCCAGCGCGGGCTCACCCGAGGCGATGTAGGCCTCGGCGAGGCGCAGGACGGGGTGCGGCGAGGCGTCGGCCGGCGCGTCCGCGCAGATGGTCTCGAGGACCTCCGCGGCGGCCGCATGATCGCCGCGCGCCGTGAAGAGGCGCGCGAGCGCGTCGAGCGAGGCCATGTCGCGGTAGCGCGCGGCGCGGCGGTAATCGCTGATCGCGCGCGGGAGATCTCCGACGCGCGTCTCGGCGATGATCGCGGCCCTCCGCCAGAGCTCGGCGGCCGCGGTCGTGTCGCGATCGGCCTCGCGCCGCGCAGCCTGATCCTCCCAGAGCGACGCGAGCGCGCCGTGATCGCCACGCTCGCCGAAGAGCTCGGCGAGTTTGTCGACGGAGGGCGCGTGCGAGGGGCTCTCCTCGAGGTTCTTGCGGAGCGATCCGATCGCGCGATCCACGTCGCCCGACTCGACGAGCAGGAACGCGAGGTCGAGGCGCAGATCGACGCGCCCGAGGACCTCATCGGCCACGGAGATCTGGCGCTCGCGCAGGGTGAGCAGCTCCGCGCGACGGCCCTCCTTGCGATAAAGCTCTTCGAGGCGCGAGCCGACGAGCTCGTCGGTCGGATCCTCGCCGAAGAGCTCTTCGTAGATCGCGATCGCCGGCTGCGCGTCGGAGATCTCGGCGGCCGCGAGGCGGAGCGCGCGGCGGCGCGAGGCCTCGAAGGGCAGCTTCGCGCCGTCGAGGCAAAGCGCGACGACACGCACGAGATCGCCCTCTTCGCGGCAGATGCGCACGAGGACGTCGAGCGCCCACGCGGCGAAGGTGGCGGCCTCGCTGAGCGGGTCCGAACCCTCGCCGATCCAGCGCGCCTCGGCCTTCTGGAGCATGGCCTCGGCGATGCTCTTGGCGAGGCTCGGATCGCCCACGTGGTCGCTGGCGACGGTGACCGCCTCGCGGTGGAGCGGGAGCGCGTCCGCGGAGACCTCGCTGAGGCGCAACAGCGCATCAACGAGGGGCTTGCCGGGCGCGTGGCGGCGCAGCTCGACGAGCGCCGCGAGCATCTCGGCGTTCGTCGGGTCGTACGTCAGCGCGCGCTCGATGGCGATCTCGGCGGAGCGCTCGTCCCCGCGGCGATCGCGGTGCCAGAGCGCGACGCTCCACCAGAGGGCACGCGCGACGTCGGGCGGGACGTCGCCCTGCGCCTCGATCGCCGGGAATGCCTCGGCGATGTCGGCCCAGCGATCCGCGATCGCGGCGAGCCGCAGGACCTCGGCCGAGAGCTCGGGTGTCTTCACCGCGGCAAACGCGCGCCAGACGGCGTCGAACGCCGCGGCGGGGTCGTTGCGACGGTGCTCGTGCAGCGACGCGGTCTCCGCGAGGATCGCCGTACGCTCAGCCGCAGACGTCGCGGCGGCGAGGCGCGGCTCGAGCAGGTCGATGGTGCGTTGCCAGTCGCCCGAGGCCGCGTAGGCCGCCGTGAGGACACGGACGGCGGCGGCGAGGATGGGCCGGCGCGCCTCGTCGTCGAGGTCGATGAGCGAGAGCAACGATTCGAGGCCAGAGAGCGCGAGGCCCCCCGGATCGGCGCAACGAATCGCGGCCTCGTAGCTCACGACGGCCTCGGCCCACTGCGCGGTGCGATCACGCTGCACGTCGCCGAGGCGGCGGTAGAGCTCCGCCGCGCGGGCCACATTGGCCCCGGCCTCGTCGGCCTGCGCGGCGCTCGTGCCGAGCAGCGCCACGAGATCGGGCCAGCGCGCCGCCTTTTCGAGGAGCCGGGCGAGCGCGTCGCAGCTCTCGTCGTCGGCGCCGAAGCGGGCGCGCACGCCTTCCCACACGGTGATCGCGCGGGCGACGTCGCGAAGCTCGTGATCGCAGATCGCCGCGACGCGCACGAGATCCTGACGCGCGGCGTCGCCTTCCGTGAGCTCGGCGCGGCGCTCGAGGACCTCCGCGAGCTCGCCGAAGCGGCTCTCGGCTTCGAGATCGAGGGCCAAGCCGCCGAGCGCGTCGAGGTCGCGCGGCTCGTCCGCGAGGCGAGCACGATACGCCGCGATGGCGCGCGGTTTGTCGCCGAGCTCGCTCGACGCGATGCGCGCGACCTCGAGCAGCGTTGCGCGCCGGGCATCCGGATCCTTTTCGAGGCGCGCGAGCCGTTCGAGGACCTCGCAGCGCTCCGCCGAGCGGCCCTCCTCCGCGAGGAGGCGCTCGAGATCACGCGCGGGGCCGACGACGAGGTCGGGGTGCCCGGGTTCGAGCGAGAGGATCGTCCGACCGAGATCGATCGCGCGACCCCGATCGCCGAGCTTCTCGACGTAGATCGCCGACGCGCGAGAGAGCAGCTCGATCTTGAGCGCGCCGCCGGCGCCCTCCGAGACCCCGACGAGGACCTCCGCGAGCCGATCGAAACGATCGACCCGCGCGGCGAGGCGCTCGAGCTCGGCGCGGTGGCTCGGCTCGGCGGGCTCCAGCGCGACGAGCGCGGCGAGGCTCTCCAGCGCGCCCGCCGGGTCGTCGAGGACGTCGGCGCGCAGCGAGACGATCTCGCGCAGGAGCGCGCCGCGCGCAGCAGGATCGACCGCGGCTTCGAGGCGAACGGAGAGCACACGCGCGAGGTCCTCGTGGCGCTCCTCGCTGCGGTAGCGCCGTTCGAGGACGACGGCCGCGCGCTGGCGGGCCGTGTTCTCGGCCTCTGCGCTCGGGCGGATGGAGAGCGGCTCGGCCGAGCCGGTGGCGGCGAGGACACGCTCCAGCAAGTCGAGCGCCTCGGCGCGCGACGGCTCGACCGTGAGCATCTCCTCGACGACCCGGAAGGCGGCGTCGGGCTCGACGACGCCTTCGAGCCAGAGCGTGGCGATCCGCGCGCGGAGCTTCTGCGCCGCCTCGACGTCGAGCGAGGCGAGCTCGTGCGAGAGCAGATCGATGAGCGGGCGATGACGGCCGAGGCGCTCGTAGAGGCGCTCGAGCGAGGTGCGGATCTTCTTGTCGCGCGGCTTGAGCGGCAGGAGCTGCTCCAGGTACCGCACGGCGCGATCCGGATCGCCGGCGAGATCCTTCGCCGACTCGGCCGCGTCCTCCAGGAGCTCGACGCGCGCGAACTTGTCGTCGGTGCGCTCGATGGCCTGGTCGTAGAGCGAGAAGAGATCGGCCCAGCGCTCGTTCTGGTTGTAGGCGAGCTTCAAGCGCTCGAAGGCCCACAACGCGTCGGGGGCGACGTCGACGACCCGACGCAGGAGCTTCATGACGGCGTCCTGATCGTCGAAGAAGAACTCCTCGTGGTAGTCGACCGAGCGCCGCCCGAGGTCGTCGAGCGTGTCGGGATCGAGCTCGCGCACGGAGTCGGATTCGAGCTTCTTGCGGTAGGCCTCGGCGACGAGATCGGGCCGATCGGCATCACGGCCGAGCTGCTCGGCGCGATCCCACAACGCCGCGTCGTAGGGCAGCTCCTCGACCGCGCGCACGGCGAGGTCGAGCGCGAGCTCCGGCGCGGCGCCGGGCCTGTCGAGCAGCCGCGTGAACCAGCCCGCGCGGAGATCCACGAGGTCACTCGCGTCCGCGGGCGTCGCGATCAGCAGCTTGAGGATCCGCGCGGCGATCGACTCGTCGTCCGTCGTGTCGCAAGCGCGCTCCAGCATCTCGGCCGCGCGCCGGCGGGACTCCGGCCGCGCGAGCGCACGCTCGAGGAGCACGAGCGCGCCCTCGTTGCCCGGCTCGGCTTCGAGCACCGGCTCCACCGCGGCGAGCGCCTCGTCGACACGGCCGAGCCGATCGAGGAGGAGCGTCGCGAGCTCGAGCTCGAGCGCCGTCCGCTCCGCGCCCTCGCGCAGATCCCGGCGCGCCGCGATCATGGCCGCCGCGCCCTCGACGTCGCCGACGTCCAGGAGGAGCCGGCCGCGCGCCGCGAGCGCCGCGTCGTTCTGCGGATCCTGCTCCAGCACGCGGGCGTAGAGATCCGCAGCCGCGCGCGGATCTTTGAAGACGTTCTCCTCGGCCGCCGCCCACGCGAGCAGCGCCTCGATGCGACGATCGCCCTCGGCGCGTTGCAGGCGGAAGCCGAGCACCCAGCGTCGATCCTCCAGCCGCGCCTGCGACGGCGGGCTCTGATCGAGAAACGCTTCGAACGCCTCGACCGCGGTCCAGGGCTCCGACGCGCCCTGGATCATGCTCCGGTAGGCCGCCGCGGCGTCCTCCTGGCGATCGGGGTCGGCCGCAAGCACACGCGCGCGCGCCGCCTGGAGCGCCTCGCGCGGACCGACGTCGAGCGCGCCCTCGTCCGCGAGGAGCGCGTCCGCTGCGCCCACGAAGCGCGTGGTCGCCTTCGCGCGGATGGCCGCATCCTCGAATGCGAGCAGTTTGTCCGCGCGCTCGGACGCGTCGGCCGCGGTGCGGAAGAGGACCTCGTAGACCGCGGGCAGCTTCTCCCACGCCTCGGAGTGACGGTAGAGATCGACGAGCCGCTCGGCGGCGTCGCGATCGTCGGCCGAGAGCGCGAGCACGCGCTCGAAGAGGCGCTCGGCGAGCGCGCCGTCCCCGCCGCCGTCGGCGAGGTCGCCGGCGCGCCGGTAGTCTTCGATCGCGGCCGCCGTGTCGCCGAACGCCTCGGCCTTCAGCGCGGCGAGGTGTTCGAGCCATCGCGCCTCGGAGAGCGGGCCCTCCGCCGTCGAGATGCGCCGTTCGAGCAGCACACGATAGAGATCGTTATCGCCCGCCTTCCGCGCGAGGTCCGCGATCCGATCGAGCGTCTCGTCCGAGAGCGTCGTGCCCTCGTCGAGCAGGCTCCGGTAGTGCTGCCGCGCGCGATCGATCCAACCGCGCGAGGCGGACAGGTTCGCCATGCGCAGCGTGATCGCCGCGCGCTCCTCCGCGTCGGCCGCGCGCTCCACGCCGCCAATCAGCGCCGCGTAGAGGCCCTCCGCGTCCGAGCCTTCCTCCAGCACGTCGAGCAGCGCTTCGTACGCGCCCCGATCCCCCGCGTCCTCCTCCAGCGCGCGACGGTAGGTCGCTGCCGCCGCTGCGAGGTCGCGCAAACCGCGACGCTCGATCGTGCCGATAGAGTGGAAGATCTGGCGACGCCGCTCCGGATCCGTCGTCGCGGCCAGCGCGCCCTTGTACAGCGCGAGCCGCTCCTGCGCGTTGCCGTGCTTCTGCAGCAGGCTGTCGATCCGCGTGATGAGGTCGGGCGAGGACGGCTCGAAGGCGAGCGCGTTCCGGAGCACGGACAACGCGCCGACGAAGTCACCGTAAACCGCGAGCGCCTCGCCCGTGGCCTTGGCGAGCTCCGCGATCGCCGGGTGATCGACGTTCCGGTTGCCGAGCGCCTGGATCAGGATGCCCGCGCGGCGCGCGGCGTCGCCACCCGCGAGGCGCTCCACGGTCGACAGCCACTCTGGCACGTCGTCGGCCATGTCGTTCGTCGCGATGCGCAGGCCGAGGCCCGCGAACAGCAGCGCGCGCTTCCCGTCCGCGAGATCCGTTTCCGCGATCTGCGTGGCTTCGCGCAGCGCGGCGAGCCGATCGGAGGCGTCCTTCGCGACGTCCCCGCGCACTTCGAGGATCTTGAGCAAGCCCGGAGAGGCCCCCTCCTCGCGGTAGATCGGTTCGAGGACGTCGGCCGCGCCGAGCCGGTGCTCGCCGCCGCCGAGCATGCGCTCCACGGCCTGCCGGCACGCCTTGTCGGAACGATCGAGGTCGAGCGCCTGGCGGTACGCGTCGAGCGCGCCCGCGCCGTCGCCGAGACGACTGAGCCGCACCTGCGCGAGCTTCGCGAGGATGGCGATGCGCTCCTCCGAAGGCGCGAGGCCCGCTTCCGCGTCGAGCGTCTGCGCGAGCTCCTCCCAGCGCTGCTCGCGTTCGAGCAAGGGCAGGATGCGCGCGTGGATCTCGCGCGTCGGGCCGTACGTCTGGAGGAACCTGCGCCAGCCGTCGAGCACCGCGCCGAGATCGTTCGAACGCGCAGCACGGAGATCGGCCGCGCGGAACGCGAGGTCCCGCGCCGCTTCCCTGTCGGTCTCCAGGGCCGCGCGACGTTCGAGGACATCGGCGAGCGAAACCTCGTCGCCTGCGGCCTCGTAGAGGCGTTCGAGCGCGGGGAGCGCGTCGCTCTCCAGCGACGTGCCGACGAGCTTCCGGTAGGCAGCGATCGCGCCCGGCGCATCCCCGAGCGTCTCCTCACGCAGCCGCGCGAGCCGCTCGGCCGCGCCGGCGCGCGCGTCGGGCTCCGGCTCGATGTCGCTCAGCCGATCGAGCGCCGCGGCGAGCGCGCTCCAGTCGGAGGCTTGCTCGCACAGCTCCGCGAGGGCCCGCGCCGCGCGCACGCCCGCGTCCTCCGCGAGCCCCGCGTCCACGGCGCTCTGGAACGACGCGCGCGCCCGCTTCGGATCTCCCGTCTCCAGGAAGAGCTCGCCGAGGTCCGAGGCGATCTTCGCGCGTACGAGCGGGTCCTTCGCGCCGGCCGAGGCGCGCGTCAGCACGCGCGTCACGTCGAGCCGACGATCGAGCGCCGCGCCGATGGAGCGGTACCGCGCGCGCACCTCGTCGTCGTTGGGATCGACCGTGAGGATGCCCTCGTAGAGCGTGAACGCAGCGCCGAGATCACCGAGGTGCTGGTATTGCAGCGCAGCGAGCCGCTTCTGCGCTTCGAGCCGGCGCGGACCGCGCACGCTGTCGATCTGGATCGTCAGCATGCGCGCAGCGTCCTCGTACTGCTCGCGCGACATGTACACGTTCTCGATGGCGGCGGCGGCGCGCGCGGCGAGCGTCTTGTGCGTGAGGAGCTGCTCGCAGGTGCTCCACGCGAGCTCGCTGTCGGGGTTCTTCTTGAGCACCTCCTCCGCGTGCGGCAGCGCCTTCTCGATCTCGTGCAGGCTGACCGAGTAGAGCTCGATGGCCTGCTCGCGCAGCGCGAGCAGATCTTCGTCGGCGGGCGGCGGGTCGGCGGAGATGGCTTGCTCGTAGAGCTTCGCCACGTCAGCGAAGCGGCCCGCGGCGATGAACCGCTCGGCCATCGCGTTGCGGCTGTCGGCGTCGGTCGGGTCGAGCCGGAGGATCTGCTGGTGGAGCTTGAACGCCTTGTCCTCCTCGCCTTGCAGCGCGGCGAGGATCTGCACGGCGGCGCGGAGGAACGCGAGCTGCTCCTGTTTGTCCGGCCGGTGCGCCGCCATCTGCGTGTAGAGATCGGCGAGCTTCGTCCAGTCCTCGCGGTCACGCAGGATGCCTTCGAGCCGCTGGAACGCGTCGACGTTGCCCGGCGACAGTTGCATGACGCGCTCGAGGTGCGGCTGCGCCGTCGCTCCGTCACCGGCGTAGTCCACGAGGAACGCCGAGGCGCTCAGCAAGAGCTCGATCTGCGCGGCCGGTTGAAGCAGGCGAATCTTCCGGTCGCGGCAGATGGCGTCGTAGGCAGCGGCGAGCTCGGCGATGCGGTTGTCCCGATGCGCAGCCTGATGGAGCATGTCCCATAGCTCTCCGGGGCTCGCGCCCTTCGCGAGGGCCTGCGCGAGCAAATCCAGGAGCGCGGGTTCGTTCTCGATCGTCTGTTCCAGGGCCGAGGCAACGGTGTCCAGCTGCGGTACGGCGCGACCGGTCTTCGATTCCTGCATGTCCCTTCCCGAGCCGCCGGGGAAAATCGGCGCGGCCGAGAACGTATCAAGGATCGTTCGGACGGATCGCATTGATCTGAATCAGCCGCCGGCAAAATCACGAAATGCGGCTGGAACCCCGGGGGACCCCGTCGGCCACCTCGCCCTCGCCCCGGGGGGTGGCCCCGCGCAGGGGGCGTGGGTTACGCTGCGTCACTGTGCGGACGACACGTCGTGGCTTCCTGATCGGCGCCTCCGTGGCGGCATGGACGTTCGGCACGACGCGACGCGCCGAAGCCGGAGGGACGACCGATCTCGGCGCCCCGGATCTCGACGTGCGCGACCTCGATCTTCCCGGCGATCGCGCGCTCGGCCGGCGCATGACCCTTTCGATCCCGCGCGGCCTCGATCCCACGAAGGCCCCGGCGCCGCTCCTCGTTCTCCTGCATGGCCTCGGCGAGACCGGCGACGAGCGCATGGGCGCCTACGCCTGGCTCGAACGGTACGGCCTCGCGACCGCGTTCGCGCGCCTTGGCCGGCCTCCCGTCGTGCGCACGTCGAAACGGCTGGACTTCACCGACGAACATCTCCGCGCGGTCAACGAGGAGCTCGCGCGCACGCCTTTCCGCGGCTTCGTGATCGCCTGTCCCTACACGCCGAACGTCAACAAGACGGCGAACCCCAAGGCCGCGCTCGATGGCTACACGCGCTGGATCGCCGAGGTCGTCGTCCCGCGCGCGCGCCGCGAGGCGCACGTGGCGACCGACGTCGCGCGCACCGCCCTCGATGGATGCTCGCTCGGAGGTTACGTCGCGCTCGAGGTCTTCTCACGCCGCCCCGAGACGTTCGGCGCGATCGGCGTCGTGCAGACGGCGATCGGCGCGCACCGGGCCGCGGGCTACGCCGATCGCCTCGCCGCGATCGTCACCGCTCACGGCGCGCGCGGCGTGCACGTCGAGACGAGCACCACGGATCCATTCCGCGCAGCCAACGAAGCGCTCTCCGCCGAACTCACCAAGCGCAACGTCCCGCACGACGCCGTCGTCTTGCCGGGTCCACACGACCAACCCTGGCTCCGCGAGGTCGGCACGCTGGAGATGCTCCGCTGGCACGACCGCCGCTTCCGCAGTCTGTCTGTCCGGAACCCCTGAGCGCGGCCTACGTTACGCCTCGCCCACGGTCCGCATCGACATCATCACGGCGGGCGTGAGCCCGTGCAGCGCGTAGGCGCGCTCCCACCGATCGTCCACGTCGACGTCGAAGAGCACGCCTTCGTCGAGCGGCGTCGGCAGCCACGCGCCCGTCCCGATCTCCTTTTCGAGCTGCCCGGGGCCCCAACCGCTGTAGCCGAGCATCACCATCCGCCGCTTCGGATCCGGCGCGCCCGCCTGCGCCACGCGCTCCTGCACGAGCTCGTCGAACGCCGCGCGGCGCGACGTGATCCGGATCCGACCGTCCACGGCGAGCACGCCCTCCTGCTCCGCGTCAAGGCTCGGATCCACGCAGAGGATCCAGCCCATCGTCGGCGCCACCGGGCCGCCGAGGAAGACCGGCCCCTCGTCCTTCGACTCGGGACCCTTGTACCCCGCGAGCTTCAGCACCTCGCCGAGCGACATCGGGGCCACGCGGTTCACCACGAAGCCGAGCGCGCCGTCCTCGTTGTGCACCGCGAGCAGCACGACCGTCCGATCGAAGTTCGGATCTCCGAGCGGAGGCGAGGCGATCAAGAACCCGGGCGCGAGCGAGCGGTGGGCTTTGTTCATCCGTTCCCATCTTAATCGAATTCGTCGCCGCGGGCGTCCTCGCTCCATGCTTCTTCCGCGTGCCTCGCCCCGCGCGACGCTCGACGCTACGCTCGCCTCACCATGCGCGACTGCACGGAAGGAATGCCGCCTCGCTCGCGGCCCTGGGTCACCGTGCATTTCGCGCAATCCCTCGACGGCCGCATCGCCACCTCCACCGGTGATTCGCGCTGGATCAGCGGCCAGGAGACCACGCGCTTCGCCCACGCCCTCCGCGCCGCCGCGGACGCGGTCCTCGTCGGATCCGGCACCGCGCTCGCCGACGATCCGCTCCTCACCGTGCGACACGTGCCGGGAAAACAACCCCTGCGTGTCGTGCTCGACACCCGCGGCCGCGTGCCTCCCGCAGCGCAGCTCTTCCGCGACGCGACCACACGCACGTTGCACGTCACGCGGCAGGCCTCGCGCTCGACGCTGCCGTCCCACGTCGAGTGCTGCGCGCTCCCCGTCGCGACGAACGGGGAAGGCATCCACCTCGACGCGCTGCTCGACGCGCTCGCGGAGCGCGGCACGCGCGAGCTCCTCGTCGAAGGCGGCCGCGGCGTGATCACCTCCTTCCTCCGGGAAGGGCTCGTCGATCGACTCGTCGTCACCGTCGCGCCTCTCGTCATCGGCGCGGGCATCGAGGCCGTCGGTGATCTCGGCACCCGCAAGCTCGATCAAGCCCTGCGCCTGGAGCTCCGCCGCGTGGTTCACGTCGGCGGCGACGTGCTCCTCGAGCTCGCCCGCGAAGGCGCGCCGCCCTTGCCGCTCTCCCTCCCCCACGCTGCCTCGGTGGCCGAGTGACCCGGGCCCGCGCGATCTGGTTCGAACGCCCCGGCGTCGCAGCCCTCCGCGACGAACCCCTCTCCGATCCTGGCCCGCACGAAGCCCTCGTCCGCACGCTCGCGTGTGGCGTCAGCGCCGGGACCGAGCGCCTCGTTCTCATGGGCCGCGTACCGCCCGACATCCGCGCCGTGATGGCCCTGCCCGCGCAGCGCGGCTCGTTTGATCTCCCGACGAGCTACGGCTACGCGGCCGTCGGCGTCGTCGAGGCGATCGGCGTGCACACCTCGCCCGATCTGCTCGGCCGTACGGTCTTCGCGCTCCACCCGCACCACGATCGTTTCATCTCCAACGAACACGCGCTCCGCCCCTTGTCCGAGGGCACCCCCGCGCCCCGCGCCACGCTCGCGGCGAACCTCGAAACCGCACTGAATGCCGTGTGGGACGCGGAAATCGCGCTCGGCGAGCGCGTCGTCGTCGTGGGCCTCGGCGTTGTGGGGCAGCTCGTCGCGCGCCTCGCCACGCGCGCGGGTGGCCACGTCGCTTGCATCGACCCGGACGAACGCCGCGCCGCGCTCGCCCGCGACCTCGGATGCGCCGCAGCGCTCCCCTCGATCGACGCCGCGCTCGTCGCCGAAGCCGACGTCCTGATCGAAGCCTCCGGCTCCCCCGAAGCCCTCGCCGCGCTCGTCGCTTCCGCCGGCTCCGAAGCGCGCATCCTCGTCGTCTCCTGGTACGGCGAGCGTGGCGTCGCCTTGCCCCTCGGCGGCCGGTTCCACCCGAACCGCGTCACGATCCGTTCGAGCCAGGTCGGCGCGATCCCGCCCGCGCGCCGCGCTCGCTTCACCTTCGATCGACGCTTCTCCGTCGTGAACGAACTGCTCCGCGACGACCACCTCGATCGCCTCGTCGGTCCGCTCGTTCCCTTCACCGATGCGCCCCGCCTGTACGCGTCGCTCGCTGCCGGCGAGGCGTGGAATCCGCCGCATCGTGTGCTCGATCCGTCACGTTGATCCGTGGCTCCTGCGGTATCTTGGAGCGCATGTACACGGTCGGCGTTCGCGATCACATCATGGTGGCTCACCGCCTCGACGGTGACTTCTTCGGGCCCGCGCAACGCATGCATGGCGCGACGTACGTGGTCAGCATCGAGGTCGAGCAAGAAGAGCTCGACGAGCATTGCGTCGTCTGCGACATCGGCATGCTCCGCGCCAAACTGCGCGGCGTCCTCGAGCAACTCGACTACCGCAACCTCGACGATCACCCGGGTTTTTCGCCGGGCAGGTCCACGACCGAGGTGATCGCGCGGTACATCCACCGCGAGCTCGGGCACGTGCTGCCGCTCCGCGCGGGCACGATGCTCACCGTCGTGCTCGACGAGTCCCCGAACGCGTGGGCCAAGTACCGCGGGCCGATCCGCCCGGCGTCGACCATGCCCGGCGTGGAGCCCGGGGTTGCTTGATGGCGCGCGCGTTGCGTTCGTCGTCGATGGGCCGCTCGATCAACCCACGGGCGGCTACCTCTACGATCGCATCGTCGCCTCGGGCCTGAGGACACGCGGCTGCCACGTCGACGTCGTGAACCTCGACGTGCGTGGGCCGCTCGCCCCGCTGCGCGAAAACGCTCGCCTCCTCGGCCTCCTCGCGCCGCGCGTGTCCTCTCCCCGCGTGCACGACGTCGTCATCATCGACGAGCTCTGTCACCCCCGCGCGGCGTTCGCGGCCGCGCTGCGCGCTCGATCGCCAGCATCCCCGCGCCTCGTCACCTTGCTCCATCACCTCGCCGCAAGCGAACGAGCGGGCGCCTCCGCAAACCTCCGCCTCGCCCTCGAACGTGTCCTCCTCACCGCCTCGGATCACGTCGTGGTCACGAGCGAGACCACTGCACGTGTGGCCACCACCGCGGGCGTCCCGCGGCATCGCATCAGCGTCGTGCCTCCCGGCCGCGATCGACTCGGCGCGCGCGCCACGCCCCCCGCGCGCGCACGCGGCGCCCCCGTGCGCCTTCTTTTCCTCGGCGCCCTCACGCCCCGCAAAGATCCGCTCGCCTTGCTCGAAGCGTTCGCCGCCGTCGCCGCGCGCGCCGTGCTCACGCTCGCCGGGCCTGCCGATCGCGACGCGTGGTACGCCGCGCGCGTGCTCGCCGCGGCCTCCCGCTTCGGGAGCCGCGTGCGCGTGACGGGCGCGCTCCCGGACGAAGCGCTCGCCCGGGAGCTCGGCGCGCATGACGTCCTCGTCCTCCCGAGCCGCTACGAGGGGTACGGCATCGCGCTCGCCGAGGCGGTTTCGCACGGCCTCGCCATCGTGTCGTGTCGCGCGGGCGCCATTCCCGAGGTCGTCCGCCACGGCGAAGAGGCCCTCCTCGTTTCGCCCGGCGATCCGCGCGCGCTCGAAGACGCGCTCGTCCGTGTCGTGAACGACGAGCAGCGTCTCGACGCCATGCAACACGCCGCCCTGCGACGCGCCGGGACGCTGCCTACGTGGGCCGACACCCAGGATGCCTTTTGCCGTGCCGTATTCCCGGCAGCGCGTTGACCCCCGCGCCGCGCGCGCTTTTTGCCGCCTTCACGAAACCCCGAACCACGTCCGCCTTCCGTTCTAGAATGGTTCGAGATTCGTACGGATGGGCCACGCCATGCACGACGAGCACGTCGCACAGACCTCCCGCTTCGAAGGTGCCGTGGAGGAGGCTCTCGCGGGGGTGCGGGGCCTCTTTCGCCTCATCGTGGAGAAGACGAGTGAGCTCGTCGTCGTGCACCGCGGCGGCAAGATCCTCTACGCCAACCCCACGCTCCTCACGTGCCTCGGCCATGAGAGCGCCGAGTCGCTCTACGGCCGACCCCTCGGCGAGATCCTCCACGCCGAGGACGTCACGCGCGAGAACCGCCGCGTGCGCGTCATGCTCGCGACGGGCGAGGCCGCGCCGCTCTACACCTACCGCCTCGTGCGCCGCGACGGCGGCGTCATCACCGTCGAAGTCGCCTCCGCGCCCGCGCCCTTCGAGGGCGGCATCGCGATCATCAGCCTCTGCCGCGACATCACGACGCGCATCGAGACCGAGGCGCGCGTCTACCAGGCGAACCTCATGAACTCCATGGGCACGCTCGCCGCCGGCGTCGCCCACGAGATCAACAACCCCCTCGCCTACGTCACGCTCAACATCGCGCTCGTCACGAAGAAGCTCGAAGATCTCGCGAGCGCCTCCGGCGCGCGGGGCGACACCGAAACCCAAGCGCTCGCGCGCGAGCTGCTCGGCTTCTGCGGCGAGGCCCTCGACGGCACCGGGCGTGTCGCGCAGATCGTGCGCGACTTCCGCGTCTTCTCCAGCGCCAACCAGGAAGAGCGCCGCCCCATCGACGTGCGCCGCGTGCTCGACGCCTCCATCAAGGTCGCCGACAACGAGATCCGCCATCGCGCCCGCCTCGTCCGCAGCTACGGCGACGTCCCGCTCGTCCACGCGAACGAGGCTCGCCTCGGGCAGGTCTTCTTGAACCTGCTCGTCAACGCCCTCCAGGCCCTCCCGCAAGGCTCGGCGCAGACGAACGAGATCCGCGTCGTCACGGCCACGCACAAGGTCTCGGGCAGCGCGCTCGTCGAGATCCGCGACAACGGCCCCGGCATCCCGACCGAGATCATGAACCGCGTCTTCGAGCCCTTCTTCACGACCAAGCCCGTCGGCGTCGGCAGCGGCCTCGGCCTCTCGATCTGCCGCAGCATCGTGAGCGCGCACGGCGGCCGCATCGAGATCGAGAGCGAGGTCGGCAAAGGCACCGTCGTCCGCGTCACGCTCCTGCCTGCCGAGAACGTCGATCTCGGTGGCGAACCTCGCTCCGAGATCCCGAAACGCGCGCCCGTCCCGCGCCTCACGGTCCTCGTCGTCGACGACGAGCCCGCGCTCCTCTCGGCCATCGTGCGCCAGCTCGAGCGCAGCCACGACGTCGACGGACGGACGAGCTGGAAAGGCGCGCTCGAAGCGCTCGCGGACAAACCCTACGACGCCGTGCTCTGCGACGTGATGATGCCCGGGGTTTCCGGCTTCGACATCCACCGCGCGCTCTGCGAGCGGATGCCCGAGTCGAACGAGCGCATCGTGTACATGACGGGCGGCGCTTTCACCCAGGATGCCCGCAGTTTCCTGGCTCAGGCCCCGAACCGGTGCCTGGAAAAACCCTTCTCGCCGGCCGACCTCGAAGAGATCCTCCGCGCGATCGCCCCGCGCGCGCGCGCGTCGTCCTCGGTTTGAGCTAACCTCCGCCCCCGAGATGATGAGCGATGGCCTCCGCCTCGCGTTTCAGGGCGGCACCGTGCGCCTCGACGGCCTCGCGCAGGACGACGCGACGAGCCTGCCGCCCGCTTGCGCATGGGACGCGCGCGAGAACACCTTCCGCCTCCCCGCGTCTTCGTACGCGGACATCGTCCTCTGGCTGCGCGCCAAGAAGCTCGCCTTCACCGACGAAGCGCGCACCTACGACACGCTCGACGTCGAGCCCGCCGCGCGCCACGAGCCCTTCCCGTACCAGCGCGAGGCGCTCGACGCGTGGGCCGCGCATCGCTTCCGCGGCGTCGTCGTCCTGCCGACCGGCGCGGGAAAGACCTACGTCGCGACCATGGCCATCGCCGGCCGCAAGCGCTCCACGCTCGTCGTCGTGCCCACGCTCGACCTCTTGAACCAGTGGTACGACATCCTGGCCGCCGCGTTCGGCCGCGCCATCGGCGTCATCGGCGGCGGCTACCACGAGGTCGAGCCGATCACCGTCACCACGTACGACTCCGCGCACCTGCACATGGATCGGCTCGGCGGGCGCTTCGGCCTCGTCGTCTTCGACGAGTGCCATCACCTCCCGAGCCCCTCCTACCAGCTCGCCGCGCGCATGAGCATCGCGCCCTTCCGCCTCGGCCTCACGGCCACACCCGAGCGCACCGATGGCCGCGCCTACGACGAGCTCATCGGCCCCATCGTCTATCGCAAGGACATCACCGAGCTCTCCGGCGAGTACCTCGCTTCCTACGAGACCGAACGAATCAGCGTCCCGCTCTCGCCCGAGGAGCGCGAGGCCTACGACACCGCCCGCGGCGAGTACGTCACGTTCCTCCGCGAAGAGGGCATCCGCATGTCGGCGCCCGACGGCTGGAGCCGCTTCCTCTACCTCTCCTCGCGCAGCGACGCGGGCCGCCGGGCCTTCCTCGCCTACCGCAGGCAACGCGCGCTCGCGCTCGCCGCGCCGGGCAAGATCAACGTCCTCGCCCGCTTGCTCCACAACCACCGGCACGACCGCACGATCGTCTTCACCGAGGACAACGCGACCGTCCACCAGATCTCGCGCCGCTTCCTCCTGCCCGCGATCACCCACCAGACCCGCGTCAAGGAGCGCAGCGCCATCCTCGCCGCCTTCAACGCCGGCGACCTCACGGCCGTCGTCACCTCGAAGGTCCTGAACGAAGGCGTCAACGTCCCCGAGGCCAACGTCGCCATCGTGTTGAGCGGCAACGGTTCGGTCCGCGAGCACGTCCAGCGCCTCGGCCGCATCCTACGCAAGGGAACGGACAAACGCGCGCTGCTCTACGAGCTCGTCGCCGAGAACACCGCCGAGCAGTACACGAGCGACAAGCGGAGGGAGCACGTTGCTTACAAGTGATCTCCTCCGCGTGCGCCGCAAAGGCGGCCGCGTCCTTCCTCGTTACCTCCGCGGCGACGACGCCGAGCTCGCCAAGACGCTCGCGAAAGACTTCGTCCGCATCCTCGGCAGCGCCGTCGGCCACAGCCGCGACGAGATCGAAGCCGCGCTCGACGCGGTCCCCGTCCCCGCCGACGCGCGCCTCGTCGGCGACGGCCTGCGCAAGGTCCTCGACGGCCAGTGCACGTGGACCGTCCCCGCCGGCGTCGATCCCGAGGAGATCCGCCGCGAGGTCTTCCTCGCCGCAGCCCTTGCCCACCGCGCGCTCGACGTCCGCAGCGAGTTCGATCGCGACGCCGTCCTCGCCGAGCTCGCGCCGCGCCTCGGAAAAACCCCGGCGGAGATCGACGCTGCGCTCTACGCCGATCTACGCGAAAACGAGCGGCTCGAAGCCTTCCGCCCGATCGGCCCCGACGCCTTGCTCGAGCGCTACGACCTCGGCCTCGCCCAGGCCGTCTTGCTCAAGGCCACGCGTGTCACGATCCGCGTCGCCGACGAGGGCCCGGATCGGTACCGCAGGCTCTTCCGCGCCGCGCGCTTCCACGGCCTCATCCACGTCGTCGAGGGCTCGCCGCAGGAAGGCTACACGATCACGCTCGACGGCCCGTGGAGCCTCTTCGACGCGGTCCAGAAGTACGGCCTGCGCCTCGCCATGTTCCTCCCGCAGGTCCTCGCGTTCCGCTCCTTTCACGTCCGCGCCGAGCTCGCGTGGGGCAAGGCCAAGACCCGCGCCGTCCTCGAAATCACCCCCGAAGACGGCCTCGTCTCGCACGTCGCCGAGGCCCCCTCCACGGGCCCCGATCTCGACGTGTTCAAGCAGGCCTTCGAGCGCCTCGGCTCCGAGTGGGTCGTCACGGACAACGATCACGTCTTCGCCCTCCCCGGCGAGATCGCCTGCGTCCCCGACCTCGTCTTCCGCAGCGAGACCACGGGCGAAGAAGTGTTCCTCGAGGCCTTCGGCTTCTGGAGCCGACAGGCCGTCTGGCAACGCGTCGAGCTCGTTCGCAAGGGTTTTCCCGCGAGGTTCCTCCTCGCCGTGGGCAAGCAGCTCCGCGTGAGCGAGGAGGTCCTCGGCGAGGACGAGGCTGGCGAGATCTATGTCTACCGCGCCACGATGTCCCCGCGCGCCGTGCTCGAACGTCTTCGTCGCAAGGGCTGACACGTCAATCCGTGGGCAGCGCCGACTCGTTGCCGATGAGCGAGCGGGCGAGCAGCGGAACGCCAAACCCCTTCGCCGTGTGCAGTGTCGAGCTCGACCCTCCGCAGTCGTACGTCGGCTGCGCGCTCGCCCATCGCGACTTGCACACTTTGTTCACGTACGCAGCGACCGATCCGCCCGTATCGCCGTGCCACCGCGTGTGCTCGATGCAGCGCGCGCCCATCGGCGTCCACTCCGCCTCGAACGCGAAGTCCGTCACGGCGGCGTCCTGGATCCCGAACTCGTCCCACACGTCCACGGGCGTCCCGTCCTGCGTGTGGGGCACGCCGTCGCCGCAGTAATCGGCGCGCAGCATACGCGTGCACGTCTGGTGCAGAAGCGCGCCGGGGATCTCCTTGCACACGCCCGGCGTGGCGCACTCCGTCACGCTGCTCCACGGCTTGTAACCAAGCTCGACGCACTTCGCGATCGCGAACGGCCTGCACGCGAAGGTGAAGGTCGTGTCGGACGGCTGGTGCATGCCGCTCGTCGGCTTCTTCTGCGAGTAGTCCCAGGTGCCCGCGAGCGGGATCGCGCGGCGCGGCGTACCACTCGACGTCGTGCCGCAGAGGCTCTTCCACGTGTTCTGGCTCGTGTTCGACAGGTACGAGACCTCGTACAGGAACACGTCGGGGCGCGTCGACGGCACGCGATCGTCGATCCGCAGCTTGATCGTCTGCCCGTTGCTCAGCGTGCCTGTGAGCGTCCCGCCGACGAACGCGTCCGGGGCGAGCGGCGCGCCCGACGCCGTCTTCCCGACGAATGTCGTCCCTTCGAGCGTCACCCCGTTCAACGCGAGCCCGTTCAGCGCGAGCCCGTTCAACGCGAGCCCGTTCAACGCGAGCCCGTTCAACGCGAGCCCGTTCAGCGCGAGCCCGTTCGTCGTGCTGAGCGCCTGAACGGACGTGATGACCTCCTCCTCTTCGGGCTCTCCCGTCGGCTCGGTACAAGCGGAGCCGAAGAGCATTCCCAGGAGGATCGGGGCCCCAAAAGCGGCGCGTCTCCATCCATTTTCGGACGTGCAGGACATCCACGAATGCATGTTTCTCCCCTCTCTCGAACCGCAGATGCCCCGTCGCGCGGGCGCGTTTCGCCGGGGCCGGAGGGAAGCAACAAACCGTCGCCTCGAGATCCGTGGCTCACGGATCGCGGCGACGGTTCCCGATCCAACCCTTTCGCCAATAGAAGACGAAGAGCCCCGCCACGCTCAGCAACATGAGCCCGATCGAGGCCGGATATCCGAACCGCCATTCCAGCTCGGGCATGTTGTACGGCGAGATCTTCGTGTCGAAGTTCATGCCGTACACGCCCGCGATGAACGTGAGCGGCAGGAAGATCGTCGAGATGATCGTGAGCACCTTCATGATCTCGTTCATCCGGTTCGACACGCCGGAGAGGTGCAGATCCATGAGGCCCGACGCGATCTCGCGGAACGTCTCGACCATATCCATCACCTGCACCGCGTGGTCGTACGTGTCGCGCAGGTAGATCCGCGTGTGCTCCTGGATGTGCGGCGATCCGTCCCGGAGCAGCGAGTTCGCGACCTCGCGTTGGGGCCAGATCGTCCGCCGCAGCGCGAGCAGATCCCGCTTCACGTCGTGGATCTGGTGCGCCGTCCCGTCCTTGCCCTGCAGCGCGTCGAGCTCGATCTCGTCGAGCCGGTCGCTGAGCTTCTCGAGCACGGGGTAAAACCCGTCGATGATCGCGTCGAAGAGCGCGTACGCGAGGTAGTCGGCGCCGCCCGTCCGCATGAGCTGCCTTCCTTTGCGGATGCGCTCGCGCACCGGTTCGAGCACGTCCGCGCTCGGCTCCTCCTGCACCGTCAGCACGAAGCCTTTGCCGAACACGATCGCGATCTGCTCGGTCACGAGCGCGCCCTTCACGTTGGACTGCGCCATCCGGCAGATGATCACCTGCTGCTCCGGGTACACGTCGCTCTTCGGCCGCTGCGGCACGTTCACCACGTCCTCCAGCGCGAGCGGGTGGATGCCGAAGATCTCCCCGAGCCGCTCGAACGTCGGCTTGTGCCCGATCCCCTGCACGTCGATCCACGTGACGCTCGGGCGGTCGTCGGTCAGGTAAGGCACGGCCTCGTCGACCGAGTCGATCCACTTCTCGACGATGTGCTCGAGGCAGTAGTCGATCAGGTAGATCTTCGGCTTGTTCGGGTCCTCGACGAGGAGCGTGCCGGGCGGCGCGCCGGGCGTGGGCTCGTTCGAGAGGATCAGGCTCGGCCGGGGCCTCTTGCGACCCGAGGCCAGGCTCTTCGACGAAGGCGGCGGGGCGTCCTGGGTGTCCTGCACGGAGGACATCCTACCGAAGGCCCGGCCTCGATTCGCCGCTCGCTTGCGCCGATGGGCGAGACCCCTCGCCATCGGCCTGGACTCTCGCTATGGACTTCCTCCCATGCCGGTCCCCGTCATTTCCGAGCAAGATTTCGAACGCGAGGTCCTGCGCAGCGAGCTGCCCGTCCTCATCGACTTCTACGCCGACTGGTGCGGCCCCTGCAAAACGGTGGCCCCCGAGGTCGAGGCGCTCTCGCGCGAGCTCGAAGGCAAAGCCAAGTTCGTCAAGGTGAACATCGACCAGAGCAAGCGCCTCGCGCAGGCGATGCGCGTGCAGGCCGTGCCGATGTTCATGGTCTTCTTCCGCGGCCGCCCCGTCGCCGGAGAACAAGGCGCCGTGCGCAAGGCGCGCCTGCGCGAGCTGCTCGATCCCTTCCTCCCGCGGGCCGAGGGCGCCATCCGCGTGCAGGAGCTCGCGCAGCTCCTCAAGCAACACCAGGTCGTCGCCGTGGACACGCGCGAGGCCGCTGCCTACAACCGCGCGCGTATCCCGGGCGCCGTCAACATCCCGCTCGAAGAGATCGAGACCCGCCTTGCCGAGCTCCACATGCTCCCAGGCGAGCCGGTCCTCTACGACCGCGCCGGCGACAAGGCGAAGGTCGTCGTCGAGACGCTCGCGAAGAGCGACGTGCAGATCGCGTTCCTCGAGAGCGGCTTCCTCGGCTGGGAAGCCGAGGGCCTTCCGATCGAACGACCCGATTGAGCCTCTTTGCATCGACCGCATCGCGGTCGATGCACCTGAGGTCCAGGGCTGTGCCCTGGTTCGGATCCAGGGGCGAAGAGCCCCTGGTCGGGCCCGGGGTGAAACCCCGGCGCATCGCCTTCAGACGGCCAGCGCAGCCAGCGCAGCCTGGATCACCTCACGCAGCGCCACGCCGTGTGTCTTCGCCGCGGCTGCGCAGTCCTCGAACTCCGGCTTGATCTGCGGCGGACCGAAGGGCCCCTCGCTGATCTTCACGCGCACCCGCCCGTAGGCCGTGTCCACGGCCACCGTGCGCCGCGGCCGCTCCGTCCGTGTCACCGGGATCTTCCGCAGCCCGATCGACGTCGTCTCGCGCAGGAGCGTCGCGCCTACCGCGTCTGCTTGCGGCGCTGGCGCGAGCGCTGCGATCGTCAGCGCTGGCCGCCCCTTCTTCATCGTGATCGGCACGGCCCACGCGTCGAGCGCGCCTGCTGCGAAGAGCGCCTCGATTGCGTGCGCCGCCATCTCGCCCGTCATGTCGTCCACGTTCGCTTCGAGCACCACGTGCGACGCGCCGATCGCGGGCTCGTCCGTGTCGCCTCCGCGCGCGCCGAGCACGACCCGCAGCAGGTTCGGCCGATCCGGCAGCTCCCGCGACCCTGCGCCCCAGCCCACGCGCTCCGGCGCGAACGTCGGCCACCGCTCGAAGCGGCCTGCTGCCGTCGCGAGAATCGCCGCGCCCGTCGGCGTCACGAGCTCCGCGTCGAGATCCACGCCGTACGTCGGCACGCCGCGCAGGCACTCCACCGTCGCTGGCGGCGGCAGCGGCAAGATCCCGTGACGTGCCTTGACGAACCCTCGCCCCATCGGCAGCGGCGCGCCCCGCACCTCGGCCCCGAGGTACACGAGCGCTGCGGCTGCGCCCACGATGTCCACGATCGCGTCGACCGCCCCCACTTCGTGGAAATGCACCTCGTCGAGCGGCATGCGGTGCACTGCGCTCTCCGCCTCGCCGAGCCGCCGGAAGATCCGGCGCGCGAGCGCTCGCACCTCGGGCTCGAGCGGGCAGGACGTGAGCATCGCGTCGATCGACGCGTACGTCCGCTCCGGCTGCGGCGTCTCCACGTGCACCTCGAACGAGGTCGACACGATGCCGCTCCGATGCACGTGCCCACGCTCCAGGAACACCCCTTCGAGCGGCAGCGCCGCCACCGCGTGCTCGATCACGAGCAGCGGCACGCCGAGGTCGAGCAGCGCCGCGATCGTCATGTCCCCTGCGACGCCGCTGAAGGCGTCGAAGAACAGGATCTTCCCGACCCCCGAGCCCTGCTCCAGGAGCGGCGTCCTCACCGGATGCTCATGCCCGCGCCCGTGCTCGTGCCCATGCACATGCCCGTGATCGTGCGAAGCCGCGGGCGCATGTGCGTGGGTGTGCGGGCGCTCGTGCGTGTGCGCGTGCCCGTGATCGTGCGCGTGATGCACGTGGCCTGGGCCGTGCGCATGAGCGTCGTGGTGATGGTGATCGTGCCCGTGGTCATGGTCGTGCCCATGCCCATGCCCATGATCGTGTCCGTGTCCGTGCACGTGCCGTGCTCCTTGCTCAGCCTGCGGTCTTCGGCGGCTCGATCGCTTGCGACGCCTTCGGCATCATACGGTGCACCGCCATCGCCGCGCCGAACCCGTTGCCGATGTTCACGACCGACACCCCCGACGCGCAGGACGTGAGCATCGCGAAGAGCGCCGTAAACCCCGAGAGCGCCGTCCCGTACCCCACCGCCGTCGGCACGGCGATCACCGGCGTCGCGACCATCCCGCCCACCACGCTCGGCAGCGCCCCTTCCATCCCGGCGCACACGATCGCCGCGGACGCGCGCCGCAGATCCTCCACGCGGTGCAAGAGTCGATGGATCCCCGCGACCCCGATGTCGTAGATCCGCAGCGGCTCGAGCCCCAGCGCGGACAGGGTCTCCGCGGCCTCCTCGGCCACCTCGTTGTCGCTCGTCCCCGCCGTCACGACCGCCACCGGCGCGCACGGCCGCTTCGGCGGCGGCGCGAGCTCCACGCTCCCCGTCCGCGCGAGGGGCGCGTAGCGGAAGCTCGGCACCCGATGCCCCACGATCGCCGCCTTGTGCGCGTCGATCCGCGTCACGAGCACGTTCGTCCCGGCGCGCACCATTTCCTCGGCGATCCCCGCGATCTGCTCGCCGCTCTTCCCCTCGCCGAAGATCACCTCCGGCACCCCTTGCCGGAGCGCGCGATGATGATCGACCGTCGCGTACCCGAGGTCGCGAAAGGGCAGGCTCCCGAGCGCCTCGACGGCTTGCTCGACCGTCACGTCCCCACGCCGCACCCGATCGAGCAGCTCCTCCACGCGCCTCGGATCCATCTCGGGAGCCCTTAGCCCGGTGGAAGCCCGCGCGCAACGCACGGCCGATCCCGCCGCAACGCGCGCGCTCGACCTCGCCCGTTCCCCCTCACGCGCCGCGCGCGAGCGTGATCTCTACGCCGAGAAACTCCTGCCCGTCGGGCGTGATGTTGTACATGCGGATCGTGAGCTTCTCCGCCTGCGCGTCGTCGATCACGGTGCGCCATCCCCAGTGCGGGTGCCCTTCCGCTGCGAAATAACGACCCCGAACGTCGATGTCCGTCCCACGGCCCTCGGACACGAGGATCATCGTGCCCGTGTGGAAGCTGTCCACCCACGAGGTCCGCCATAGCTTCTCGCCCGACTCGAAGGCGATCAGCATCTCCCCGACGATCGGCTTCCCCTCGACGCTCGATCGATACACGAACCGCACGAACCTTCCGCCCAGGATCCCCGCGATCCGCCCTTCCCAGGCCGCGTCGAGAGGCTCCGCGCCCGGCCCCATGATGGTCCGCGCCGTCCCCCGCCATTCGCCCGCGAGCCGCGCCAGACGCTCGTGCTCGCTGTCGCGCTCGTAAGGCGTTGTCGGCTCGGTTTCGAGGTTCACTTGTTCCATGCAGCGCAGCATAAACGACCTGCCCGTGGACATCCCAGCCCACCCGCGCTAGCCCGGCTCCCTCCGCGTCCGCCCATGCCTGCACCCCTCGCCCCGCTCTTCGGCTTCACGCTCGGCGTCCTGCTCGCATGGCTCGCCCGCTTCGAGGACAGCCTCGACGAACGCCCCGTCGCCTCGACCTGGGATCGCCCGACCCTCGCCGTCGCCCTCTACGCCCTGCTCGTCTACGCCCCGGTCTCGGCCTACTTCGCCGTCTTCGCCGCCGACTGGTCGTTTGCTTACCTCCTCGACGGCCGCGCCCTCCCGTCGGCTTTGCAGCTCCTCCTTGTCCTCCTCGACGCCGCCGCTCCCGTCCTCGGCTTCCTCGCCGGCCGCCGCGCCCTCGCCCGCCGCTCCCTCGCCGCCCTCGCCTGGCTCGCCGCCCTCCCCCTCGCCGCCGCCACCGTCCCCCTCGTCGCGCTCCACGCGCGCTTCGGCATCGACGCCACCTACGACCAGGTCCAGAGCGACTTCGGTACCCGCCCGCTCCCGGGCAGCCCGCTCGGGTATGCCGTCCTCTGGATGGACGGGATCCTCGTCGCCGGGGCTGTCTTCACCGCGCGGACGTTGTCAACCTTCGACGCCTCCGCCGCGCTCCCGGCACGCCCCGGACGGCCTGCGCCGCCGGTTCTGCCCTCCGAGCCCGTCTCGGAGGAGCCGCCGCGCTTTCTCGGTCGACCCCGGAGGCCGCGCTGATTGACGAGCGTCCGGTTGTCCACCACGCTCTGCCCCCACGATGACCGCGCCGAACCGGCTCGAGACCGAGATCGAAGAGTTGAAGAACCTCGCCGCGGACGTCGTCCGGCGCGCCCGGGCGGGCGGCGCCGACGTCGCCGAGGCCATCGCGCGCTCCGGCTCCGAGCTCAGCACGAAGGTCCGCCTCGGCGAACCCGAGCTCGTCGAGGAGGCCTCGCACAAGAGCCTCGGCATGCGCGTCATCAAGCAGGGCCGCGTCGCCCTCACCTCGACCTCGGACCTCACCGCGCGGGGCATCGACCGGTTCGTCCGTGACGCCCTCGAGCTCGTCGACATCTCCCAGGAAGACCCGTTCGCCGGCCCGGCCGACCCCTCGCTCATCGCGACCGGCCCCTTCCCGGACCTCGAGCTCTACGACCCCAAGGGCGGCGACGTCACCGCGGCCGAGGCCATCGACATCGCGCGCCGCGGCGAGCAGGCGGCCCGGGACGCCGACCCTCGCATCACGAACAGCGACGGCGCCACCTTCAGCCGCACCGCCGGCATCTTCGCCCTCGTCCTCTCGGGTGGCTTCACGGGCGGGTATGCCGGCTCGTATGCCTCGCTCGTCGTCTCGCCCGTCGCCGAAGACGAGGGCGGCAAGAAGCGCCGCGGCTTCCACTGGACGGCCAAGCGCCACCTCGACGCCCTCGACGCGCCCGAGGCGGTCGGCCGCGAGGCCACGCGCCGCACCCTCCGCAAGCTCGGCGCGCGCAAGGTCCCCACCTGCGAGGCGCCGGTCGTCTTCGACCCGGACGCGGCGCGCGCCATCTTGGGCTTGCTCGCCGGCGCCATCATGGGCAGCTCTGTCTGGCGCAAGTCGAGCTACCTCGTCGGCCGCGAGGGCACGCGGGTCGCGAGTGACCTCGTCACCATCGTCGACGACCCCTTGGTCCTCCGCGCCCCTGGCTCTCGACCCTTCGACGGCGAGGGCCTCGCGGCGCGCAAGAACCTCGTCGTCGAGCAGGGCATCCTGAAGACCTACCTCTGCGACAGCTACAGCGGCCGCAAGCTCGGCCGCCCGCCCACGGGCAGCGCGTCGCGCGGCGGCGGCGGCGGCGTCGGGCCTTCCACCTCGAACTTCATGCTCCTGCCCACGCAGACGAAGGCCGCGGACATCGTGAAGAGCACCCCGCGTGGCCTCTACGTCACGGAGATGATGGGCTTCGGCTACAACCCCGTCACGGGCGATTTTTCGCGCGGCGCGGCGGGATTCTGGATTGAAAACGGCGAGCTCGCGTTCCCGGTCAGTGAAGTGACCATCTCGCTGAACCTCGATCAGCTTTGGCAACGCATCGACGCGGTCGGCGACGACCTCGATCTTCGCAGCTCCACGGCTTCGCCTACACTGCGAATTTCCTCGATGACGATCGCCGGCTCGTCCTGAGCCGGTCGAAATCCCTACAAAGCACATTTGCGCGTCAAATTTGACGCGCACGTACATGCGATTTCTCCTATTCTCCGCCCTGGAGGTTGGAGAATCGAACGATGAGAACGCTTTCTCGAACTTTGGGTCTGGCCGCCCTTGCCTTGCTGGCCGGCACTGGCCTCGGGTGCGCTCCGTATGGCGCGCTCTGCGAGGAAGAGATGAGTTGCCGCGACGGCAACGACGCGGACATCGATGCCTGCATCGTCGGTTACGAGACGCGGGAAGATGTCGCCTCGATCTATGGCTGCGAGGATCGCTGGGACGGCTACCTCCTGTGTATGGAGGAGAACTTCCGCTGCGATGGCAATAGCTGGACGACGCGGGACAACTGCAACGACGAGCGAAACCGTTACAACGATTGCGTTGGCGATTAGGAGCGCGACGACGATGAAACCGCAATGGATCTTGCTTGCCGCCCTCGCGCTCACCCCGCTCGCCGCTGGCTGCGGCAGCGTCGTCACCGACGCCTGCGACAAAATCTGCGATTGTCAGGACTGCACCGAGCGCGAATATGATGAATGTCTCGTCGAGGGCGACGGCGCCCAGGAGACGGCATCCATTTATGGCTGCGACGCCGAATACGAGGAGCTGACGATCTGCGTCATCGAGGAGTACCGGTGCACGGCGGGCGTGTGGGCCCCCGACCCGACCGATCTCCTCGCCTGCGTGAGCGACGCGAACGACCTCGGCCAGTGCCGCGATCGCGGCTCCCGCCTCTAGCGCTCGATCCCCGACGAACCGCGAGGGGCCTCGGGGCCATGCTCGGCTCGCCCGAGCGTGGCCCCGCCCCTGCAATCCGCTCCGTCGGACAGCCGAGCGGAGCGCGTCGTTTTACCGCGACGAACTCACCGCGACGAACCGCCTGCCGCGCGCGGCGGCAGCTCTTCCACGGCCTGCACGGCTCCGGCCGGCTCGTTTGCATTCGCGGCCGCGGCTGCGGCTCCGGGCGGAGCCGCCACGGGCGCCACCGGCTCGGGTACGAGCAAGGTCCGAAGGCCCTGCGCGTCCGTCCGGCCCACGCGCGTCACGAAGGCGGGCAGCCCTGCCGCCTCGTCGCTCAGCACGACGAAGCGTGCATCTCGACACGCCCGCTCGAGCGCTTCCATCCAGCGCGCCACGTCCACGTCCACCGCGACCGCTTTCGCGTCCACGATGAACACGTCCGGAGGGTCCGATCCCGCGAGGACGAGGGCATCGTAGGGATGCTTCACGTCCCGGAGCGGCATCATGTCCCCGAGCGCGCGGGTGACATGGGCGAGCGTGTCCTTCGAGCCCACCACGAGCCCGCTCTTCGCGCTCGCCCGCGCGAGCTCCCGGGGCACGCTGTAACCCCAAGCTCGCAGGAATTCCGCCACGTCGGCTGCGCGGAAGCGCAAGTGCCGCCCTGGCGTGCGAAAATGTGCGATCCGGCCACGATCCACCCAGTTATGGATGGTCTTCAGATCGACCTCGCACAGCGCTGCGAGGTCGGACGCGGTCAGCAGTTTCTCTCCACGTACTCCGGCCATCGTCCGAACTCCACGCGAAAGGTGTGCCAACCCGTCCAGCCCTCCGGACCAGCAGACCACACCAGCGGGTGGCCCCCCACCCTGTTGCTCTTTGTATCCAAACCTAGCACTTTTTTGCGAAGGTGCGGGCTTTGTTAACTAGCCCACCCGAGGCCCTGACTCCAGTCCACTTCGCTCGGGCCTCCTGACTCGCTGGTTCAGCAAGGTTGAGGCCGCTGGCTCCGATGTAGGAACGACACCGCTTGCTCGCTCCCTCGGACGTCCCCGCCCGTCTGTACAGGCAAGGAACGTTCGCTCTCGTAGGCAAGTAAGACGCCTTCTCCATCACGGCCACCTCCGAGCACGGTTTTTCCGTAGTCAAGGGAATGACGCTGTGTTCGCGGCCCCCGGCGTCGGAGGGGCCAGCAGGAAAGAATCGCTCACTCCATCCGGTGCGTCGGGTGACCGCCGTGCCACGCTTTGACCAGCCTTTGGTTTTGGAATGGCGGGAAACCTGGAAAGAATGCGTCCACGCATATCGAGCAGCCGCACGATCTCGCCCCCATTGCCAAGCCCGCTTTTCCCGAGCGCGGGGACGCGCACAACGATTGCATCCTCGGCCGGCGGCACGTCGATCTCGTCGTCTGGGACGAACGTCTCGTTCACGATCACAGCAAAGCGCCCAGGCGGCAGCATGATTCCCGGCAGCACGGTTTCGCCCCCGATATCGCTGATCACGAGCTCGCCGAGCGCCGCCTCCACGGCCCCGTCATTGTAGAGCTCGACCCACTCCTGATCCGGCTCCGGCCCGAGCGGATTGGCCATCACCTCGTTCAGCACGACGTGTGGCATCGGCGTCAGGGTGGTCGCGGAAAACTTCCGACGTTGCTCCCGTCCGCGCAGGTCGATCGTCGTGACGTCCAGCGTGATGTCTTTGCCCGCGGGCAATCCCTTGAGGACGAACCGCTCGTTTTTCCCGGTCGTCATCACCACGTCGAGCCCCTCGCCGGCGATCCCCCATAACAGGGCCGCCTCGGGCGCGCGCCCGAGCAGCCGGTCGTCCTCGACCTCCACACAACCCGGCCCGAACGGAACCTCGAACGCCGTGCATACGAGCGCCCCCGGGTCGAGCGGCCCCTCGATCGCCTCGCCCACGTCCTCGTTCACGCCCCCAAAGGGCCGTGGATCGAGCCGCAGCGGCCACGGCAGGCCGGGCAGCCACACGACGGGTGGTGGCACCCAGGGCCCCCCGTCCGGCGGCGCGAGCCCTCGACCCACGAAGCGCAGGCAAGCGCCCCCCGCGCCCGCCGGCGCAATGCCCCGACCAAACGCGCCGAGCGGCCCGTCTGGCGCCAGCGTGGCCTCGAACGTCACCTCGGGCAGCGTCATCTCCCCGCAATAAAGCCCGAACAAGCCCGCGCCCGTCGCCTCGACCGGCGGCCACACGCGGACGAGCAGCGGCGCCGCCTCGGCCGGCTCCACCACGAAGGGAAGGCTCGCCTTCGGCTCCCCACTCGCCACGGCGTACGTCTCGCCCGGATCGAGCGGCGCCGTCGGCGCGAGCACCACCGACCCATCGTCCTCCCGCCAGGTTCGACTCGGCACGAACCGCGCGGCGAGCGCCTTCGAGACGTCGTCCTGCTCGATCTGCCGGAGGTGGCTGTCACGCACCTCGCCGCGCACGAGGAAGAGCCGCGCCTCGTCGAGCGCCGGCTCCGCGGCGACGTGCAGCCGGAGCACACGCGGCGCCGCCGTGACGGGCGCCTCCGGTTCGAAGGCGACCGTGATCCCGGCCGGCGGCGTCATGAACCCGGGACGGGCTTCGGGGATCGGGAGATCGGGCCGACAAGCGACGAGGGCGAGGGCGAGGGCGAGGAGCGTGGGGGTGAGCCGGGAGGCCTTCGGGCATGCGAGGGTTTGCATGCCGGTACATCGACCGGAGCCCCCGCCGGTTGCGTGAAATTGATAGGTTTACGCGCCCATGACGCCCGATGACCTCAAGGCGCTCCGCAAGGAGCTCGATTGCACGGCGAAGGAGCTCGCGGCGGCGCTCGGGCTCGAACAGGAGACGGTGCTCGCGTGGGAGCGAGGCGACCTGTTCCCGACGAAGCGCTTCGTCACGAAGATGGAAGAACTCCGGAGCAAGGGGAAAGGGGCGATCGTGCGCAAGCCGCGGCGCGGAGCCGTGGCGGCGTCGCCGATGGCCGTGCTCGCGGATCCAGAGACGTGGAAGCTCGTGCGGAAGCTCGTGGCGCACGCCGAGCTGCGCCGTGAAGTCGGCAAGCTCGCGGAGGCCTACCCGGACCCCGCCGAGGAGTCCGGCTCGACGTGACCTGACCCGGCCGAGGGTTATTCGTCCTCGTCCTCGTCCTCGTCTTCGTCCTCGTCCTCGTCCTCGTCTTCTTCCTCGTCCTCGTCCTCGTCCTCGTCCTCGTCCTCGTCTTCGTCCTCGTCCTCGTCCTCGTCCTCGTCTTCGTCCTCGTCCTCGTCTTCGTCCTCGTCCTCGTCCTCGTCTTCGTCTTCGTCCTCGTCTTCGTCTTCGTCCTCGTCTTCGTCTTCGTCCTCGTCCTCGTCCTCGTCCTCGTCTTCGTCCTCGTCCTCGTCCTCGTCCTCGTCCTCAGCGGCCAACCGCTCCTCGGCCTCTTCCTTCTCGGACCACTCGTCGCTCGCTGCTTGCACGTCGTTCATCGCTTCCTCCCCGCCGCTCTCCATCTGCGTCCGATCCTCGTCCGTGAATGCAAACTCGTCACGCGTTGCGCTCTCCGTATCGCCGGCGGCCGCTCCCTCCGGCGGCACGACGTGCCGCTGGAAGCTGCCCTCGCCTCCCATGAGACCACCGTCCGCCGCGGGTGAGCTCGTGTCCGTGAAGGCGACCGCTGCCTCCGGCGGCTCCTCGCCCATCTCGCGCTCGTAGGCGCGCCGCGACTCGTCCGACAGCTCGGTGAACTCGCGGAGCGTCGGCAGATCCGAGAGCGTGCGCAGGCCGAAGAACTCGAGGAACTGCGCCGTCGTCCCGTAGAGCATCGGCCGCCCCGGCTCTTCCTTCTTGCCGAGGATACGCACGAGGTCGCGTTCGAGCAGCGACTTGAGCACCGCGCCCGAGTCCACGCCGCGCACCTCGTCGATCTCCGGCCGCGTGATCGGCTGTCGGTAGGCGACGATCGCCAGCGTCTCGACCTGCGCGCGTGTCATCTTCACCGGCTTCTTCGCGACCTGCTCGCGTACGAACGGCGCGAACGCCGGGCTCGTCCGGAACACGTACCCGCCCGCGACCTCGTCGAGCCGGATCCCGCGGTTCCGGTACTCGGCCCCGAGCTCGCCGAGCAGCGACACGACGAGGCGGTGCTCCGCCTTCGCCACGCGCGCGAGGTCGCGTGACGTCATCGGGTGCTCGGACGCGAAGATCAGGGCTTCCAGCACACCCTTCAGATGCGCGCGGGCAACCGCGCCGCTCGCCTGTCCGGCGTTCTCTTCCTGCGCAGCCGCAGCGCCGTCCGGGGCGCCGTTCGTCGCGGCCGCGGGCGTCTTGCCGACGTTGCTGACGAGGCGCTGCGCCCGGAAAAACGCGGCCGCGAGCGAACGAAACCGCTCGACCGGCGAGAGCGGCGCGGGCTTCGGCTTGCGGGGCGCGCGCTTGCGCTTGGGCTCGGCCGTCTCGGTCGATGGCTCCGCTCCCGGCGCGGCTTCCGCTTCCGCTTCCGGCGCCGCGACCGCTTCCGGCGCCGCGACCGCTTCCGCTTCCGGCGCCGCGACCGCTTCCGCCTCCGGCGCCGCGACCGCTTCCGCTTCCGGCGCCGCGACCGGCGCAGCTTTCGCCTTCGCCTTCGCCTTCGACGGCTTGGCGGGCGCCGCCTCCGCCTGCGGGACCGGCGCGGTCTCCGCCTCCGGCTCCGGGACCGGCGGCGCTTCCGCCTCCGCGACCGCTTCCGCTTCCGTGACCGGCGTGGTCTCCGCCGTCTTCGGATGGAACCATGCCCATGCCGCGCGGCGGAGCCGCTCGGGCGAGTCGCTGTCCGGCGGGGCCTCCTCTTGCGGCTGCGGCACGAGCCGCAACTTCCCGCGCCGCCTCGAGCCGCCCTCAGTCGCCATCGTTCACCTTCGGCTCGATCGGCTCCTGCTCGACCTCTCTGTCGTCGTCAGGCGCCTCGGTCAGCTCCTCCTCGGCCTCTCTTACCGCGACAGGCGCCTCGGTCGCCTCCGGATCGACGCCCCTGTCGTCACTTGGCGCTTCCGTCGGCTCCCGCTCGACGTCCCTGTCGTCGCTTGGCGCCTCCGTCGGCTCCCGCTCGGCGTCTCTATCGTTGCTTGGCGCTTCCGTCGGCTCCCGCTCGACGTCCCTGTCGTCGCTTGGCGCCTCCGTCGGCTCCCGCTCGGCGTCTCTATCGTTGCTTGGCGCCTCGGTCGGCTCCCGCTCGACGCCCCTGTCGTTGCTTGGCGCCTCGGTCGACGCGTCTTCGTCGTCTTCGCTCGTCCCCTCCCGTATCGACAGCTCCAGGTGGATCGTCGCGAGCGGATCCGACTGGTAGATCCGGAGCAGCTTCATCCTCGCCATCTCCAGGATCGCGAGGAACGTGATCACGATGTCGAAGCGCGTCAGCGGCGCGCCTTTCCGTGCCGGATCGTCGAGCACGAGCTCCTCGAACGTCGCGCGCCGCCGGCCCGTGAGCCGCTCCGTGAGCTGCACGATCCGGTCCGTGATCGTGATCCGATCGAAGTTGACCTGGTGCTCGATCTTCACGTTCGTGCGCTTGAGCAGCTTCTCCAGCGCGTCGAAGAGCGAGAACACCCCCGGCGGCGCGAACGGCGCCGGCCCCTCCGGCACGGGCTCCGGGATCCCGCGCGAAAAGATGTCCTTCCCGAGCGTCCCGCGCTCCGCGAGGTCCGCCCCCGCCGCCTTGTACTTCTGGTACTCGAGCAGCCGCCGGACGAGCTCCTCCCGCGGATCGACCTCCTCCTCCGGCAGCCCATCCCCGTCCTGATCCTTGGGCACCACCGGCAGCAACATCTTCGACTTGATGTGCGTCAGCGTCGCCGCCATCACGAGGTACTCGCTCGCGAGATCAATCGACAAAGCCCGCATCATCGACAGGTACGCGAGGTACTTCTGCGTGATGAAGCTCACGGGGATGTCGAGGATATCGAGCTCGTGCTGCTGGATCAGGTGCAGCAGCAGATCGAGCGGCCCCTCGAACTGCGGCAGCGCGATGCGGTAGGCGTTGTCGTTGTCGTTGTCGAGCGCCTCGGCCGCCGCGGGCATCGCCTCGCGGATCGGCGTCGGGGCCTCGGGCGCCTTGCCGCGTGGCTCGCGGGCGCGCGCGGACGAGGACGAAGGGGAAGGGGCCGCCTTCGCCTTCTCCTGGGTCTTGCCCGCCGCGTTCGCCCTCGCCTTGCTCACCTGGGCCCGGACGGTAATCCGGAGGCCGCGTGGGATCCACGCGTTCCTGCTACACTCGTCCCGCCGATGACCCCGTCCCCTACGAAGAGTTGCCCGTCGTGCGGCGAGCGCTACGACGCGGATGTCCTCTTCTGCCCACAGGACGGCACGCCCCTCGTGAACGTGAAGGGGCCCTCGCTCTCGAGCCCCGAGGTCGACCCGTACGCGGGCCTCGAGCTCAGCGGGCAAATCCGCATCAAGCACCTGATCGGCATCGGCTCGATGGGCCGCGTCTACCGCGCCTTCCAGGCCGGCATCGATCGCGACGTCGCCGTGAAGATCCTCCACCGCGAGCTCAGCGGCAACGCCGAGCTCGTCGGACGTTTCCACCGCGAGGCCAAGATCGCGAGCCGCCTCGCGCACCCCGGCGTGGTCTCGGTCCTCATGACCGGCACGATCCCGCAGCGCGGCGATCCCCGCACGGGCGGCGAGATGTACCTCGTGATGGAGTACCTCGACGGCATGTCGCTGCTCTCCGCGCTCGCGGCGGCGGGCACCGGCGGCGAGCCCTCGGCGTTGCCATTGCCGCGCGCGATGCACATCGCGCTCCAGATCTGCGACGCCGTCGGCGAGGCCCACGCGCAGGGCATCGTGCACCGGGATCTCAAGCCCGAGAACGTGATGCTCGTGCGCCGCGGCGACGACCCGGACTTCGTCAAAGTCCTCGACTTCGGCATCGCGCGCCTCGACTGGGCCGATCGTGGGGGCTCGATGGCCACGCAGGCGGGCCTGATCTTCGGCACGGCGAAGTACATCTCGCCCGAGGGCGCCGAGGGCAAACCCGTGAGCCCCGCGGCCGACGTCTACTCGATCGCGACGATCCTCTACCAGTGTCTCGCCGGCCGAACGCCCTTCGAAGGCGAGTCGCCGGTGCAGCTCCTGATCCAGCACACGCACGATCCGCCGCCCGACCTGCTCCGCATCCCGCGCGCGAGTTACGTCCCCGCGCCGCTCGCCGCGGTGATCATGCAGAACCTCGCGAAGAAGCCGGAGGCGCGCGCCGCCGACGCGCGCGCGCTCGGCAAGGATCTCTACGCAGCCGCGCGCCAGAGCGGCCTCGATCCGGACGAGCTTGCCCGATCGAACTTGCTCTTCGCGCGGCAAGGCGCGGTGAAGCTCCCCTCGAAGGAGCGCACGAAGTCCCTGGAGCTCTCCACGGATCTCGCCGCGAAGATCGGCGGCGTCGCCGCGCACCCCGAAGCGACCCCGCTGCCGATCTCCTCGCGGATCGTCGACGATCCGGACAGCTCCCCCGCGCCGTTCGTGCCGCCGGCGCCCACGTCCTCCGCGGGCCGCGCCGTGTCGTCCCCTGCGATCGAGGACGACGACGAGACGACCGCCGCGCCGCCTTCGATCCGGAGCGAGTCCCGCGTCGACGCGGACGACGCGGGGGATCTCGACGACCCCGACGATCACGCCTCGCCCGCGGCCCCGTTCGCGCGCGAGTCGACGATGCAAGGCACGGAGACGCCGCTCTCCTTGCCTCCGCCGGCCGACACGAAGCGACGCGCGCGCCTCACGCGCATCGTCACGATCGTCCTCTGCCTCGCCGCGGCGCCGCTCGTGATCGTCCTCGGGGGCAAGCGCCTCGGCCTCGTCGGCGCGACCTCGGCCGACTCGCTCGACGGCCGCCTCGAAGCCGCGCGCGACGCCATGAAGCGCCAGGCCTGGGACGCGCCGCCCGGCGACAACGTCAAAGAGATCCTCGACGCCGTGAACACGCGCTGGCCCGGCGACGCGCGCGTGAAGGAGCTACGCCGCGAGGCCGCCGAGCGCCTCGTCACGAGCGCGCTCGGGCGCAAGTACGCCGGTGATCCCGTGGAGGCCCTGCACCTCGCTCGGATCGCGGTCGCGCTGAACCCTTCGCTCACGACGGCGCAACACCTCGTCGCCGAACTCGAATCGAAGGCGCCCGTGGAGCTCGCGCCCGCGACGAGCAACGCCCCTCGCGCCGTCCCCACGGATCCGCGCCCGAACGGCCGCTTCCCTGCGCCGCGCCCCACGGGCAAGGACGGAAAACCGCTCCCGAGCGCTTCGGCGACGACCACGCCCGGCCCCACGGCAACCCCCACGCCGACGTCCACGACGAAGGAGCCCGCGGGCAAACCGACGGTCCCGGACGGCCCCGTGCTTCCGCCCACGCCGCCGCCCTTGCCAACGAACGATCCGCCGCCCACACCCACCGGTGGGCCATGGCTCTGACGCGCGCGACTCGCCCCCTGCTCGTCGCCCTCGCGACCACGGCCGCCGCGCTCGCCGCGCTCGTCACGTGCCCTTCCCGCGCCCACGCGCAGGGCCAGGAGTCGGCCGCCGCGCGCCGCGCCTCCGCGGCCCTGGAGCAGGACTACACGCACACGCTCGTCTCGGTGAACGCGGGCCTGCTCAGCTTGCCCGCGGCGAACGTCTGTCCGCGCTCGCGCACGAGCTGCGAGAAGGGCGAGACGAGCTTCTCGCTCGGCGTCTACAACCAGTACCGCATCGGCCGCTTCGGCCTCGGCGCGAGCATCTCCTGGGCGCAATCGCTCCTCAGCGGCACGGCGCCGGGCGCCGCCGAGCTCGATCGCGAGCACGACCGCAGCTACTTCCTCGTCGAGGGGCAGCTCCGTTACTACGGTATCCAGAGCGACAAGTGGGTGTGGTGGGGCGGCGTGACGCTCGGCGCGGTGATCATCCGCGACGCCTGGACCGTGGTCACGGATCGTGAGCCCGCGGCGGACACGGCCTTCGTCGGCCCGCGCGCCGCGACGCTCTCGACCGAGGGCCTCGCGCCGGGCCTGGCGATCGGCGGCGAGTGGACGGTGGCCCCGAACTGGTCGCTCGGCACGACGCTGCGTTACGCGAGCTGGTTCCTCCCGACCGAGCCGGTGCAGGCGCCCACGGGCGACAGCGCGTCGCTCTCGGGCCGCGTCGACATGCTGGAGTTCGGCTTGCTCGTGGCCTACCGCCTCGCGCTCTAAACAGGGAATTGACGCGTCCGCGCGAGATCGGTACGTGTCCCCGTCTCGATCCTTACGGAAGGCGCAATGGCCCTCGATCTATCGAGTTTGGGCTTCACCACGGAGCCGTGCTCGTTCCCCTACGACTGGAAGACGCTCGCGCTCTACGCGCTGGGCATCGGCGCGAAACGCGACGAGCTCGCCTACCTCTACGAGGGCATCGAAGGCGGGATCCGCGTGGTCCCGACCTTCGCCGTGATCCCCGCGACGGAGCCCGTGTTCAAGTCGCTCGCGCGCACGGGCGGAAACTTCGCCATGGTCGTCCACGGCGGCCAGAAGATCCGCGCCCTCGCGCCGATCCCGCCGTCCGGCACGTTCCTCACGACCGCCACGATCCGCGGCATCTACGACATGAAGAAACTCGCCCAGGTCGTCATCGACACGACGACCACGCTCGAGAGCGGCGAGCGCGTCTACGAGACCACGTGGTCGATCCTCTACCGCGGCGAAGGCGGCTTCAGCGGCCCGCGCCCGCCTTCGGATCCGGACGAACCTTCGCTCCCGAAGGATCGCGAGCCGACGTTCACCCACGAGGAGACCACGTCCCCCGAGCAAGCCCTGCTCTATCGCCTCTGCGGCGACCATAACCCGCTGCACGCCGACCCGGCGTTCGCCGCGTCCGTCGGCTTCCCGCAGGGCCCCATCCTGCACGGGCTCGCGACGTACGGGTTCGCGGCGCGCGCGGTCGTGAAGGGCCTCCTCGGGGGAGATGCTTCGCGCTTGCGGGTTTTGTCCGCGCAGTTCCGCAAGCCGGTCTGGCCTGGGGACACCATCGTCACGCAGGGATTCTTGCTCGAAGGTGGAAAGGTGGCGCTCCAGGCGAGCGTGAAGGGACGACCGGAGGCGGTGCTCACGGGCGGATACGCGGAGATCGCCTGACGAGCCGCCGAGGCGCATGCTAACTCGACCGGACCGACAGCAGGTCAAAGCCGCCCGCGCGGCATGAACGGTGGGGCAAAGCCCTCTCTCGAAGAAGTCATCATGAGCAAAGAGACCAAGACGCAGCGCAAGGCCGAAGAGGATCCCGAGCTCGACAAGAAGCGGGCGGAGGACGAAGAAGAAGACGAGGACGAGGAGGAAGAGGGCGCGGAAGGCGAGTCCGAAGAGGAAGAGGAAGAGGAAGACGAAGAAGAAGAGGACGAAGAGGACGACGAAGAAGACGAGGACGAAGCGGAAGACGAGCACGCGAAGCACCAGGGCCACGACGCCGCCGCGCACGGCGACGACGAGGACCCCTACTGGTGGACGCCGCACGTTGTCCTGGCCGTGCTCGTGCTGATCGGCATCCTCGGCTTCTTCGGCATGTTCAACAAGCCGCTCGGCTTCCTCGCCGCGAAGCCCCAGGGCGGCGCCGCGCACACCGAGACGGCCTCGACGCAGCCTGCCACCCAGGCGACGCCCGCGACGCCGCCTCGCCCCACGGCCCCCGCGCAGCAGCAGCCGCCGCGCGAGATGTTCGGCGCGAAGCACTTCCTCGTGATGTACAAGGGCAGCATGCGCGCGCCCGCGAACATCACGCGCACGAAGGAAGAGGCGAAGACGCGCGCCGAGGAAGGCCTGAAGAAGGTCAAAGACGGCGGGAAGTTCGAGACGATCGTCGGGGAGTACAGCGACGAGCCGAACGCCGGCGCCCGCGGCGGCGACCTCGGCCTCTTCCCGAAGGGCGCGATGGTCGGTCCCTTCCAGGAGGCGGTCGAGAAGCTGAAGGTCAACGAGGTCAGCGGCCTCGTCGAGACGCCCTTCGGCTACCACGTCATTTTGAGGACGAAGTAACGCGCGACGGACAGCCCCTCTCCCCTGCCCCTCTCCCGAAGGAGAGGGGTCGGGGGGTGCGGTTCACTTCTTCGCGATCACGTCCTTCAGCCGCTTCGTCTTCTCGTCCTTGCCGAGCGAGACCTTCCCGACCTCGTCGGCCGTCATCCCGCTCCGCAGCACGCGCACCTCGTCGCCGATCCCCACGAGCCGGCTGCCCGTGCGCGCCACGATCCACTCGACCGCGGGCGCCTCGCCTTCCTTGCTCATGAAGCGCACGGCGCCGTCGCCGATCCCCTTCTCTTTTTGCGCCCCGGGCCCCTTGCCGAGCGTCGCGAGCACGTCCTTCGCCTGCTCTTCGTCCACGCGCACCAGGACGGCGAACCGATACCGTTTGTCCCCGTCCTTGTAGTAGCCGAACGCGCCGCCGCCCGTGCTCGGGATCCCCAGGAGATCCTTCGTCACCACGCGCACGCCGAGCGGCAGCCGGTTCGCCTCCGGCAGCGCTGCCGCGGCCGGCGGGAGCGCCGTCTCGCCGGGCAGCTTCGCCCCGATCTCCTTCACGAGCGGCGCGAGCAGTTTGTCCCCGAGCGCCTTGATGGCGGGCTCCGCCGCGGCCTCGTCGTTGTACGTGATCTCCGCGAGGTGCGCGCCGCGCCAGAGGTACGCCGTCCCGAGGCCGAGCGCCGCGGCGCCCCCGCCCTCGATGGCCCGCGGCGTGTCCTCGCCCGCGGGATCGCCGTCCCCGACGACGCGCTTCGTGAACATCGCGTACGCGCCCTCGGTCGTGCCGAACTTGGAGAGGTGCACGTCGATGGTCGCCGCGCTGCCGCTGCCGTCGACGTAACGCAGCTCGACGACGCGGCGAACGCCGAAGCCTTTGTAGATCTCGCACTCGCCGTCGAACATGTCGCAGATCTGATCGAGCGGGAGGCTCGCGCCCTCGCCGTACGTCTTGTCGCCGCCGTTCGGGTCGAGGCAAAAACCCCCCGTGGTGCGCGGGAAAAACGCCGCCGACTGCGCGTCGGACAGGGTCCCGCCGCCGCCCGCGCAGGCCGCAGGTTTCGCCGCGGGCGGCGGCGGAGGCGCCGCGCCACGAGGCTCCTCGTTCTTGCAAGCGCTGACGAGGGCGAGGGCGAGGAGGGAACCGAATGCCGCGTGCCGTTGCATCATGGTCGACCGCACATGCAACGATCAGAAGACCGGTGCAAGGGCGCGAGGCTCCCGGCCCCCCGGATCCCGCAACTTTTGCAGAGCGTCGCAATCCGTAGCGGCTCGCCTCGCGTGGCACCACGCATCCGGCCTTGCTCCCGGCCCGTTCAGCGCAACCGAAAACTTCTCTAAGAAGGCACGAGGCTTGCTACCAATCATGATGGTGGCTCGTTTCCTTTCTCGCCGACTTCCCCGAAGGCGGACCGCAGGTGCGGTGGAGCGGCGGCGTGGCTTCACGCTGACCGAGATCCTCGTGGTCATCTTCATGATCGCGCTGCTCGCCGCGGTCGCGTCGCCTGCGTTCATCCGCATCATGCGCGACATCGGCTTGAGCCGCCTCACGATGCAGCTCGCGGAGGTCTATCGCCGCGGCTACGTCGAGTCGTCCGAGCGCGCCACGTTCCTCGTGCGCTTCCGCAAGCCGAGCGGCTCCGTGCAGATCGAGACGATCCGCGCCGCGCTCGACACGCCCACGCCGACGCTGATCTCGCCGCGCGGCTGCAACACGATCAACTGGGACGACCCCCTCCTCGAACGACAAACCTACCGGTTCGCCTCGACCGACAAGAAGACCCTCGTCGACGTCGGCTTCCTCGGCCCCGACAACGCGAGCCAAGAGGTCGCCGACGTCTGCTTCGCGCGCCGCACCGCGTTCGTCCGGTACAACGACGGCGCCTTCACGCAGATGGTCGGCGCGGCGAAGGTCTCCGTGAAGAACCTCTCGAACGGCCGGATTCGCCGCGTACTCGTGCCGTCGTTTGGCCTGCCGAGGGTGATCCAATGAGGCGGGCAGTGCGTGGCTACACGATCATCGAGGTGATGATGGCCCTCGCGATCCTCGCGGTCGGCGCGACGGGCGTGATCGCGCTGCAGAAGGTCGCGTTGATCGGCAACTCGAACGCACGGATCGGCGACGGCGCGCGGCAAGTGGCGTCCACGTGGGCCGAGCGCCTCAAGGTCGACGCGCTCCAGTGGAACGATCCGCTCGGCATCTCGGACATCGGCGAGACGCGCTGGCTCGCCACGTCCGTCGTTTACGATCCGGTGAATCCGCCCGGCCCGGGGCAATGGGTCCTCGCGCCCGAGGTCCCCGGCTGGAGCTCGCCCGTGGCCGACATCCACGGAGCCGACGTGGCCATCGGCGACACCACGACGAACGGCGTGTTCTGCACGCACCTGCAGATGGCGCGCGCCGTCCAGAAGCCGCTCTCGCTGGTCGGCGCGACGCACCCGATCGCCGTGCGTGGCCTCGTGCGCGTGATCTGGCGTCGCGACCTCGCGCCGTTCACCGAGTGCCGCACGACCGCGCCCGCGAGCATCGAGGACAACGACACGCGGTACGGCTTCTACTACCTCTCCACCGTGATCGGCCAGGAGGAGGCCTCGAACTGATGCGCGCGAACCACCGCATCCTCCGGAGCGGCGATCGGCGCGGCTTCACGCTCGTCGAGCTGCTCGTCGCCATCGCCGCGGGCGCGCTCGTCGCCGCCGCGGCCGTGCTCCTCTCGAAGAACGCCGTGCGCCTCTTCCAGGAAGAGGCGCGCATGTCGTATGCGCAGGTCGCCGTGGCGATGGGCCTCGGCCGCATGGGCACGGATCTCGAGCACGCGGGGCGCAACGCCACGCGAAACCCCTTCACCGACCGGCGCATTTGCGCCCAGCCGAACCTCGTCGACTGGCCGGCGGGCATGCGCAGGCTCGCGCCCGTCGTCATCGAGGCGCGCCCCGATCTGCCGCAGAACGCGGGCAACGACCTGCGCAACGAGCGCATCACGATCGCGGGCGATCTCGACTCCGGCGAGAACTTCGTCATGAGCACGACGCTGCCCGGCGCGAGCACCACGACGATCGTGCTGCAGCCGCAGAGCCGCGCGATCCGCCGCCTCACGGCGCTGACGCAGAACGGCGCCGTCGCGGCGAGGCTCGCCGAGCTCTTCCGCGTCGGCCGCATCCTGCACATCGAGGGCCCGACGAGCGACTACTACGGCCGCATCCAGGGGTTTGCCGCGGCGGGCACGCCGATCGACTCGATCCAGGTCGTCATCCAGAACACGCCCCTCGTTCCGATCCAAACGTCCGCAGGCACGGGCCCCTCGTGTGGGATCAAGGGGTTTGGCAGCGGATGGCCCGTGCACGTGATCTCGCGCGTCCGGTACGAGCTCCGGTCCGTCGTGGCAGACCCGAGCTTCGCTGACTTCGTGCAGCCCCTGAACGACGTCACCGGCGACGCCGATCGCACCGAGCTCGTGCGCGTCGAGCTCGCGCCGGACGACACCGAGATCCCCGGCACGCTGGAGCTCGTCACCGAGTACGCGATCGCGCTGCGCTTCGGCATCACCGCGCTCGCCCTCACCTCGCAGCCGGACGCGCCGGTCCTCGAGCGCTTCCCGATCACCGATCCCGTGCCGAACACGCAGGTCTACGCGATCGCGGGCTCGCCCGACGTGCAGGGCAGCCGGCCCGAGGCGGTGCGCTCGGTGCAGGTTCGTCTCTCCACGCGATCCCGCGCGCCCGATCGCCCCACGCAGATCCCGGCACCCGCGGGTCGCCCGTTCCGCTTCTTCATCGAAAAGGCGAAGGGCGCGGATCGTTTCGCGCGCGTCCGCACGCTCGAACGCGAGTTCGCGCTCGTGAACACGCGGGGAGGTGGCTCGTGAGCCGGTTCGAACGGCGAACCCCGAGCGCCGTCACGCGCCGCCTCGCGCGCCGCGGCGAGCGCGGGGCCACGGTCTTCGTGGTCGTGCTCGTCATCGGGATGCTCACGGGCATCGGCCTCTTCGCCGCGCAGGCGAGCACCATCGCGACGAGCACGAGCGGCACCTCGCGCGTCACCACGCAGAGCCGCTACTTCGGCGAGAGCGCGATGAACGCCGTCACCGCGAAGCTCTCGCGGGATCTCGGCGCGCAGGTCGACTTCCTCGCGCGGCAGAACTCCACGGAGTGCCTCGGCATGTCGGGCGATCCGTACTACCAGAACTGCACGCGGTTCGGCCGGACGTACCTCGAGAAGGAGCTCGGTTTCGCGCTCTTTCAGCCCTACGACAAGCAGACCGGGCATCACGGCACGCTCGGCCGCATCGAGAACGCGACGGCCGATCTGCTCGTCGAGATGAACGACCTCTACCGCATCGATCGCCCCATCGCGGGCTTCGACTACACCTCCGCGGGCGCGGCGAACGTCCACTTCATGAGCATCATGCTCCATGGAACAGGCCGCATCCGGCTCGAACCGCCCGGCGGAGTCGCGAGCACCCTTTCGAGCACCACCTTCCGCGCCGAGCTCATCGTCGGACCGATTTCCGGACCTTGACGGAGGACCTCATGCGAACCCTGACCCGCGTCCTCGCCTCGCCCATCGCCGCAGCAGCCCTGCTCTCGATCGCGTCCTTCGCTTCGGTCGCCGAGGCGCAGCTCGACATCAACCCGCCGCTGCCGAACGTGCTGCTCGTCATCGACACCTCGGGGTCGATGGAAAACATGGCGAGCGGCAAACGGCCGGAGGAGGCCGGCGCGACGTGTGTCCCCGGGACGGCCACGCCGCTCAACCGCTGGGCCACGCTGGTCACGGTCCTGACGGGGACGATCCAGAACTTCTCCTGCTTCGCGCAGGATCGATCGTCGACCTCGTTCCTCAACGAGTTCACGCTGCCGAGCGGCCCCGATCCTTACGACTACAAGTACTACTTGCCGTTCCACCGCATCCTCTCGAACGGCTGCGCGTACGGCCCGGGATCGATGGGCGGCTCCTGGTGGGACTGGCCCGCGAACGCTCTGAAGACGCACGCGTGGAACAACACGAGCCAGGCCTGCGCGGCGCCGGGCTTCCAGCAAGCGAACGACGGCCTGCTCGACACGTACCGCGATCGCGTCCGCTTCGGCCTGATGACGTTCGACACGCTGCCCGATCCCGGCACCGGCGCGAGCGGCTCCGTGCCCACGCCGAACGACGGCACGAAGGGCATGTGGAGCTACTACCCGAACTGGAGCTCCGGCGGCTCGCCCGCGAACGGCAACCCGCCGAACTGCGCGACCCACGACTTCGAGGTCGGCGGGCGAAACCCCGCCGCGCCGCCGTGGGAGGGCCGCCTCCTCGGCTTCGGCCCGCACGACGCGCCCATCGCGCAGGTGCAGCAGACGAACGATCGCATCCAGAGCTCGCTCCTCGCGATGCGGCCCTACGGCGCGACGCCGATCGCGGGCATCCTCGCCGACGCGCGCGACTACCTGCTGAACGACGGATCCAACGATCCGGCCACGGGCAAACCCTTCGGTCCGAAGAACGACCCGTACTACGCGGGCAAGTGCCGCGACCAGTTCGTCATCCTCCTCTCGGACGGCGAGCCGAACCTCGACCTGCGCGAGTCCTGCGCGACGGGCAACGGCAAGTGCCCCTACGCGCGGCCGCACGAGATCGCGCACCAGCTCGTGACGCAGTCGCACCCGATCAAGACCTTCGCGATCGGCTTCGGTTTGTCGCAGGCGGGGGGCACCGATTGCAGCGCGCTCACGCAGAGCGACATCGTGAGCCCTGGCGGCCTCTGCTCGAACGCGACGGGCACGCTCAAGGCTTGTTGCACGCTCTCGCGCATCGCGTACGAGGGCGGCACGAAGCGCGCGTTCTTCGCGAACGACCTGCCTTCGCTGAAGAGCGCGCTCGATCAGGTCCTCGCCGTCGTCTCGGCGGGCTCGACGAGCCGCACGATCCCTGTCTTCTCCACGGCCGGCGCCACGACGAGCCAGGGCAACGCCTCGGCCGCCGGCTACCAGTTCGTCACGTCCTTCGACGCGCCGGTCGGCTCGCTCTGGACGGGCAACCTCGAGCGCAAGCGCTACGTCTGCGAGAACCAGGGCGGCGTGCTCAAGCCCGTGCTCGCGTCGATCGAGCAAGCCAAGGGCGACGACTTCGAGGCGAACCTCAACTCGAACACCCCGTCCCGCAAGTTCTTCACGCTCGTCGGCCCGCAGGCGAACGGGCAGGTTTACTCGCGCCGCTCGCTGCGGCCGAGCGTCACCACGGACGACGGCCTCGGCCTCTATGGCGGCACGACCACGGGCTTGCTCGACGGCGCGCTGTTCGCGTCGACGCTCGCGCAAACGCCACTCGCGCTCGACATCCCTTCGAGCCCCGTGCCGGATTCGTGCAAGGCGATCGCCGGCTCGGGCGCGAACGCGAACACCTGCGCCGACACGGTGGTCCGCTGGGAGGTCGGCATGCCCGGCGTGCCGCAGTCTCGCTATGGCAACGGCTTCGGCAGCATCTACCACGCCTCGCCCGTCACGATGGGCGCGCCGAACGAGTTCCTCCGCGACGAGTCGTACGCCGCGTTCGCCGCCGATCCGGAGTACAAGAAGCGCCCGCTCGTGCTCTTCGCGGCCACGACCGACGGCCAGCTCCACGCGTTCAAGGTCGCGTCGAACGATTCGGCCGACGCGCAGCGCGTCGACACGCTGGAGAACAACGAGCTCTGGTCGTTCCTCCCGCCGCACGTGCTCCCCGGTCTTTTGCCCACGTACGGTCGGCAGGCGTTCCTCCTCGATGGAAGCCCCGTCGTGAAGGACGTGATCTTCGAGCGCACGCGCGCGCAGGCGCAGGCCGGCGCCGCGGGCTCGAAGTGGAGGAGCGTGCTCATCGCGGCCGGCGGCCTCGGCGGCAGCTTCTATTACGCGCTCGACGTGACGAAACCTTCGGACCCGAAGTTCCTCTGGCAGCTCTCGACGAACACGAACGGCGAGCCGCTCTTCGGGGCCACCACGATCAAGCCCGCGATCACCACGATCGCCGTCGACAACGGCAGTGGCGACGTGAAAGAGGTCGCCGTCGCGATCCTCCCGGGCGGCACGACGACGCTCACGACCGGGAGCTGCCCGCGCCTCAAGACGTCGACGACCGTCGCGTCGTCCGATGCGTACCAGCCCAAGACCAGCGGCGACGTGGTGCGGTGCTGGCACGACGCGAGCGGCAGGGTCGGCGCGGCGCGCTCGCTCTCGGTCGTCCGCCTCGACACGGGCGAGCTCCTCATGAACTTCCGCGGCAAGGCGGACGACGGCCCCGTGTTGCCCTCGGCGAAGGTGAAGGAAAACGCCTTCGATTCGCCCGTCACCGGCGTCCCCGTCCCCTACCCCTCGTTGCCCGGCCAGGTCTCCGATCGCATCTACGTCGGCGACGCGGACGGGACGCTCTATCGCATCAACCTCGCCTCGCCGAAGCCCGACAAGTGGACCGTCGATCTCGCGTGGGACGCATACGCGTTCGGGAGCGACACGGCCGCGACGCGCCAGCCCATCGAGACGCCGCCGATCGTCACGGTCGATCCGATCGGCAACCCCGTCGTCCTCTTGTCGACCGGGGATCAAGAGACGTTCACGTCGAGCGCGGGCGTGCAGACGCGCGCGTGGTCGATCCGCGAAGAACCGAACGGCGCGGGCACGTTCGTCACGAAGAGCAACTGGGTGATCCCCTTCGAGAACGGCGTGCGCGTGACCGGCCCGATCTCGCTCTTCAACGGCGTCGCGTACTTCTCGACGTTCACGCCGACCGGCGCGCAAGGCAACGCGTGCGCCGACGGCTACGGCGCCGTGTGGGGCGTCGACTACTACCGGAAGACGGCTTGCAGCGCGAACGGCCCCACGCCGCCGGCCGACTGGCCCTGCCCGCGGTACGTACAGGATCCAGTGAACGCAGCGCAGACGGTGAGCTTCTTCGAGAACCAGCAGCCCGGCACCGTCGTGTTCGGCGTGGCCGTCACGCAGACGCCGAGCTGCTACGAGCAGCTCGACTTCGCCGACCCCGCGTTTGGCGCGATGTCCACCGTGAGCAACTCGACCGCGGGCGAATTCCAGCTCGTCTTCCAGACCGGCCAGGGCGGCACGTCGGCGGACAACTCGAAGACGAACACCGTGACGAAGCGCCTGCCGCCGCCGCGCACCTCGGTGAGGATCGACTCGTGGGGCCTCGTCCTCGAGTGAAACACGCGCTCCTCTGCGCCTCCGCGGCGCTCGTGCTCCTCGCGGCCTGCCGCGGGGAGGGCGAGCACCGTGCGCCCGCCGGCGCCTCCTCCGCAGCGCCGCCCCCGCGCCCCGATCAGCTCGCGCCCGGCGAACTCGCAGAGGGTACAGTCGATGCGTTTGGGCTCAAACTACCTCGCGCGATGACCGTGACCGCGCAGTTTCCCGACGCCTTTTTCGCCCGGGGCAGCCTGCGCGCCGAGGACGTCGCGACGTACGTGAAAGAGCGCGTCGTCTCCGCGCGGGTCGAGTCCGCCGCGCCGAAAACGGTGTTCCACGGCGCGACGGCAAAGTCCGCGCCCGCGCCTGCGCGTGTCCTCGACATCGAGATCCTCGTGCGAGACGACCACACCGAAATCGTGGTGCGCGACGTGACCCGCCCCCCGGCGAAAGACGGCATGACCGAAGAAGAGCGATGGCGCGAACTCGGCCTCACGCCACAGGGACAACCCCTCGACCCCACGAAGCTCGAATAAGCCCTCCAACAGGAGGCGCGACGCGTCATGGCACGCGTATGCTGGGATCGTGCGTCCGTGCTGGACCGCACCGGACGACCATCGACTTTGCCCCCGATCCGGACTACATCGCGCGGGTGTCGACCATGGATCAGTCCCCGGCAGCGCTTCGCAGGACCCCCCTTTACGACGAGCACCTCAGGCTCGGCGGTCGCCTCGTGCCCTACGCGGGCTGGGAGATGCCCGTGCAGTACAAGGGCGTCACGGACGAGCACCGCGCAGTCCGCGCGGCCGCTGGGATCTTCGACGTCTCCCACATGGGCGAGCTCGTCCTCTCGGGCGACGACGCGGCGGACGTGGTCAACCACCTCATCACGAACGACGCGAAGCGCCTCATGGACGGGCAGGCGCTCTACACCGTCGCGTGCAACGACGCGGGCACGATCCTCGACGACCTCATCGTCTACCGCGTGTCGCAGACCAAATGGCTCATCGTCTGCAACGCCGCGAACCGCGACAAGATGGTTGCGCATTTCCGGGCCGCCGCGGCGAACCACTGCGACTTCGACGACGCCTCCGACCGCACGGCGCTCATCGCGCTGCAGGGCCCGAAGGCGCTCGCGCTGCTCGCGCAGGCGGGCGGGGAAGGCGCCGCGCTCGCCGAGCTCCCGAGCTTCCACTTCCGCGACGCCACGCTGGCGAACGTCCCGTGCACGGTGGCGCGCACGGGGTACACGGGCGAAGACGGCGTCGAGATCTTCTGTCCCACGGACGGCGCGGCGCAGCTCTGGCGTGCGCTCGTCGAGCTCGGCGCGCCGCTCGGCCTCGAGCCGGCCGGCCTCGCCGCGCGTGACACGCTCCGCCTCGAAGCCCGCCTCTCGCTGTACGGCAACGAGATCGACGAATCGACGAACCCGCTCGAAGCCGGCCTTGCCTGGGTCGTGAAGCTCGACAAGGGCGACTTCGTGGGTCGCACGGCGCTCGAGCGCTTCAAGGCCGCGGGCCTGACGCGCAAGCTCGTCGGCTTCGAGATGATCGGCCGCGGCATCGCGCGGCACGGCTACCCGCTCCTCGACAAGGTGGGGATCAAGGTCGGCTTGTGCACGAGCGGCAGCCCCGGCCCCACGGTCGGCAAGAACATCGGCCTCGGGTACCTGCCCACGTCGCTCGCCGAGGTGGGCACGTCGATCGAGGTCGACTGCCGCGGCCGCTCGGTGAGCGCCGTCGTGGTGAAGACTCCGTTTTACAAGCGTTCGTCGTAACGAAAGCGTGTCGTCGTAGCAGGGGACAGGAGAGGGCTTCGTATGAGCAGCGATGATGTTCGGTCGGATCGTCGGTACACCAAGGATCACGAGTGGACGAAGGAAGAGGACGGCCGGGTGCTCGTGGGCATCACGGCGTACGCCGTGGATCAGCTCGGTGACATCACACTCGTGAACCTCGACGTGAAGGTCGGCGAGACGATCACCCAGGGCAAAGCCTTCGGGACCATCGAGAGCGTCAAGACGCTGAGCGACCTCTTCGCCCCGGTGAGCGGCAAGGTCGTGCAGATCAACGATCTCCTGGAGAGGGAGCCGGAGAAGGTGAACGAGGATTGTTACGACCGCGCGTGGATGATCGCCGTGGAGCCCTCCGATCGGAGCGAGCTCGATGGCCTGCTCGACGTCACGGCCTATACTGAGCTGCTGAAGAACGCCGGCCACTGAGACAGGCCGCGGCCTTCCCCTCCTCTCTCTCCACACCCATGCGATACCTCCCTCATACGACCGAGGAGATCGCTTCGATGCTGGAGGCCGTCGGCCTGCCTTCACTCGAGGCGCTCTACGAATCGATCCCCGCGCGTGCCCGCTACGATCGCCCGCTCGACCTGCCCGCGCCGGTCGACGAGCCGTCGCTCATGCGCCACCTCGAAGAGCTCGGCCGCAAGAACCGCGCGGCCGGCATGCTCTCGTTCCTCGGCGCCGGGGCCTACGAGCATCATTTCCCGCCCGCCGCCGATCAGCTCCTCCTGCGCAGCGAGTTCTACACGGCGTACACGCCCTACCAGCCCGAGGTCGCGCAGGGCACGCTGCAGGTGATCTTCGAGTTCCAGACGATCATCAGCGAGATCTTCGGCCTGCCGCTCGCAAACGCGTCGATGTACGACGGCGCGAGTGCAGCCGCCGAGGCGGTGCTCATGGCGCGCAGGCTCGTCGGGCGCGAGCACACGGTGATCTCCGGAGGCATCCACCCCGAGTACCTCGAGACGATCGAGACGCACGTACGGAGCCTCGGGGCCGGCAAGGCATCCCTCACGACCGTGCCCCTCGCCGCCGACGGCGCCGCGGACGTCGACGCACTCGCAGCCGCGATCACGCCCGAGACTGCGTGTGTCCTCGTCGGGTACCCGAACTTCTACGGATCCATCTGCGATCTCCGCAAAGTGGCCGAGGCCGCGCACGCCAAAGGCGCGCTCGTCATCACGGCGACGCAGGACCCGTACGCGCTCGCGCTCCTCGAATCCCCCGGCGCGCTCGGCGCCGACATCGCCGTGGGCGAAGGCCAGCCGCTCGGCCTCCCGCCGCAGTTCGGCGGCCCCGGCGTGGGGCTCTTCGCCTGCCGCGAAGACCGCAAATACCTCCAGCAGATCCCCGGCCGCATCGTCGGCGAGACCGTCGACAAGGAAGGCAACCGCGGCTACGTGCTGACGCTGGCCACGCGCGAGCAGCACATCCGGCGCGAGCGAGCCACGAGCAACATCTGCACGAACAGCGGCCTCTGCGCGACCGCGGTGACCATCAAGATGTGCATGCTCGGCAAGCAGGGCTTTGTGGCAGCCGCGCGCCAGTGCCTCGCCAAGGCCGAGTACCTGAAGAAGGCCATCGCAGGCCTCGAAGGTTACGCGCTGCCCTACGGCGCCCCGACCTTCAACGAGTTCGTCGTGCGCGTGCGCGGCGGCGACGCGAAGAAGGTCTGCGACACGCTCGCCGCGCAGCAGATCATCCCCGGCTACGACCTCGGCCGCGTCAGCGCCGACCGCAAGGGCGAGCTGCTCATCGCCGTGACCGAGCGCCACACGCGCGCCGACCTCGACCGCCTGGTCGAGGCCCTCGCGGCGATCTGAATTCCGATCAGAAGAACCGCGGCGACGTCCCAAACGAGGCCGTCGCCGCCGGCGTTTGATGCGCCGGGTACGGGTTCGGCCACGCGTCGAGCATCGACTGCCGGTAGACCGTCAGGCGCAAGAAATCGATGCCGGCGAACGCGCCAAACGCGAGCGCATCACCCGTCCCGTAGAGCCCCTGCACGCCGATCGAGAAGCCGAGCGGCAAGCCCAGCGTGAGGCCCCCGGCCACGCCGCGCGAGTACGTCCCCCAGAGCCGCTGGTAGCCGCCCACGTCGACCGCGACGCCGACCTTGCCCGCTTGAAAGCCGTGCGTGGCGAAGCGCGCGAGCAGCGACAGGTCCGCGCCCTCGTCGATCACGGGCGTGAGCCGCGCGAGCCCGCCGATGATGAACGACCCGTCCGGCGACGTGCCCACGCCGTAATCGAAGTTGAAGGCCACGCGCGGCGCGAGCGCCGCCGTCCCCTCTTTCCACGCGAGCGCCCCTGCCCCCGCGAACGCCCACGCCGACGCATCGGCCCGCGCGACGTCCGGCGCGAGCGCGATCCCGAGGGCGAGCGCGACTCCGATCCACGAAGCTTTTACGTTGCGACGCACGGTCACCGCACCTAGCACGTTTTTCTGCGGCGGGTGAGGATCCGCCGCTCGACGATCCGCGCGACCTCCTCGTCGAAGAGCACCGTGTTGTGCCCTTGGCCCTCCAACACGATCACCTCGCCGCCGGGCAGGGCGTGTGACACGGGCGAACGCAGGACGGCGTCCGCCGCCGCGATGATCGAGAGATGCGGGACGTTCGCCGTCGCCGAAGCGGCGAGGCGGATCTTGCGGAGGACCGCGCTGTCCGGCGCGAGATCACGCGCCGCCCCGAACCCGAGCGCGCTCGCCCCGACGACGCCCGCGAACGGGCTCGCCATCGAGATCGTCTGCACGACCCGCGTATCCCCCGCCTCCTGCGTGTAAAACCGCGCCACGACGCCGCCGAGGCTGTGCCCCACGAGGTGCAGCCGCGCCGCGCCCGGAAGCTCCGAGACGAGCGCCGCGAGCCGCTCCGCGAGCTCCTCGACGCCCGGCCCCGGCGGATAGGTCATCGCGGCGGCGTGGACGCCCTTGTGCCGCGTGATCGCCCGCCGCATGGGACGCAGCCCCCCGGCCGTCGCGAAAAGCCCGTGGAGGAGCACCACGACGTCCTCCCCGTCCCGCACCTCCGCAGACGCCGGCGCCCCCTCCAGATCGTGCCGCAGGAGCCACGCCTGCCGCCCGAACGCGAGGGCCTCGCGCCCCGCGTTCACGAGCGCGCGTGTCCAGGAGGGACGATCCGCCATGCCGCGAGGATGCCACGGACGGCGCCCGTGATCTTCAAGGTCGTACGAGCCACACGTGGAAGCTCCGCCACGCGTTCTGCTGCGCCGTGATCTTCACCGAATCCTGGCCGCCGACCGAGGACAGCGCGACACGCGCCTCGAACCAGGCCCCTTCGTCCCGCGCCGGGATCTCCACGGTCTGCGTACCTCCCCCGGTGTGCTCGATCCGGAGCGTGACCGGTCCACCCCCGTCGGTCCGCAGCACGAGCGTCGCGGGGCCTCGCGCGACGTGCGACGCGACGACGAACGACTCATTTTGCCCCTGGGGAACGATGCGCCCCGCGTCGAACCGCGGATGCCCGGCCTCGTCCCTCAACGTCGCGCCGATCACCCACCCGGCCTGCGGCCGCGGGAACGTGTATCGGTGCGCGCGTTCGTCCACGAGGTCCGCGACGTCGATCTCGTCCACCGCGCCCGCCCGTGTCTCCCCCTTCGGCGCGAGCGAGGACCAGTCCGCGGCATACACGACCTTCTCCGGCGCGGCGCAGATCACGTTGTCCTCGATCCGCACGGAGAACATTTCCTTCCCAAACGATCGCGCGAGATCGGGGAACCAGCCCGGGTAGATCGCCAGCACGTCGGGACGCTCGTTCTCCGGCATCCGCTCGATGAGCTCGACGATCGCGGGGATCCCGTGCACCGAGGCGCGGGCGAAGGGCAGATCGTGATACCCGCCGAGGCCGAGGCCATCGAGCGCGGAGAGGCCCGAGAGATAGGGGATCGCCCCCGCATCACCGACGAGGACCCGACGCGGACGCGGCGAGAGCGCGGCGAGCCTGCGCGCGACCTCGGCTTGCTGGTGCTCGATGTTGCCCGAAGCGCGAGCGAAGTGATCGATCTGCCGCGGGAAAAGCCTCGCGGGCGCGAGCGTGGCGACGAACGCGAGCCCGAGCCCGAGCCCGCGAACGACCCGCCCCCTTCGCATCAGCTCCCCCGCGCCGAGCGCCGCGGCGACGAGCAAAAACAGCAGCGATGGCACCGCGTACCGGAAGTTCTGGTACCGCGCCGTCGTGTTCAACGACACGAGCAGGAGCATGCCGATCGCGCCTGCGACGAGCGGCGCCGCGAGCAGACGCGTGCGCCGCGACAAGACCGCCACGAGCGCGAGGAGCGGCGCGACGAACGCGAAGGACGGGCCTCCGAGCGCGACGTCGAACGCCTGCGCCCGCAACACGGCGAGGTTCTTGATGACCTCCACGGCCGCCTCGATCGGCGTGAGGTACGGGTTCGACCCGACGAGCTTGCGGACGGCGCCCGCCTGGCTGATCTCCCCGGTGAACACGAGGTTCGCCGCCGCCTGCGCGCCCAGGAAAACCCCCATCGGGCCGAGCGCGCGGAGGAGCGACGGGAACGTGCCGAGCGAACGCGCGCCATACACGACGGCCACGCCGAGCGGCCCGACGAGCGCCGCGGACTCGGGCCGCGTGGCCACGAGCAGCGCGCCCCAGAGCCCGGCGCGGAGCTGCGCGGAGCTACGCGCGGTTGGCGAGGCTGTCGTCGCGTGATGCGCCGCCACGAGCACGCGCCCGAGGATCCCGGCGAAGAGCGCCGTCTCCATGCCAGAGTAAAAACTCCAGTCGACGAGCGGCACCGCGAGGAGCAAGGGCGCCGCGATCCACGCCGCGCGCCGCGGCGCGCCGTCGAGCAAGGCCCACATCGAGCGGCACAGATCCCACAAGCAAACACACGCGAGCGCCGCGGCGAAATACGAGAGCCACGCGCCCCGCAGGCCGAGCGCCCACGCAGGCGCGAGCACGAGCGGGTACGTCAGGCTCGTCCCGCCCGAGGAGTACCCGTTCTCCGGCAGCCACGCGAACGGATGGCCGAGCGCCGCGGATCGCGCGAAGCCGTAGTGGATGTAGACGTCGTCGAGGGGGACCGGAAACACCCCGCCTGTCCGTCCGAACCCGGGCAGCCAGAACACGAGGCCCACCGCGATCACGAGGATCGCCGCGAAGGCCTGGAACAGCGCGGGCTCGCGGGGCTTCACGAGGGGGGACTAACCACGAAACACGCGGTGCCGGAAGCGCGGATCGGTCGCCTTACGGCGCGCCGCGCTTTCCGCGCGTATGCTTCGCGCATGGCAACGCAGACCGTGGATGCACAAGACGCCGCCCGATGGGACGCGGTCGAGGAGGCGACCGAGCTCATGAATGACGGCCGCTTCATCGAGGCGCTCGTCGCGCTGCGGAACGTCATCAAGGCCGACCCGAGGAACCCCTACGCGTTCCATTTCCTCGGCGCCGCCCTCTTCGAGACGGGCGAGCGCGAGACCGCGCGCGAGGCCTACCGCGCGGCGCTCCGCCTCGCCCCGAACTACCTCGGCGCGCGCGTCGCGCTCTCGCACCTCCTGCGCCAGCTCGGCGACCTCGACGGCGCGCTCTCCCAGGCGAACGAGGCGCTGCGCAGGTTCCCCGGCGACGGCGAAGCGATGCAGGCCGCCGGCCTCGCCTACGCCGCGAAAGGCAACCGCAAGGCCGCGAAGAAGCAACTCGAAGGGTTCCTCAAGTCGAACCCCGAGCTCGAAACGCGGCTCGAAGTCGAGCAGATCCTCGGCATGCTGGGGATCGCCGGCGAGAACGAGCCGGTCGAGTTCGATTGACACGGGAAGGTCCAGGGCTGGCCCTGGTCCGGGTCGAGGGGCGGACAGCCCCTCGTCGGGTCCGGGGTGAAACCCCGGCGCTACGCTGTGAAGCACCCTCTCAAACGCTGACGCGCGTGAGGCATGCTTCGGCGAGCGCCTTCGCGCCCACCGACTCGGCCACGCGCGCCGCCGCGCGGAAGCCCGCGGCGCGCTCCAGCGCCTCGGCCCCGCGACGCGCGCCTTGCACCCGAAACGACACGCTCCGCACGAACGCGCGCATCGCCGCCACGTCGTCCCCCGCGGCCGCCAGGATCTCGCCGAGCACGAGCGCCGCGTGCGCGGCCGCGGCCTCGCTGCCCGGGTAAAACGGCTCGGCCAGCACCCGCGTGAGCGTCGCGCCGTCCTTCTGCGAGGCCGCCTTCTGCGCCGCGATCTCCGGCGTGGGCCGCGGCGCAGGCTCCAACCCGAGCCGCGTCTCCAGGTACCCGAGCACGTCCCACGCGACACGCCGGAACGCTTCGAGCCCGTCCGTCGGCGCTTCCAGCACCCCGCCGCCCGCGCGTCTCCCCTCGCGATCGAGGTCCCGCACGATCACGAGATCGTCCCGCTCGCCGATCACGAAGAGATCGCCGTCCCAGCCGAGCGACTTCTCCTCCGTCAGCCATTTCGTTGCAGGACCGACCTCCTCGGGCCCGAGCAGGCGCGTGCCGTCGCCGAGCTCGAGCCCGCCTGCGTTCGCCCAGATCGCCGCGAGATCCTCGGGGGGATCACGCGCGAGATCCCACGCCCCTTGCCCCGGTGGGCGTCGCTTCGTGATCGCCTGCGCGGCGCAGATGTGCGCCGCGCGCTCGCTCGCGGAGTCTTGGATCACGGCTGCGAAACCTGCCCCTTCGGATGGTCGCTCAGGCTGCGGAGGAACTTCGAGGATTGCGATCGCGCCTCGGCCACGCGGAAGACCACGAAGTGGCCGTCCGAGTTCTCCGGCACCGGCCACTGCGCGAGCACGCCCGTCGCCTGCCCGTCGGCGAGGTTGCCCGAGAGCCCCGTCTCCGGGATCTCCACCGTGCCCGGCCCGCCCCACGCGAGCTCGGGGATCGCCCACTGCGACGGCTCGACGAGCGGCAGCCCCATCGCGATCGCGTGCATCTCGATCCCGCGTGTCGGCGAGTAGCTGTCGCCCGTCCCGTCGGAGTTCACGCCCTCGGTCATGTAGATGCTCTTCGGCGCCATGCCCTCGCGCGGCGCGAGGGCAACATACCGCGCATAATGCAGCGGATCGGTCGCGTCCACGAGCATCTGCGCGAGCGAGAGCGCCGGGTGGAAGAGGTCGAGCTCGCCCTCCTCTTCGGCCCTCAGGCTGAGAAAGACCGTCTTCACGAGCTGCGCGATGCTCGGCGACGGGCTCGTCTTCTGGAGCAGCGTGATCGCCATGACCGCCGATGAGCCCGACAGCACGCCGCCGCGCGCCTGATCGTCCGAGGCGAGGAAAAGCGGACCGTTCAGCCCGCCCTGCGAGTGGCCGAAGTACGAAAGGCGCGAGCCGTCGAAGCGAATCGCCTGGCCCGTCACCGAGATCGACGCGGGCACCTCCATCTTCGACTCCGTGAAGAGCCGCGCCCGCTGCACCTCGTCGAGCGCGGCCTGCCGGCTGTTCGTCCGGGCCGCCAGCACGTTGTTCACGTTGAAGAAGAGCAGCGAGATCCTCGACGTATCGCCGTCCTTCGGCGCGCCCGGCCGGCGGCCGTGGAAGATCTGGTCGACCCCCATCGAGGCGATGCATTGCTCGGCGAGGCTACGCGCGGTCCCGTCGTACACGTAGCTGCGGAAATCGCCGCCCGTGCCGTGCGCGTAGAGCACGATCGGGTAGCCCTCCGCCGGCATCGGGCACGCGGCCGCGTTCGGCACGGTGAGCGAGAAGCGCAGATCGAAGGTGTCCACGACCGCGGGCGCGCCGCCTTCGATCTTGAACGCGCCGCCGTCGCTCGGCTTCTCGAAGGGCACCACGCCCTCCTGGTAGTTCGGCGAAGGCCCGTAGACGCCGATGTACTCGGTGCGCGCGTCCCACGTGCCTCCGATGATCCACGCGGACGGGTTCGCGACCGGCGCGGGCACGTTCGCGCGCAGGTGATCCCGCGCCGCGAAGAGCTCCTCCGCCGGATCGTTCGTCCGGAAGACCGCGAGGTGCACGATACGCTCGTGCTCGATCCCGGCCCTCTCGATCTCCTCCACGGCGAGCGCGAGCGCCTCCTTCGCGGCCGCAGCCGCCGCACGCTCCGGCCTCTGCTCGCCGAGCACCTGCGCGAGCTCGGCGCTCTTCGTCACGGTGCCTCCCGAGGCGCCGCGCACGGCGTCGGTCACGACGAGCGCATACCGCGTGTGGGGCCGGAGCGGGAAGCCCAGCGTGGGCATGAAGGCGAGCGTGTTCGTCGGGTAATACACGCCCTCTTCGGCGCGGAACTGGAGCGAGACGAGCTTGCGGCTCCCGTACTCGGGCGACGTGGGATCGATGTCGAGGAGCTGCACCGACGCGTCCTTCTCGAGCGCGAGGGCCGGCGTCTGCGGCAGCGACCTCGGATCGAGCGGACCCGCGAAGCGCATGTACCCCGCGGCCGCCGGCGAGAAGCCGTCGAGCTTGCGATCCATCTTGGTGATGTACTCGGAGAGGATCGGCACGACCCGCGGGTTCGGGAATCCTTCGAGGGGCAGGAAGCCGTCTTCGATGCGCAGATCACTCGGCCACGGGTGATCAAAAAAGTCTGTCTCCGCGAGCGCGGTGGGCGACGACGGGGCCACCCAGATCGAGGCGAACTCGGGCACCTGGGCCGGCGCGGGACCACACCCGGCGACGCCGAGCAGGCTCGAGGACGATACGAGCGCAAACGAGAAGCTCCGAAGGTCGCGCATGGCGGAAAAGTATGCATGACCGTAGCTCAGCGCGATAGGCCGGGGACGCCTGCTTTTCGCGTCGACACCCCGCGCAAATTCCGCACCCGCGCGGCGCCCGGGTCGTTCCCGTTTCGTCACGCTCGCCGCCCGCTCGGCTCGGACGCTCCGTCCCCGCTCCGCCGCCGGGCCCGCCCGCCCACGCCCGCTCGGCTGCGTTGTTCTTTAGATATGAATCTTTTATACGTGCGTCATGTTCCTCGCCGGAAGAAATGCCCTGGTCACGGGAGGCGGGCGCGGGATCGGGCGCGCCATCGCCGAGCGGCTCGCCCGCGAGGGCGCCCGTGTCCTCGTCACGGGGCGGACCCAGCCCGAGATCGACGAGGTCGCGCGCGAGATCGGCGGCGTCGCCGTGCACATGGACGCGAAGGATCGCGCGAGCGTGAAGGCCGCGATCGACGTGGTGCACGCCGTCGGCCCCGTCGACGTGCTCGTGAACAACGCCGGCTTCGCCGAGTCCGTGCCCTTCGACCGGACGACGGACGAGGTCTGGGACGATCTCCTCGAAGTGAACGTGACGAGCGCCTTCGCCCTCTGCCGCGCCTTCGTCCCCGGCATGATCGAGCGTGGCTTCGGCCGCGTGATCAACGTCGCCTCGAACGCGGGCCTCGTCGGCTACGGCTACAGCGTGGCGTACTGCGCCTCGAAGCACGCGATGGTCGGCATGACACGCGCGCTCGCCGTGGAGATCGCGAAGTCGCCCGTCACCGTGAACGCCGTCTGCCCGGGGTGGACGCGGACGCGCATGGGCGAGGAGGCGACCTCGCGCATCGCGGAAAAGACCGGCCGCAGCGCCGAGGCCGCGCACAAGATCCTCGCGAACATGTCACCGCAGCAGCGCTTCGCCGAGCCCGAAGAGATCGCCCACATCGTGGCCATGCTCTGCGCGCCCGAGGCCCGCAGCGTGCACGGCCAGGCCCTGCCCATCGACGGCGGCCAGGTCATGAAATAGGACGGGGTTTGGGGCGAAGGGCGCCGAAGGCGACCCGAAGCCCCAAGCGGTGAAACAAGCCATGAACGACAATCTCACCTTCGTGAACCCGGAGGGGTATCTGCCTCCGAAGGGATACTCGAACGGCGCCCTGGTCTCCGGGCCCACGCTCTTCGTGGCCGGCCAGGTCGGCTGGAACGCGCAGTGCGAGTTCGAGACCGACGACCTCGCCGAGCAGTTCGCGCAGGCGCTCGACAACGTGCTCGCCGTCGTGCGCGCGGCCGGCGGCGGCCCCACGGACCTCGCCAAGATGACCGTGTACGTGACGGATCTCGACGCCTACCGCGGCTCGCTCAAGGCGATCGGGCAGGCGTGGCGCGCGCGCCTCGGCAAGCACTTCCCCGCGATGGCGCTGCTCGGCGTCGCGGGCCTCGTCGAGAAGCGCGCCAAGGTCGAGATCGAGGCCGTGGCCGTGCTTCGCGGAGCGACGGACCCGGCGTGAGGCGAGGCGCGCCGACCCGCAGGCCCGTGAGCGCGCAGCCCACGGGCAAGGGCGAGCAGAACCCCGCCGTGCGCGCGTGGGTCCGCATCCTCGCCGTGCAGAAGGCCGCGCTCGCCGCGATCCGCGACGACCTCGAGCACGAGATGACCCTGCCGCGCTTCGATCTGCTCTCGAACCTCGTCCGCGAGAACGGCCAGACCCTCGCGTCGCTCTCGCGCTCGATGCTCGTCACGGCCGGCAACATCACCGGCCTCGTCGATCGCGCCGCGCGCGACGGGCTCGTCGAGCGCAGGGCCGATCCGAACGACCGGCGCGCCTGGCGTGTGCACCTCACGCCCAAGGGCCAGCTCGCCTTCCAGCGCGCCGAGCGCCGCCACGCCGCGCGCGTCTCCAAGCTCTTCTCCGCGCTCAGCGGCAATGAGATGTCGAGCCTCGTCCGGATGCTCGACAAGGTACGACACACCATCCACGGACCCGAGCTCTCGGCCGTCCGTGGCCCGCGCGGCGAGGCACGCCGCACCCCCGAGCGCGGCACGGGCAGGCGCCGCGCCCGCGCAAAATCCGAGGACGACTCGTGACCCTCTCGCCGACCACCTTTGACCTCGAAATCTCCCGCGGCATCGCCCAGATCACCCTGAACCGGCCCGATCGCCTGAACGCGCTCACCTTCGAGGTGTACGGCGAGCTCGCGCAGACCTTCCGCTCCCTGGAAAAGGCCAACGACGCGCGCGCTGTCGTGATCACCGGCAAGGGCCGCGGCTTCTGCTCGGGCGGCGACGTCGAGGGCATCATCGCCGAGCTCTTCGCCCGCGACATCACGGGCCTCGTCGAGTTCACGCGCGTCACGGGCGCCCTCATCCAGAGCATCGCCGAGCTGCGCCGCCCCGTGATCGCCGCCATCAACGGCGTCGCCGTGGGCGCGGGCGCGGTCATCGCCGCGGCCTGCGATCTGCGCATCTTCGCGGAGAGCGCGCGCATCGGCTTCATCTTCCCGCGCGTCGGCCTCTCGGGCGCGGACATGGGCGCCTCGTTCCTCCTGCCCCGCATCGTCGGCCGCGGCCGGGCCGCGGAGCTGCTCTTCTTCGGCGACCTCCTCGGCGCCGAGGAGGCCTACCGCATCGGCCTCGCGAACCGCGTCGTGCCCGACGCCGACGTCCTCGCGACGGCGCGCGGCTGGGCCGAGCGCCTCGCGAAGGGCCCGACCTTCGCGCACCGCATGACGAAGCAGATGCTCGAGAGCGAGCACGACATGACCCTCGCCGCCGCGATCGAGGCCGAGGCGCAGGCGCAGGCGCTCTGCATGGCCCACCCCGATTTCCGCGAGGCCTTCGAGGCCAACAAGGCCAAACGCCCGGCGCGTTTCCTCGGCGCCGAGATCTGCGATCCGCCGCCGGCCGCGCCGAAGGCCGACGCAGGGAGCGAGACATGAGCGCCCGCTTCATGCTCTCCGTCCCGGACCTCGCGCCCTTCTTCGAGGCGCGCCACCACGAGCTCGCGGCGCGGCTCCAGGGCGAGCACCTCGACGTGCTCCGGGCGACCGAGGACGCGGCCGAGGTCGCCCGCCTCCTCGGCGACCCCCTCGGCCTGTACGCATACCTCGTCCCCGAGGCCTACGGCGGCGCCACGACGGGCCGCCCGATGGACCTCGCGTACATCGACGTGCGCGCGCTCGTCCTCGTGCGCGAGGCGCTCGGGCAGCTCTCCGCGCAAGCCGACTCGATCTTCGCGGTGCAGGGCCTCGGCACCTACCCGATCCTCCTCGGCGGCTCGCAGGATCTCATCGCCGAGGTCGTGCCCGACGTCGTGCGGGGCCGCCGCCTCGGGGCCTTCGCGCTCACCGAGCCGGAGGCGGGCAGCGACGTCGCCTCCTTGCGCACGGTCGCGCGCAAGGACGGCGAGGGCTGGGTGCTCGACGGGGAAAAGACGCTCATCTCGAACGTCCCCATCGCCGATCACCACGTCGTCTTCGCGAACGCCGATCCCTCGATCGGCCGCAAGGGCATCACGGCGTTCTACGTCCCCAAGGGCGCGGCCGGCCTCACGCTCGAGCCGCTGCCGATGAGCGCGCATCCGCTCGGCCGCTTGCGGCTCGACGGCTGCCGCGTGCCGAACGAGCACGTGCTCGGGCATGTGGGCGCGGGCTTCCGCATCGCGATGGAGACGCTCGACGCGTTCCGCATCTCGGTGGGCGCGGCGGCGAACGGCATGGCCGCGCGGGCGCTCTCGGCGACGCTCGATCACGTCAAGCGCCGGCGCCAGTTCGGCGCGCCGCTCGCGGATCGGCAGATCGTGCAGGCGTACCTCGCGGAGATGGCGACGGAGCTCGACGCGGCGCGGCTGCTCGTGGCGCGGGCGGCGCATCGACGCGACACCACGGGCGAGCGCGTCACGAGCCTGGCCGCGATGGGCAAGATGTACGCGACCGAGGCGGCGCAGGGCATCATCGACAAGGCCGTGCAGCTCCACGGCGGGATCGGCGTGCTCGAAGGGAGCGTGGTGGAGCGGCTGTATCGGGAGATCCGGCCGCTGCGCATCTACGAGGGGACGACGGAGATCCAGAAGCTCGTCATCGCGAAGGCGCTGCTCGGCTGAGGGGCCCTCCGTTCACGGCCTCCGGGACCCCGTTCACGGCCTCCGAGACCCTGTTCACGGCCTTCGAGACCCTGTTCACGGCCTTCGAGACCCTGTTCACGGCCTTCGAGACCCTGTTCACGGACTCCCTAGACTCCGTTCACGGCCTCCGAGACCCTGTTCACGGCCTTCGAGACCCTGTTCACAGCCTCCGGGACCCCGTTCACGGCCTCCGGGACTCCGCTCACGGCCTCCGAGCCCCCGTTCACAGCCTCCGAGACCCCGTTCACGGCCTCCGAGACTCTGTTCACGGACTCCCTAGACTCCGTTCACGGCCTCCGAGACCCCGTTCACAGCCTCCGAGACCCCGTTCACAGCCTCCGGGACCCCGTTCTCGACCCCCAAGGACCACGTTTACACACCACCATGTGGAAGCCCAAGGAGCGCATCCGCCATCCCCTCCCCGAGGACCGGCCTCCCACGGCCGAGGAGGCCGCTCGCTCGCGCCTCTTCTCGCCGCTCACCCTCGCCTCCGGCCTGACGCTCGCCGATCGCACGTGGGTGCCCGCCATGGTCCCCTGGCGCGCGTCCGAGGAAGGCTTCGTCACGAAGGACGTGCTCGACTGGTACGGCCGCTTCGCCGAGGGCGAGCCGGGCGTCCTCGTCGTCGAGGCCACCGGGATCCGGGACGTCCCGAGCGGGCCGCTCCTGCGCATCGGACACGATCGGTTTCTGCCCGGCCTCGCCGCGCTCACGCGCCGCGTCCGCGAAACGAGCGGCGGCCGCACCCGCCTCTTCGTCCAGATCATCGATTTCCTCCGCATCCGGAGGCGCCCGCCCCACGAAAAATTCCTGGAGACCCACCTCGTCCTCACGCCCGCGCACCGGAAAAACCTGGTGCGCGAGACCGGCGACGCCGCGTGGACCGAGGCCCCCGACACGAGCGTCCGCGCCTTCCTGCGGGCCACGAGCGACGATGTCCTCGATCGGATCCTCGATCCCCGTGAGCTCGAAGCGCTCCGCTTCGGGGCGCGCGAGCGCGTCACCGACGTCCACGAGCCCCCCATCCGCGACCTGCCGCGTGTCCTGCCCTCGCTCTTCGCCGAGGCCGCAAGGCGCGCGAAGGACGCCGGGTTCGACGGCGTCGAGCTGCATTACGCGCACGCCTACACGATGGCCTCGTTCCTCTCTGCGCGAAACGACCGGACGGACGGGTATGGCGGATCCCGCGACGCGCGCGCGCGCCTGCCGCTCGAAGTCTTCGCCGCCGTGCGGGAGGCCGTCGGCCGCTCGTATACCGTCGGCTGCCGCTTCCTTTGCGACGAGATCATCGAAGGCGGCAGCCGCGTCGACGACGCGATCCATTACGCCCGACTCTTCGCCCGCGCCGGCATGGACTTTCTATCCCTCTCCACGGGCGGCAAATTCGAGGATTCGAAGCAACCCAAGGTCGGCGAGGCGGCGTATCCCTACACCGGGCCGAGCGGCTACGAGTGCATGCCCACGGCCCTCTCCGACGCGCGGGGCCCCTTCGCGCGCCAGGTCGAAAAGCAGGCCCGCATTCGCGCCGCGCTCCGCGCCGAAGGGCTCGAGACCCCCACCGTCGCCGCCGGTGGCATTGGCACATTCGTCCAGGCCGAATCGATCCTCGCCAAGGGCGAGGCCGATCTCGTCGCTGCGGCGCGCCAATCGCTCGCCGATCCCGACTGGTTCCGCAAGCACCGCGCGGGCCGCGGCGCCGAGGTGCGGCGCTGCATCTACTCGAATTATTGCGAGGCGCTCGACCAGCGCCACCGCCAGGTCACCTGCCAGCTCTGGGATCGGCAAGATCTCGACGCCCCGGACGCCGTGCGTAGCGTCGAGGGAAATCGCAGGCTCGTCGCTCCCCGCTGGGATCGGTGACTCGTGTACCTTTGCCGGACCGGCGCCCCACCGCGGGCGCCCTTGAAGAAAGAGTGGCTTTCCATGAATACACGTTGGCTCACCACGATGGCCGTCGTCAGCCTCGGCGTCCTCTCGGGCTGCAAGGAGACGGTCGACTCGCAGAACGTCAAGACCGCCGGCATTGCGGCGATCCTCTTCGCCACCGCCGAATCCGACCAGGAGACCCGGCTCACCGCCACGCTCAAGGTGGGCGGCGACGAGAGCAACACCTACGTCGACCTCTCGGGCGGCGACAGCATCTTCGCCTCGGCCGGTGACAAGCGCGTCCAGATGCAGACCCAGGAGACCGGCGTCTACGAGGCCAAGTTCAACACGGCCGCCGAAGGCACCGAGCTGCTCGTCGACCTCCAGCGCGCGGACGACGACGACGCGCCTTCGAGCCGCGGCACCCTGCCCGCGCCCTTCGACCTCACGATCGGCGCGTCTGCCGTCTCGCGCGCGGCCGATCTCAACATCACCTGGACCCCCTCGGGCTCGAACGACGACGTGCGCCTGGAGCTGAACGGCCCCTGCACGTTCCTCGAGACCATCGACGTCCCCGGCGACAGCGGCACGCACACGATCCAGGCCAATACCCTGCAGGCCACGGGCTCGGCAGATCAACCCCCGCCCACGTGTGACATCACCGTCACGATGACCCGCACGCGCCGCGGCACGACCGACATCGCCTTCGACAGCGAAAGCTCGTTCATTCTCCAACAGGTCCGCGTCGGCAAGTTCACCTCGACGCCCTGAGCGGGAGTACAATGCGGCGCGCATGCCGACGCTCGCCGCTTCCCCTCGCCTCCTCGCCGCCCTCGGACTCGCCGCCTCGCTCGCCTCCGGCTGTAGCGATCCGACGCCCGCCGAGCCCCCTCCGCCTCCACCCACGGACGAACGTTGCCCCGGCCCCGGCATCAGCAAGGGCCCGTGGTCGCTCCGCGCCGATCGCACCTCCGCCGTCGTCCGCTGGGAGGCGTGCCGGCAGGGCGTCGCGGGGGGCGTCGTGTTCACGCCCGAGGGCGGGGGCGAACCACGCGAAGCGACCTCCACGGTCACGACGTACGAGGTCACCACGACGCGCAAGGCGGTCCTCGATCCGAGCGCGCCGCCCGACGAGGCCGGCACCTACTGGACGCACGAGGCCGTCCTCTCGGGCCTCACGGCCGGCGCCTGCGTCGACTACCACCTCGCCGCCGACCCGGCCGCGAAAGGCCGCGTCTGCGCCGCCAAGCCCGACGGCGCGGACCTGCGCTTCCTCGCCATCGGCGACACGAACCCGGGCCTCAATCGCATCACGCAGAAGGTGCTCGATCAGGTCTTGCCGAAGGGACCCGATTTCACGCTGCACGGCGGGGACATCCAGTATTACGACTCCGGCCTGGAGACCTATGCCTCCTGGTTCCCCGCGATGCGCCCCTTGCTCGCGCAGGGCGCGTTTTTCCCGGCCCTCGGCAACCACGAGCTGGAGGTGCCCGAGGAATACGAGGCTTATTATCGACGCTTCTTCGGCGGCGCCGGGTTCGACGGCGCGGGCGACCATTACCGCTTCGAATCGGGCGGCGTCTGGTTCTTCTCCCTCGACACGGAGCAGCCCCTGGGCATCGCCTCCGAGCAGGGGGTATGGCTCGCCGAATCCCTCGCCGACGCGGCGTCGAAGCCCGGCTATCGATTCTCCGTGGTCTTTCTCCACAAGCCGATCGTCACGTGCGGGGACAAATCCGACGACCCTGCGACGCGCGCCGAGCTCGAGCCGCTCTTCGTGCAACACGGGGTCCGGCTCGTCATCCAGGCCCACATGCACGGCTACGAGCGATTCGCGTTCCCCGACCTCACGTGGATCACGACGGGCGGCGGCGGCGCCTCGCTCGCGAACGTGGACGAGAACATCGATCGCCCCATTTGCGCGATGCGCGCCGCGTCGGGCACCGTCCGTCACGCCGTCATCCTCGACGCCACGGGCAAGACGCTCTCGGGCGAGGTGATTGATGACAAGGGCACGGTCTGGGATACGTTCGTCCTCGAAGGGCCCTGATCGACGTCCGCGTCGGCGGCCCCTCCTCGCCCTGGGCCTTCTCGGTTGCCTGACGCTCTCGCTCCTGCCGCTTGGCTGCTCGTCGGCCAGGATCTACCGCCCTCCGGCGCCCGACGACCGGCCGCGCGTCCCTGAAGCCACCGCAGAGCGCCTCAGGGCGTGTGTGGATGAGCTCAGCGGCACCATTGAGCCCGGATATTACACGCTCGACGCCTCGGTGAAGGTCGACCAGGAAGGTCGTGTCGTGGAGGTGGAGACGACCGGCCAGCCCAATCCAGACGTCGGGGGTTGCATGCGGATCGCCCTGCGCGGCATGACGCTCCCCGAGGATGTCTTCGCGCGGGGCCTGTTGCGTAGGCCCGCAGCAGCGAACGGGCAGGGGATGCCGGAGCGGGGGCCGATCGGGGAGGTCGTGACTGTCGTCGTGGTCGTCACGGTCGTCTTCACCGAGGTCATCATCGAGGCCTTCGCCATCGCCGTCGGCGTGACGGTCACGGCCACGGTCGCGGCGGGGGCGGCGGAGGCGCTTGCGAAGAGGAGGAGGAAGGAGAAGGAACCGACATGTGTGGACCGTTATGAGGCGTGCATGGATGACGCAAGCATTGCCGACAGACTTGGGGACCATTGGAAGTCATCCCTCTGCAATGCGTGCCGAGTATGGTGCGAGCGCGATAAAGTTTGGCCGGATACCGTCCCCATGAGCTGGGGAATCGAATCCTGCAAATATAAAGGGGCATGACAAATGGAACAACTGAACCCCAAGAGAACCATGACCCCGGAGGAGCGTGTGTTCGTGCAGGCGCACAGCAAGCTCTTGATCAAGTCGCTACAGCGAACCCGCACCTTCGCCGAGGCCGCCCTTGACTTCCGTAAGCTCGAGGCCGAGTTCGTGGAGCGCGCAGGCGATGACGAATTTGATGTGCGCGAAACGAGACGGCGCATCGCTGAAACCATCCTGTTGCTAGTCCATGACAAGCGTCCCCCCTTCGACGCGTGCCGTGAGGCGTGGAACGATCTGGTTCGCCTCGGCTTCTCGGGCATCGACCTCGAGTGCTCGATGTCCTGGTTTTACGCCGATGGCTGCGCATACGACGAGCGGCCCGACGAGGGGCTCGTGGTGCTCGAGCCGCTGCTCGCGAAGCTCGAGAGGCTGCTCGAGGAAACGAAGGGGAGCGGGGTGGAGTACCCCGCGCGCCTTTACGAAAACGAGCTGGAGCGTTTGGGGAACCTCCGGGACGCGCTCCTTGCCCAGAAACGGGGCGAGGTCATCCCCTGGCTGGAGACCCGCCGCGAGGACGAGGCAGCCCCCCCGATCACCCCCGAAGAAGAGGAGGCCGACGCGCTCTACGACGAGTTCTGGAAGGCGCACCGCGCCGCTTACAAGGCCTTCAGAGACTCAAAAAATCGGAGCTTCGCCGACATCTCGGCCGGCTATCGACGGGTCGAGGCGGAATTCGTGGCGCGCGCGGGCGAAGGCGAGGCGTTCGAGGATTGCGTTGGCGCTATCAAGGCAAGGACCGCCGAGGAGATCCTCAGGGCAGCTTGTGAACTCCGCGCGCCCTTCCAAGCGTGCCGAGACGCCTGGGACGAGTTCGTCCGCGTGGGCAAGGACAAGAGCTGGATGTATCCCACGATGTACGTGGAGACTTGCCTCGAGAGCAACGAACCCGAGGCGGGGCTCACCGTGGTCGAGCCGTGGATCGCCGAGATCGAGCGAAAGCTCCAAGCGTGCAACGAACCCTTGCGGCCCCCGGGGGAAACCAGCGTGGAGCTCAACCGCCAGCGCAAAGAGCTCCACGAACTCCGGGACAAGTTCATGGCTATGCGCGGGGGCGGCGAGCAGGGCTAGCACGCGACGCGCGCTGCATTGACAAGCGTTCGGCGTTTCTGCTCTGATGCAGGAAATGCGACGTCCGCGTGGGCGACCCCTCCTCGCCCTGGGCCTTCTCAGTGGCCTGACGCTCTCGCTCATGCCGCTTGGCTGCTCGTCGGCGAGGATCTACCGCCCTCCGGCGCCCGATGACCGGCCGCGCGTGCCTGAAGCCACCGCAGAGCGCCTCAGGGCGTGTGTGGATGAGCTCAGCGGCACCATCGAGCCCGGATATTACACGCTCGACGCCTCGATAAAGGTCGACCAGGAAGGTCGTGTCGTGGAGGTGGAGACGACGGGCCAGCCCAATCCGGACGTCGGGGGTTGCATGCGGATCGCCCTGCGAGGCATGACGCTGCCCGAGGATGTCCTTGCGAGGGGCCTGTTGCGTAGGCCCGCAGCAGCGAACGGGCAGGGGATGCCGGAGCGGGGGCCGATCGGGGAGGTCGTGACTGTCGTCGTGGTCGTCACGGTCGTCTTCACCGAGGTCATCATCGAGGCCTTCGCCATCGCCGTCGGCGTGACGGTCACGGCCACGGTCGCGGCGGGGGCGGCGGAGGCGCTTGCGAAGAGGAGGAAGCGTCGGAGCTGTACGACGCATTATGAGAAGTGCATGGACGATATCACAGGAGACGAAGATGGTAATCATCAAAAAGAATCGCTCTGTGGTACGTGCCTATCGATATGCAACAACAATAAAAAGTGGCCCAGACAAATCGGCACAGGGCAATCCTGTTTGTATCAGGGACATGACGAATGGGACGACTGAAGCGCGGCAGAAAAATGGAAGGGGAAGAGCTTGCTTTTGTGAAGGCGCACGGCAAGCTCTTGGTCGAGTCGCTGAAGCCAGGCCGGAGCTTCGCCGATACCGTGGAAGACTTCCGCAAGCTCGAGGCGGAGTTCGTGAAACGCGCAGGTGACGACGAATTCGACGTGACCGAGACGAGGCGGCGCATCGCTGAAACCATCCTGTTGCTAGCCCATGACAAGCATCCCCCCTTCGAGGTCTGCCGCGAGGCGTGGAACGATCTGGTTCGCCTCGGCTTCTCGGGCATCGATATCGAGTGCAACACATCGTGGCGTTACGCGGACTGCTGCGCGTATGACGAGCGGCCCGACGAGGGGCTCGTGGTGCTCGAGCCGCTCATCAGGAAGCTCGAACGGCTGTTCGAGGAAGCGAAGGGGACGGGGACGGAGTACCCCGCACACTTTTACGAAAACGAACTCGAGCAATTGGGGAACCTCCGGGACGTGCTCGAGGCCCAGAAGCGGGGCGAGGTTGTCCCGTGGCTAGAGACCCGCCGCGAGGACGAGGCAGCCCCCCCGATGACGCCTGAAGAAGAGCAGGCCGACGCGCTTTACGACGCGTTCTGGAAAGCGCACCGCGCCGCTTACAAGACCTTCAGAGACTCGAAAAATCGGAGCTTCGCCGACATCTCGGCCGGTTACCGACGGGTCGAGGCGGAATTCGTGGCGCGCGCGGGCGAAGGCGAGGCGTTCGAGGCGTGTGTACTCGACATGAGGGCAAGTACCGCCGAGGCGATCCTCATGGCAGCTTGCAGTCTCCACGCGCCCTTCCAAGCGTGCCGAGACGCTTGGGACGCGTTCGTCCGTGTAGGCCAAGACAAGAGCTGGATGTATCCAGAGATGTATGTGCAGGCCTGCCTGAGGAGCAACGAACCCGAGGCGGGGCTCGCCGTGGTCGAGCCGTGGATCGCCGAGATCGAGCAAAAGCTCCAAGCGTGCAACGAACCCTTGCGGCCCCCGGGGGAAACCAGCGTGGAGCTCAACCGCCAGCGCAAAGAGCTCCACGAACTCCGGGACAAGTTCATGGCCATGCGCGCCGGCGGCGCGCCGTCGGCTTGAGGAGCGCGACAAGGCGGAGCGACACCCTGCACCAGGACCCGTGTGTCACGCCGGGGCGTCCTTCCGTAAAACACGTGCTTCCGGCGTTCGCGCCTTGACGCGGAGAGGCTGCACTCGTTACAAAATCAACATGCGACGCGGCGTTTGCCTGGGAAAAGCCGGCTTCCTCTCGCTCCTGTGCGCCGCCACGCTGCTCCTTTCGAGCGCGGCCCGCGCCGACGATGAAGATCCGCGGCGGCTCAAGCCCAAGTACGGCCTGGCCGGGATCGGCTTCCACATCGAGGCCGGCGCCGGCGTCTACCAGGTCGTCGGCCAAGGCGGCTTCGTCCCGGGCATCTACCCCCGCGCCGCGCTCGAGCTGCACCTCGGCCCGCATTTCTCGATCCCGGTCGTCGCCCGCTTCCAGACCGCCATCGACCCGAACGCGGGCGCGCCCGACTTCGCGCAGCTCTCGGTCGCGCCGGGCATCAATTTCCGCCTGCGCGAGCTCGACTGGCCCATCGCCCTCGTGTTCGGTGCCGCCGTGCGCATCGGCCGCTTCTCCGCGAGCCAGAAGCTCGTCGACGCGAACTTCGAGACGACCCCCGACGCGGGCACCGAGGAAGCACTCGGCTTTCCCCTCGCGCCCGAGGCCACGGCCAAGCTCGAATGGTGGATCGCGCCGCCGCTCGTCGTGAAGGTCAGCGCCACGTACGCGCCGGTCTTCGTGAACAAGCAGCCGATCCACAACATCGAAGAGGCCCTCGCGATCGCGCTGGTTTTTTGACGTAGCACGGGGCCATTCCCTTCCGCCGAGAGGGCTCGTACCCTCGACGGTGGGAGCCCTGCATGGAACCGACCCCTTTCTCGCGGCAGCACAACGCGCGCTTCCTCGGCGCAGGTGAAACCACGATCGTCCTCGCCCACGGCTTCGGGACAGATCAAACGGCGTGGCGCCATCAAGCGCCCACGCTCGCCGAACAGCACCGCGTCCTGCTCTTCGATCACATGGGCGCGGGGCGCTCGGATCTCACCGCCTACAGCCCGCGCCGCTACCAGAGCCTGCGCAGCTACGCGATGGACCTGCTCCTCCTGCTGGAGGAGCTCGCCCTGGAGGACGTGGTCTACGTCGGCCACTCCATGAGCGGGATGATCGGCCTGCTCGCCGCCGTGGAGGAGCCGAGCCGCTTCCGCAAGCTCGTCCTGCTCGGCGCCTCGCCCCGTTACCTCGACGACGAGGGGTACGAAGGTGGCTTCACGCGCGCCAAACTCGACGGGCTCTACCGCGCGATGCAGACGAACTTCCACGCCTGGGCCAGCGGGTTCGCCCCCCTCGTGACGGGCAACCCCGACCAACCCGATCTCGCCCGGGACTTCGCCGCCAGCCTGGGGGCGCTGCGGCCGGACATCGCGCTCACCGTCGCCCGCATCACCTTCGAGTCCGACCACCGCGGAGACCTGCCCAAGCTCACGCTCCCGACGCTCGTGCTCCAATCGCAGGCGGACATCGCCGTGCCCATGTCGGTCGGCACGTATCTCGCGGACCACATCCCCCGCGCGGAGCTCCAGGTGCTCGACGCCACCGGCCACCTGCCGCACTGGAGCGCTCCCGAGCAGGTGACACGCGCGATCCTCTCGTTCGCCGCCTCCGCCTGATGGGTACGAGCACGCCCGAAGCCCTGCTCGCCGCGCTCGGCGCCGGGGATCCGGACGCGGCTCTCCCCCGCGTCCTCGCCGTGCTCCATGAGCGCTTCCACGTCGACGCGGTCCTCGCGCTCCGCCGGATCGACCCCGTGACGGCCCTCGCGCTCGCGAGCGCCCCGGCGGGCCTGCTCCCCGACGGCATGACACACGCCGCGATCTTCGCCGGCGCGCTCGAATCGGCGCGGCCGGTCTTCGACGCCGTCGTGACCTCCGAGATGGGGCTGCCGCGGAGCCTCCGGGGCCGCCTCGTGGTCCTGCCCTGGTCCTCCGGCGACGAGGTGGGCGGCCTCGCGCTCGTTCGTCGCGAGGACACGCCCTTCTCGGCCGAGGAGCAGCGCGCCCTCGTCACGTTCCTGCCCCTCCTGCACCTGCTCGCGCTGTACCTGCAGAAGGCGGAGCTCGCCTCCGCGGTGTCGACCCGCTTCGACACCGTCTTCCAGACCCTGCCGCATGGCCTCGTCTTCGTGGACGATCGCGGCTCCGAGGCGTGGGTGAACGGGGCCGCGGCGGCGCTCCTCGGCCTGCCCAAGGGCTCACACGAGCCGGCCCGCGTGGCGCGATCGATGGCCGGCCTCTGGAGCCGCGCCGAGGACCGCGCGGGCCTCCGGCAAAGCGCGCTCGCCGTGATGAACCAGCGGGACGGCGAGCTGCGCGACGCGCGGTGGGTCTTCGCGGGGCCGCCGCGCCGCGTGCTCAGCATCTCCAGCACGGCGACGGGCGAACGCGAGCACCGCGGCCGGCTCTGGCTCTTCATCGACGTCACCGCGCAGCATCTCGCCAGCGAGGAGCTCGAAGCGAAAAACGCCGCGCTCGAAGCTGCGCGCCGGGAGGCGGACCTCGCCAACGCGGCGAAGTCGCGGTTCCTCGCGACGATGAGCCACGAGATCCGGACGCCGATGAACGCCGTCCTCGGGATGACGGGGCTCCTGCTCGACACCCCGCTCGACGAGGACCAGCGCGACGTCGTCGAGACGATCCGCCAGAGCGGCGAGGCGCTGCTCACCATCATCAACGACATCCTCGATTTCTCGAAGATCGAGGCGGGCCTGATGGACCTCGAAGAGCAGCCCTTCGCGCTGCGGCCCTGCGTGGAGGAGGCCCTCGACCTCGTGACGATCGCGGCACGCAAGAAGGGCCTCGAGCTCGGCGCCTTCATCGACCCGCGCACGCCGCCCGGCATCTTCGGCGACGTGACGCGGCTCCGGCAGGTCCTCGTGAACCTGCTCGGCAACGCGGTGAAGTTCACGTCCGCCGGGGAGGTCCTCATCGAGGTCGCCCCCGCAGACGCGCCCGCGCCCCCCGGCAAGCTCGTGCTCCATGTCGCCGTGCGCGACACCGGCATCGGCATCCCCAGAGATCGCCTCGGGCGGCTCTTTCAATCGTTCTCCCAGGTCGACGCTTCGATCTCGCGCAAGTACGGCGGGACCGGGCTCGGCCTCGCGATCTGCAAGCGCATCGTCGAGCTCATGCACGGGCGGATCCAGGTCGAGAGCGAGGAGGGCGTCGGCACGACGTTCCATTTCACGATCACGACGAGCCCCGCGCCCGACGTGGGGCGGGACCTCGCGGACGCCCTCGCTCTCGCCGGCCCGGACCTCGCGGGCCGGCACATCCTCATCGTCGACGACAGCGCCACGAACCGGCGCATCCTCGCCGAGCAGACGCGGGCGTTTGGCTTGACGCCCAAGGTCGCCGCGTCCGGCGCCGAGGCCCTCGACCTTCTCCGGCGCCGCGCCGCGGGGCGAAAGCCCGACGACCCCTTCCCGTTCGCCCTCGCCCTCCTCGACGTCTCCATGCCGGGGATGAGCGGCTTCGAGCTCGGCGCCGCGATTCGCCGGGATCCTCGGCTCGCGGAGCTGCCTTTCCTCCTGCTCACGTCGAGCGACCTCGCCACGCATCGGGAGGCGGCGGAGCTCGGGGCCACGTGCCTTTCGAAGCCCATCAAGCAATCGAGCCTCTTCGACGCGATCATGCGCGTGCTCTCGCAATCGGTCGTGCGGCCCTCGCGCGCCCCGCGGGCCCTCGGGATCGATCCGACGCTCGGCGAGCGGCATCCGCTGCGGATCCTCCTCGCCGAGGACAACGTCGTGAACCAGAAGGTCGCGAGCCTCTTGCTCCAGCGGCTCGGGTATCGCGTGGACATCGCGGCGAACGGCCTCGAGGTCCTCGAGGCCGTCAGGCGCAAGGAATACGACGTCGTCCTCATGGACGTCCAGATGCCGGAAATGGACGGCCTCGAAGCGACCCGCCGCCTCCGCGCAGAGGGCCCGCTCCAGGGCAAACCGCGCGTGATCGCGATGACGGCGAACGCGATGCAGGAGGACAAGAAGGAGTGCCTCGCGGCGGGCATGGACGATTTCGTCGCCAAGCCCATTCGTATCGAGGAGCTCGTCGCCGCGCTGACCCGCTCGGCCCTCGGCCGGCCGAGGCCACTCTCGACCGCGCGATTGCCGGCCGTGCGCCTGCCGGACGAGCCCGTCCTCGACGAGGAGGCTTTCGAACGGATCCGGCTCGTCGCATCCCTCGACGAGGACAACCCGCTCGCGACGCTGGTGGGCGATTTCGTCCGGGATTCGCGGCGCAACCTGGAGGACATGGGCGCTGCGTTCGTGGCGGGGGATCTCCGTACGCTCGAGCGCCTCGCGCACAACCTCAAGGGCAGCGCCGGCATGCTCGGCGCCTTGCGCCTCTCGCGCCGCTCGGCCGACGTCGAGCGGGCAGCGCGCGAGGGCCAGCGCGGAGGCCTCCCCCGCCTCCTCGAAGCGGCCCTCGACGAGCACACGTGCACCGCGGAGGTGCTCCTTACGAAGTGCTAGAGCGCCGAACGGTTCTAGCTCCTGGACGATTCCCTCCCCCGTGACGTGGACGAATTCTGCTCCCTGAAACGCGGTTCTGCGTATCATGCCGCCGCATGCGGCATTCTCTCGCCAAGACGCTCTTCTTGTGCGCCCTGCCTTTTGCCGTCGCGTGCACCACGGCCCCGGCCGCCCCCGTGAAATCGCCCGAAGGCGGCGCGCCGACGGACACGGCAAAGGCCGGCGACGGCGCGCCCGTCCGCGTCTCCGCAAGCGACGATCCGGGGATCGTGATGGCGATCCCGACCCGATACGCCTGGTCGATCGGGCCCGGGGAGTCGTGGACGATCAGCATTTACCAGTTCGTGCGTAGCGAGGGCACGAAGAACGTGCTCAAAGGCCCGGACGACGCGCCTGAATTTTCGATCCCCGGCGCGTTCACCCGTCCGGCGTTGCCCGCCCGATCCCTCGCGAAAGGCGCGCCCGTGCTCGTGCCCGACCAGGCTCTCGACGAAAGGACCACGTTATGCGGCCGCGTGACGTCGACATCGCCGGACCTGGTCAAGGTCGCGATCCTCGGCCTCCACAATGAGCCCGAAGAATACACGTTCGACCTCGACCAGGTTTTGCCGCTCGACGGCAAGCTCGGTTTCGGCGCGCCCGTCGCTTTCAAACGGACCCCGGACGAGAAGCTCTACGCGCCCGGCGTGCTCGTGCGTATCGACGAGCGACATGCCTGGCTTCAATCGGCGCTGCGCGTCGCGGCCTCCGACGTGAAGGCGATCGACGTCGGGCGCACGCACAAGGTCGGCGACAAGGTGCTCGTGGTGCCAGACGACGGCAGCGGCCGCTTCACCCCGGTCACGATCACGGCCGTGATCGGCGACGGGCTTGCGTATGCGTTCCAGAACAAGGACGGCACCCAGACCGTCGTTGATTATTGCAGCGTGACCTCCGCGCTGTAACCGACCCCCGCTGCGATCTAGCTCCGGTCGACGGGGAGCACGAACGAGAACGTCGTCCCCCGGCCGAGCTCGCTCTCAACCCATATCTGCCCGCCCTGCGCGGCCACGAGGCCCTGCGAGATGGCGAGCCCGAGCCCGGTGCCCCTGTAGGCGCTCGCGTCGCCCCGCCAGTACGGCTTGAACAGGTTCGGCAGGTGCTCCGCGGGGATCCCGCGGCCCGTATCCGCGACCGAAAAGACCACCTCGTCCTCGCGGGCTTCCACGCGCACGACCACGGATCCGCCTGGGTCCGTCGCGCTGATCGCGTTGCCGAGCAGGTTGCCGAGGATCTGGATCACCCGATCGTGATCACAAAGCACCCGCGGCGACTCTCCAACGACCTCGCTCCGCAAGGCGAGGCCCTTCTCGTTTGCCCGCCCCTCGAAGCTCGCCACGGCTTCCTGCGCGATCCTGCGTGGATCCTCGGGCTTGCGCGCCACCGAGAGGCGCTTGGCCGACACGGCCGCGAGGTCCACGAGGTCCCCGATGATCCGCGCCATCTGCCGCGCGTGGCGCAACGTCGTCTCCGCGCGTTGCCGGAGCTCGGCCCCGGCGTCGCCCGGCGGCGCCCTCCGGGCCAAGAGCTCCAGGTTCATCGTGATCACGCTGAGCGGATTGCGCAGGTCGTGGGACACGATTTCGAGGATCTGCTCGCGCGCCTGGATGGACTCCCGCAGCTCGGTGATGTCGATGGTCACCCCCTGGAACATCGGCGCGCCCGCGCGCTCGGTCCCATGCACGCCGGTGTGGACCCAGAGGACACGACCGTCCGGCCGCAGGAAACGGTGGTCCAGGCGCTCGTCGGTCTGTGCTTCGAGGCAACGGCGGAACAGCACGAGGAGCCGAACGAGCTCCGCGGGGGGGACATGGGTGCCCCAGAAATCGGGCACGCTCATCCATTCGGCCGGCGTCATACCGGTCACGGGCGTGGCCCGCTCACTCACGAACGAAAACCGGAGCGACTGCGCGTCGGCCTCCCATACGACGACGTGATCCAGGTTGTTCACGAGATCGCGGAAGCGCAGCCTCTCGATGTCGACCTGGGCGAGGACACGTTCGAGCTCGGCGCGGCTCTCCCCCGCGCCCCGGTCGCGGGCGCGCGTGTAGCGCTCGACGGCCGCGACGACGGCCGCGTCGATGGCCTGGTGGAGGGTCAGGAACGCCTCGGGGCCGCCGGGCAGGTTTTGCTTTTGCCAGAGCGACCGCGTGATCGTCGACCTCAAGAGCGCGTATTCGGCGACGACGGAGGCGAGATCGAATCCCTCCTCCAGTCGCTCGTCCGCGTGGGCCTGGGCAGTCTCGGACGGGGGCTTGGGGATCCGACCGGCCCGGGGCGCGTCGACCATGTCGGCGATCTCTTCCAGCATGGTGGGGATGTGATCGATGAGGTGCGGACGCGGGAGATCCCGCCCGGCCGGTATCTGCCGGGCGGCTCGCTCCCACGCTTCGACGATCTCCGGCCGCGCGCTGCGCAGGAGGTCGGCCAGCGCGGCGTCGTGCCCTTCTCCGGGGCCCTCGCTTGGGGGCACAGGCTCCACGTGGGTCGAGCGTGACCGCCCGAAACGCGTGGAAAACCAGCGGGCGAGCCGTCCCTTCGTTCGCGGGCGTTCCCTTGGGTCCATGCCTCCCGTCTCACGTGGAGCCGAGCGCCCTCTATCGGCAGGGGCCCCATGCGCTCCCGCGCCGACGGGCCAGGTAGCAGCCAGGCGAGCGGGTCAATGCTTTGGGCCAATGCGGATCTTTCGAACGCACAATTTCACAGCCATAACGGACCCCCTTCATTGTGCTGTCGCTCCAGGCATTGTGTCGCTCCGTCGACGAGCCTGTGACTTCCTTTACATCGATGGCCCCCAATGTGCAGTCGCGTGCTTTCGTAAGGTCACGTTGGGCGGATCTGGACATCGATAGCTGACGAAATCGGCGTGGAAATCGTGCCATCCGTCTTGCGGAATTTACGTATTTGCTGGACAAACAGGATCGACGATAGATTTTTGTTCGCGACGGGGGGCGGGAGGGCCGATGAACAGCAAGACCTTCGACCCCGTTCTGGGGAGTGGTATGCCCATTCCATCCAGCGATCGGAACCCCGGCTCGCGCACCGAGGCGATCTCGTGCGACGGCTTTGCGGGGGGTGTCGGCGCCGTTTCCCATGAAATGGCGGGCGGGGCCCTGCCGAGCACGCGCGAGCCTCGCGCCTCGGCCCGTCCCCTCCAGGCGCCGGCGCGGGCCGATTCGAAGGAAAAGCGCGCCCGCGAAACGACCGATCTCCCGGGCCCCGCGGTCACGAAGGTCCCGCGCGGCGGCCTCTTGCCTGCGACGTTCGCGCAGCAGCGCTTGTGGCTCGTCGGGCAGATGTTCCCGGAGACGCCCGTCTACAACGAGCCGATCCTCGTGCAGATGCGCGAGCCCATGGACGCCGCGGTGCTCGCCCGCGCCTTGACCGAGATCACCCGCCGGCACGAGGCGTGGCGCACCGTCTTCGTGGAGGAAGGCGGCCAGCCGATGCAGCACATCCGGCCGCTGCGGCCTTTCGCCCTGCCCGTGCTCGATTTGACGATGCTGCCGCCCGAGGAGCGCGAGGCCGAGGCGCTGCGCCTCGCCCGCATCGACGCGCGGAGGCCCTTCGACCTCGGCGAAGGCCCGCTCGTGCGCGCCCTCCTTTTGCACCTCGCCGACGACGACACGCGGCTCTGCGTGACCGCGCATCACATCATCGCCGACGGCGTCTCCTTTTTTGGGGTCTTCCTGCCGGAGCTCCGCGCGCTTTACGCGGCCTTCTCCCGCAAGCAGCCCTCGCCTTTGCGGGAGCCCGCCTTCCATCTCGCGGACTTTGCCGCCTGGCAACGGCGCTGGCTCACGGAGGACGAGCTCGCCCCGAAGCTCGCGTATTGGCGCAAGCAGCTCGCGGGCGTGACGGAGCTGGATTTCCCCCTCGATCATCCGCGCCCGGCCCGGCCCACGGGAAACGGCGCGCGCATGAAGGTGGAGCTCTCGGCGGAGCTCGCGGCGAAGCTCCGCGAGATCGGCCATCGCGCCGGCGTCACCCTGTTCACGACGCTGCTCGCCGCGTGGAAGACGCTCCTTTTCCGGTACACGCGCAAGGGCGACATCGTGGTCGGCTCGGCCGCGGCGGGGCGCCCACGCCCCGAATTCGAATCCCTCCTCGGGTATTTCAACAACAACCTCGTCCTGCGCACCCAGCTCGACGGCGCCCTCCCGTTCGAGCAGCTCTTGCCGCGCGTGGGCGAGTCGCTCCGCGGGGCGCGCGAGCACCAGGACGTCCCCGCAGACCGGCTCCTCGCTTTGCTCGACGGCCCGCGCCCGCTGGACAGAAACCCCCTGTACGATACCGGCTTCCTGCTCATGCCGCCGCTCCCGCCGGTGACCGAGGCGCCGTCCTGGAGCTCGGGCCGGATCGACATCGGCACCGCGAAGCTCGATCTTTATCTGGAGCTTCATCAACGCCCGCAGGGCCTCGTCGGCCACATCGAATACCAGACCGACCTCTTTTCCGCCGCCACCATCGAGCGCATGGCGAGCCATTACCGGACGCTGCTCGAAGGCATTGCCCGGGATCCGGCGCAGCGGCTCGGGGATCTCCCGCTCTCGACCGAGGCCGAGCGGCGGCAGTTGATCACGTGGCAGGGGCCGGCCGTGTTGCCCGCCGAGAACGACGCGCGCGAAAGCCTGGAGCAAATCTTCGCGGCCCACGCGGCGCGCACGCCCTCGGCGATCGCCCTGGAGCACGGCGACACGCAGCTCACCTATGCCGAGGTCGACGCGCGCGCGAACCAGCTCGCGCATGCGCTGCGCGCGCGCGGCGTCGGCCCGGAGACGCTCGTCGGGCTTTGCTTCGATCGCTCGATCGATGCCTACATCGCCCTCCTCGGCGTCTTCAAAGCGGGCGGCGCGTATGTCCCCCTCGACCCGGATTCCCCGCGCGAACGCCTCTCGTTCTTCCTGGAGGACGCCCAGGCGCGCCTCGTGCTCACGAATACGAGCCGCGCAGGCGTGCTCCCGGCCGGCGTCTCCCTCTTGCGGCTCGACGCCGACGCCCCCGAAATCGCCGCTTTCCCCCGGGCGGCGCCCCCGCCGATGGCAGGGCCGAACCACCTCGCGTACGTCATCTATACGTCCGGCTCCACGGGCCGGCCGAAAGGCGTGCTCGTCGAGCGCCGCGGCCTCGGCGACCTCGCCCGGTCGGAGGCGGCGTATTTCGGCCTCGGCGTGGGCACGCGTGTCCTGCAGCTCTTCCCGCTCACGTTTGATGGATCGGTCGGCGATTACACGCTCACCTGGTCCGCCGGCGCGACGCTCGTGCTCGCGGACAAGGAGAGCACCCTGCCGGGCCCGGCGCTCGCGCGGTTCCTCCGGGAAAAAGACATCCACGCCTTCGAGACGACCCCGTCCGTGCTCGCCGTCCTGCCGCACGAGGAGCTTCCTGCGCTGCAGACGCTCATCACGGCGGGCGAGGCATTGCCCGAGGAGATCGCGGCGCGCTGGGCACCCGGGCGGCGCTTGTTCAATGTCTACGGCCCGACCGAAGCCACGGTCGCCGCCGTCGCCGCGCACTACCTCGCCGGCACGGGAAAACCTGCCATCGGGCGCCCCTTCCCGCACGTCGCGGTCCATGTCCTCGACGAGCGCGGGCGCCCCGTCCCCGTGGGCGTCCCCGGCGAGCTTTGCATCGGCGGAACCGGGGTGGCGCGAGGCTATTTGAATCGCCCCGACCTCAGCGCGGCCGCGTTCGTGAAAGGGGATGGGACGGCGGGCGCACGGCTCTATCGCACGGGGGATCGGGTGAAATGGCGCCCCGACGGCCACCTCGACTACCTCGGGCGGGTCGACCGGCAGATCAAGCTGCGCGGCTACCGCATCGAGCTCGGCGAGATCGAAGCCGCACTCGGCAATCACCCGGCCGTGAACCTGGCCGCGGTCGAGCTGCGGAAGATCCAGGGGGAGGCCCGCCTCGTCGCCTACGTGCATCCGCGCGGAGGCGCGCACGAGGACCTCGGGCGCGAGCTCGGCAAATACCTCCGCGAGCGCCTGCCGGAGTACATGGTGCCGGCGAGCTTCGTCGTCCTCGAATCGATGCCCACGAACCTCAATGGCAAGATCGATCGCGGGCGGCTCCCGGCGCCGCCGCCTCCCGCGCCGGCTCCGCAGCCTGCGGCGCCGGCGGCCGCGACGACCACGTCCCCTGCGGACCTGACGGCCCGCATCGCGGCCATCTGGCGTGCGGTCCTGGGCGTCGCCGAAATCGACATCGACGTGCCTTTTTTCGAGGCCGGCGGCCATTCCCTCTCCCTCGCGCGTGTGCAGAGCGCCCTCGCGGCCGAGCTCGGGGTCGATATCGACGTCGTGACGTTGATGCGTATGCCGACGATCCGCCTCCTCGCCGGGCACCTCGCCACCTTGCGCGTGGCCTCCCGTCACGACCCCGCCACGCCACGCGAGGCCGCCGCCGAGGAGCCGGCGCGCGCGCGGGCCCTTGCGATCGTCGGCATGGCGATCCGCGCCCCGGGGGTCCGTGATGCGGACGAGCTCTGGGACGTGGTTCACTCCGGGCGCGAGACCGTCCGCAGGTTCGATCCTGCGTCCTTGATCGCGGCCGGCGCGGATCCGAAGCGCGTTCGCAAAGCGGAGTTCGTCCCGGTCGAGGGTGTGCTCGAAGATGCGGATCGCTTCGACGCCGCGTTCTTCGGATACAGCGACGCGGACGCGGCCTTCCTGGACCCGCAACAACGGATCTTCCTCGAATGCGCCCACGAGGCGCTCGAACATGCCTCCTGCGATCCGACACGTTTCTCGGGCCGGATCGGGGTCTTCGGGGGCATGGGCGCGCCATTGCACTGGCTCGGCCCGGTCGCCGACGTGATCCGCGAGGAGGGCCGCTCGGCGAATGCGTTCCGCGCGCAGACGCTCAACATGCACGATTTCCTGGCCACGCGGGTCGCCTTCAAGCTCGGCCTCCGCGGCCCGGCGATCACCGTGCAGACGGCGTGCTCGACGTCGCTCTCGGCCGTCCACCTCGCGCGCCAGAGCTTGCTCGCCGGCGAATGCGACGTGGCCCTCGCCGGCGGCGTCTCCTTGGCCTCGCTCCGGGACGGCGATCGCGGATATCTCTGGGCCGAGGGCGGCGTCTTTGCCAGCGACGGCCATTGCCGCCCCTTCGACGAGGGCGCGAGCGGCATGGTGCCTTCGAGCGGCGCCGTGATCGTCGTCCTCAAGCGCCTCGCCGACGCGCTCGCCGACGGCGACACGATTCACGCCGTCCTCCTCGCCTCGGCCATGAACAATGACGGCGGCGAAAAACTCGGCTTCACCGCGCCGAGCGAAGACGGCGTCGCGCGGGTCGTCGAGCAGGCCCTAAGCACGGCCGGCATCGATCCACGAACGATCGGGTTCGTCGAAGCCCACGGCACGGGCACGCGCCTCGGGGATCCCACGGAGGTCCACGCGCTCGCGCGGGTCTACCGGCATTCCACGGATCATCGAGGGGTTTGCGCGCTCGGCTCGCTCAAGGCGAACCTGGGTCACCTCGACGCCGCCGCGGGCGGGGCGAGCCTCGTCAAGGCGGCGCTCGCGCTCGAACACGGGGTCATCCCGCCGCTGCCGAACCTCCGGGCCCCGAACCCGCTGCTCGACCTCGCGCGCAGCCCGTTTTTCCTGCCCGACGCGCCCCGACCGTTTCCGCGGACGAAGGGCCCGCGCCGCGCGGCCGTCAATGCCCTCGGGCTTGGCGGGACGAACGTGCACGTGGTCCTGGAAGAGCCGCCACCCGTCGAAATCACCCCGAGCCGCCGCCCGACGGCGCTCCTTTGCCTCTCCGCGAACACGGAGACCGCGCTCGCGGAGGCCCGGCGCAGGCTCGGCGAGCACCTCGCGCGCCATCCGGACCTCGACCTCGCCGACGTCGGGTTTTCCCTCGCCGTCGGACGCACGCAGCGGCGGTTTCGCGCGACGATCGTTTGCCATGACAAGGAGGCCACCGCGCAACAACTCGCGGAGCGGCAAGCGCGCGCCCCGATCGCGGCGTCCCGCGCGCGCCCCGTGGTCTTCCTTTTCCCGGGCCACGGCGCGCAATACCTCGGCATGGCCCGCGCGCTCTATGACGCCGAGCCCGTCTTCCGTGCCACGATCGACACCTGCATCGCGCACCTGTCCAGGGACGCGGGCCTCGATCTGAGGCCGCTCCTCCTCGAACGCCTGCCCGAGCACGAGCGCAAGCTCGACGAGATGCGCGCTGCCCAGCCCCTCCTTTTCGTGGTGCAATATGCCCTCGCCGCGCTCCTCCAGGCCTGGGGCGTTCGACCCGCGGCCATGCTGGGGCACAGCGTCGGCGAATACGTGGCCGCTTGCCTCGCGAGCGTCTTCTCGCTCCGCGATGCGCTCTCGCTCGTCGCGGAGCGCGGGCGCCTCATGGACGAGACGCCCCCGGGCGGCATGCTGACGGTCTTCGGCGACGCCGCCGCCATCGAGCCCTACCTCCCCGCGGATCTCGTCATCGGGACGTACGCGCCAAACGCCGTCGTGCTCTCGGGCCCCACCGCCTCCATCGACGCCACGCGCGCGCGGCTCGAAGCGGCCGGATTCGAGACGACGGGCGTCCGCGTCTCGCGTGCGTCCCATTCGCCGGCGATGGCGGCCATCCGACAAACCTTCCGGGACGCCGTGGCGGCCGCCTTCCGCAAACCGCCTGCGATTCCGATCGTATCCAACCTGACCGGAACGTTTCTCACGCCCGAGCAGGCCACGAGCCCCGATTTCTGGGCGGATCACCTCTGCAACGCCGTGCATTTGACCGAGGGGCTCGGCACCTTGCTCGATATGCCCTCTGCGGTGTTCCTCGAAGTGGGGCCCGGGGGCACGATGGGCTCTTTCCTCAAGGCGCATCCGCACGTCGCAGGGCGTGACATCGAGGTCCTGGGCACGCTGCCCGGATATCGCCGGCGCGACGTGCCCGCCCACGCCGAGGTGCTCCGCGCGCTCGGTCGGGCGTGGGAGCTCGGCGTCGATATCGATTGGCAGGCGTTCCACGCACCGGAAAAGCGGCGTCGCGTCCCGCTGCCCACCTATCCCTTCGAGGGCCGGCGCTTCACGCTCGGCGCCGCGCTAGCCGAGCGCCCCGCGACGCTGGAGGAGCGGGCCCTCGGCATCGCGCGGGAGCTCGGCACGCGTGGCATCGACGACGAGCCGGGATTGCGCCCTGCGCTGGAGGCGCTCTGCGCGAGCCTGGTCCTCGATTTCTTCGCCCGGCGCCTCGGCGCCGATCTCGGCCGTGTCTTCTCGCTCGAAGCCCTGCGGGAGCGCGCCGGCATCCTCCCGAAATTCGCGCCGATGCTCGATCTCTGCGTGCGCACCGTGGAGCGCGGCGGGCTCGCGTCGCGCACCGCGGCCGGGGAGGTTCGTTTCGACGTCACGCAGGCAGGACGCTCGGCCGCGCACGTGGCACGTTTGCAATCCGAGTTCTCCCGGTTCGGCGGTCTCGTCCGCCTCGTCGAGCATTGCGTTGAAAACTACGACGAGGCCCTGACGGGAGGCACGGAGCCGGTCGGCGTCCTCTACCCCGACGGGACGGATTCGCTCTTCCGCGCCTGCATGCGCGATTGCCCGCCCGGCAGCCGCGACGTATCCATCGAGCTTTGCTGCCAGCTCGTGCAGGAGCTCGTCCAGCGCCGCGGCAATCGCAAGATTCGAATCCTCGAAGTCGGCGCAGGGCATGGCACCCTGACCTGGCCACTCGTCGCGCGCCTCCAGGGCGCCGACGTCGAGTACCACTTCACCGACATCGGCCGCTCCTTCCTTCACCGCGCCGAGGAGGAGGCCCGGCGGCGCGGCATCTCCTGGCTCTCGGCATTCCCGTTCGACATGAGCCGGACGCCCGAGGAGCAGGGGTTGTCCGGTGAATACGACCTCGTCCTCGGGCTCGACGCGGTGCACGTCGTGCCCGATCTCGCGCCCGTGCTCGAGAACCTGCGCCACCTCACCGCGCCGGGCGGGACGCTCCTGCTCGTCGAGTTCACGCGCATGGATCCGTGGTGGGAGCTCATCTGGGGCCTCGCGCCGGGGTATTGGACCGTCGCGTCCGCGCGCGGCTCCCTCGCCATGGGCCTTGGGCTTTGGGAGCACGCGCTGAAGCAGGCGGGATTCACCCGCGTCGTCAGCGCGCCCGGGGACACCGGGGCACACGATACGGCCGACCACGGCATTTTGATCGCCGAGCGAGCGAGCGCCCCCACGCCCCCGGCGCGCCTCTCCGCCGTCATGCCCGCGGCCTCGAACGACGCGGCACGATATACGCACGCGAAGGTCGAGGGCGACGCCGCGAGGCACGCCCCCGAGGCCGACGGAGACGACGCCGACATCCTCGTGCAAGGCATCTTCCGGCGCTTGCTCGGCCTCTCCCGCGTCCCCCCCCGAGCAAGCTTCTTCGACCTCGGCGGTGATTCGCTGCTCGCCATCCAGATGCTCGCGGAGATTCGAACGAGGACGGGCCACGAAATGAAGGTCTCGCAATTCAACGAGGATCCAACGGTCCACGGGATGGCGCGGTTTCTGTCGTCCCGGGACGATACGTACGCCGCGGCCGCGCCTGCGGCCCCCATCGCCCTCCGCGCCATGCCAAACCCGCCGACGGCTTCGGCCAACGGCCTGATCCCGCTCGCGCCCGGCGGGGACAAGCCTCCGCTCTTCCTGGTCCATCCCATCGGCGGCGGCGTCGCTTGTTATGACGCGCTCGCGCGGGAGCTGTCCCCGGACAGGCCCGTGTATGGCATTCCGTCGCCGATGCTCCACGATCCCGCCGCCCGCCCCGGTAGCCTCGGGGAGCTGGCCGCGGCCTATGTGGAAGAGCTCCGCAAGGCCACGCCGAAAGGTCCCTACCTCCTCGGCGGCTGGTCGTTCGGCGGCGTGATCGCCATTGAAATGGCGAGGCGCCTCGCGCAGAGCGGGGACGAGGTGCAGCTCGTCCTGCTCGACGTGTTCGCCTCGCCCAACATCGGCCGCGAGCACCTCCGCCGGACCGGCATCACGCCTCCGCGGCCGCTGGACGGCGACGTCGCCGTCGCCGAGCACCACCTCGATCTGTGGCAACGCCATGCGCTCCGGCAGCTCGCCGTCCCGGCGACGCTCTTCATCGCTGAGCAATCGCCGCCGCGCCCCGCCGGCGATCTCGACCAGACCCTCCAGGGTCTCCACTCCGTGCACGTGCCCGGCGACCATTTCACGATCCTCGCGGAGGAGAACGTCGCGGGCCTCGCCGCGCGTATCGAGGCGGCGCTCTCGAATCCTGCGCCCGTCCCTTCCGAGGCCGTGGACGAAGCCTCCGTCCGCGCATTCATGGAGGAGCTGCTCGAACGAATGCTGGAGCGCGACGGAGGCGCCATCGGGAGCCTGTGGAGCGACAGCGAGACGGCCGTGCTCATCCCGGTCGGCGACAGCGTGATCGTCGGATCCGAGACCATCCGGCGTCATTACAAGCGCGGCAGCGCCTCGCTCCGCGACGCGGGCTTGCGCGTGTACGACCAGCACGTGCATGTCTTCGCGGGCGGGCGCGCCGCGACCGTGAACGCGCGGTTCGACGCCGAAATGGTGATGGATGCGAATGGCCGGCGGACGCTCTACCGGGGCGTTCGCGCGAGCTGGGTCCTCGAAAAGCAGGGCGCCTCGTGGCATCTCGTCCACGTGCATTACTCCATGCCCGTCGGACCGGCCTACTCGATGGCATGACGAACGAACCTCGCTCGAACACGGAGAAGGAACAAATGCGATTTCAAGGCAAGGTGGCGCTGGTCACGGGCGGGACCTCCGGATTGGGCCGTGCGACGGCCGAGGCGTTCGCCCGCGAGGGCGCGAAGGTCGTCCTCACCGCGCGCAGCGAGGGCCCCGGGCGGGAGGTCGAGGGCGCGATCCGCGCCGCGGGCGGCGAGGCGACGTTCCTCCCGTGCGACGTGACGGACGAGCGCCAGATCGGCGCGCTCGTCGAGCAGACGGTCAAGACGTACGGGCGGCTCGATTGCGCATACAACAACGCCTGGGCCGCGCCGAAGATGGCGCCGCTCTCCGAGTTCTCCGCGGAGTTCGAGGCGAACTTCGCTCTCCTGCGTGGCCTCTTTGCCTGCATGAAGCACGAGATCGCCGCCATGCTCACGACCGGCGGCGGGGTCATCGTCAATGGCTCGTCCGCCGCGGCCAGGGCGGGCGCCGCGTTCCTCGGTCCCTATGGCGCGGCAAAGGCGGGGCTCGAGAGCGCCACCCGCACCGCCGCGGCCGAATACGCCGGGCAGAACATCCGGGTCAATTCGCTCGCCCTCGGCGCCTTTGATACGCCGATGTCCCGGGAGACGTACAAGGATGCGCCGCCGGAGGCGCTCGCGGCCTTCACCACGAGAATCGCGCTCCGGCGCCTGGGTCACGTCGACGAGGCGGCGCAGACCGTCCTTTTCCTCTGCTCCCCGGGTGCCAGTTACATCACCGGCGCGAACCTCGCCATCGACGGAGGTTACTTCCTGACCTGACGAGCCGCCTTTTGCGCGGCCCCCTTCACCTGCACGCTGCCCTGCGCCCGCATGCACCGGAGCAGCGCCGCGCGCAGCGTCGAGAGCGTGGCGATCGAAGAAAGATCGACCCCCATCGAGACGATCGTCTGCGCGACCTCGGGCCGGATGCCGACCACGATCGCCTGCGCGCCGAGGAGCTGCACCGCGCGGACGATCCGCATGATGTAATCGGCCGTCGCGGTATCCACGGTATCGACGCCCGTCAGATCGATGATCGTATACTCGCAGGCGGTGCGCGTCACCGCCTCCAGCACCACGCTCATCATCTCCGCGGCCCGCTTCTCGTTGACGCTCCCGAGGACGGGCATCGTCAGGACGCCCTCCCAAACCTCGATGATCGGCGTGGACAAACTCCGGATCGCGGCCTGCTGCTCCTCGATGATCCGGAGCTTCTCCCGCAACGTCGCCTCGGCCTCCTTGCGCTCGGTCACGTCGAAAAGAAAACCGCCGAGCACCTCGGCCCCGTCGACCGCCCGCGAGCTGAAGACATTGTGCAGCCACACGGTGCGCCCGTCGGTCGCCGTCATCCGGAAATCGAAATCGTCGTCTCCGGTGGCCGCGAAGAAATGCATCAGCGTGCTCTCGCGGTCCTCCGCGTGCACGTATTTCGACAGGAAATCCGGCCCGAGCCAGGCGTCCTGGGGATACCCGAGCATCTTGGCCACCTTCGGGCCGACGTACGTGAACCGCGCCGTCTCCGCGCGGGCCTCCCACGGGACCACGCTCGCCGTCTCCACGAGCCGCGCCAGGCGCTCCTCGCTCTCGCGCAACGTCCGCTCGGCCTGGGTCCGCTCCGCCGTCTCCCGCGCGAGATCGGCAGCGAGCAGCGCGTTCTCCAGCGAGATCGCGGAAAGGAACTCGAGGAGCGCGAGCCGCCGCGCCGTGAACACGCCACGCGCCAGGTTGTTTTCGAGGTACAGAATGCCCGCCACCTCCCCGCGCCGGACGATCGGCGCGCAAAGCATCGATTTCGGCGGCGCCTTGGAGAGGTAAGGATCGGCCGAGAACATGCCCTGCGCGGCCACGTCGTCGAGCATGAGCTTTTCGCGGGTGCGACGCACGTAATGCGCGATCGAGAGCGGAAACGATACCGCGGAGGGCACACGCGCCCCCTTGGGGATATCGACGCGCACGCCGTCCTGATCCGAGGTGACGTCCGCGGCGACCCCGAGCGTCCCCGCGGAGGGCAAAAGCAAGCAGGCCCGCTGCGCCCCGGCGTGCTCGATGAGGATACGCATCAGCGTCGCGAGGAGCTGATCCGGCGACATGTCGCTCGAAATGGCGGCCGAGGCCTTCGCAGCCGTCAGGGTATCGATCGGCTCGGAGTTCGCGGCGGGCGTGGGGCCGCTCTCGCGGCGCGGCTCGGCGAGGAGGTCGGGGTGGAGCCCCTCGAGCTGCCTCACCTTGCCCCGCGCGCCCCATCGCGCATAGAGGGTCCGCGCCTCGCGGAAGAATGCGGCTGGCAGGACGGCGAGGCCCCGGCGTAGCGAGAATCGGCCGGCGAGCTCGCAGGCGAGCGCCTCGATCTGGATGAACCCCGCCGCGCGGGCGTCGCGGATCGCCCGATCGTACAGGGTCGACGCGTCGTGATCGCGCCCCTCCAGGCGCGCGATCTCCGCAAGGACGAGCGCGTGCCGGCAGGCGAAGTTGTCCGGACAACTCGCCGCCCAGCTCCGCAGCGTCGCCTCGCATGCGTCGAGCTCTGCCCGGAGCTTGTCCTTGTCGCTCCTCTCCTCCGCGCGCTCGAGGAGCGCCGCGAGCGTGAGCGCCGTATAGAGGCAGCACTCCGCGTCCGAGACCCCGTACACGCGGGCCCGGGAGAGCTCCGCGGCGGCCTCGGCCGACGCGAGCGCGCCCTCGTAATCGTGCGCCAGGTATCTCGCGATGAGCTGGTACGTGAAGAACAGCAGGCGGACGAGCGGGATGTTCCTCTCGCGCAATTGCACGGCGAACGCCGCCTCCTCGAAGCCGTCACCGCTCAAGGAGCCGAAGCGCTCGGAATCTCCGGAGAGGCACCGGATGAATCGCTGCATCAACCGGATGTTCTCGCCGAGGAAGCCGTAATTCGCGTTGTTCGCGAATTCGAACGCCGGGAGCGTCGCCTCATAGACGGCCTCGAGCGGCTCGCCGAGCGCGAGCTGGATCATCACATTTTGAATGAGAACGACGCTCGCGTAAAGAAGCTGTCCCGATTCGCGGGTACGCTTGAAGGCGTCCCGGAGGAGTTCGAGCGCCTCCCGCATGTGCCTCGACCAGGGCAGGGTCGTCGTGGCAAACCCGGCCAGGGCCGGCGGCGCGTCCTCGCCAAAGCCGGGTCGTCGCCCGAGCTCGCACGAGAGCTTGCCGAAACGATATCCCTCGTGAAACTCCCCGAAGGAGGCGCAAAGGAGTGTGCCGAGGAACGAAAGTCCGGAGACCGAGCCCGACGTGATGCCGTGCTCGATGCTGAGGCGCACCATCCGGGCCGCGGTCATGTCCCCAAAGCCCGTCGCGGCATACACCGAGGCCGGATACACCGCCGAGAGGACCTGCATGGCGGCGACCATGCGCGGGTCCGCCATCGCTGGCAGGTCGACGAGATCCTCGGTGGTGCGGCCTCGGAGCGCGGCGCGTATCGCCTCGAGCTCGGCGCGCAGATCGTCCGGGGTCGGGCTCGCGGGCAGGTCCACGCCGAGCTCGCGCAGGCACGACAACGCGACCTCGATTGCGCGCGCGTTGTTCACCTGCGCAATCGCGAGCCGGATCTGCAAACGATGGGCGGCGGACCGCTCGACGGGCGTGGCGGCGCGCGAGAGGACCGAGACGCAGAGCCGCTCGGCCTCCTCGAAGTGCGCGAGCATGAACTCGGACTCGGCGAGCTCGAGCGTGAGGCCGTACGTCAGCGTGTATTCGACGTCCCATGGATCGGGCGGGAGCATCGACACGCCCGTGGATAGGTATGCCGCCGCGGAGCGCGGCGCGCTCGTGGCCTTCGCCTTTCGCCCGGCCGCGAGGTCGAGCTCGGAGATGCGGCGCCGATCCTCGGCGGAGAGCGCGCGGTTCGCGCCGAGGTTCAACTGATTGACGATGTCGAAGAGCAGGGCGTCGCGCCCGGATTCGGGCGTACGCTCGAGCAGGAGCCAGCCGAGGCGCAAATGGAGCCCGGCCCGCTCTTGCTCCTGGATCATCGAATACGCGGCCTGATGCACCCGCGTATGCATGAACTTGTATCCGTCCGGGCGCTGCAGGAGCAGGCCTTCGGTCAGCGCGGATTCGAGCGCGCGGCGCGCCTCTTCGGGCGTCCGCTCGCTCAACGTGCCGAGGAGCGTGACCGAGAATTCGCTGCCGATGCAGGCCGCGAGCTTCAAGAGGTCGAGCGTATCCTGGGGCAAACGCCGGAGCTTGCCGAGGACCAGCTCGACCATGTCGTCGGTGATCTCTTTGGCTTCGAGTTCGGCGATGTCCCACACCCACGCCCACCGGCGCGTGTCGAATCGAATGAGCTGGTCCTGGTGCAGCGCGCCGAGGAGCTGCCCCGCAAAAAACGGATTGCCCCCGGTCTTCGTCCAGAGCAGGGCCGCGAGCGGCTCCGCGTCCTTGCGATCGCAGCCAAAGAGATCGACCACAAGATCCATCAAATCCACGCGCCCGAGCGGGCGAATCACCCGCTCGTGGACCGCGACGCCGGCCTTCTGGACCTCGCGAAGCATGGCCTGGGCGGGCTGCGACGCCTCGTCCTCTTCCTCGCGCTCGGTCCCGATGAGGAGCAAGCTCCGGCCTTCGGGGTGCGTCAGGATGTGCTGCAAGAGTTCCAGGCTCGCGAAATCAGCCCATTGTAGGTTGTCGAGCACGAGGACGAGCGGCCGCTCCCGACACGCGAATGCGGAGACGAATGCCCGGAACGTCTGGTGCAGGCGGGCGCGAGCCTCGGCCGGGGGCAGCGGCGTGACCGGCGGCTGTTTGCCGATCACGAGCTGAATCTGTGGGACGAGCCCGATGATGAGCTGCCCATTGTCGCCGAGGGCCGCCGCGAGCTCCTCGCGCACGGCCGCGAGCTCCGCGTCGGTCGAGGCGATGGTATGCCGGATGAGCCCCTCGAAGGCCTGGCCCAGGGTCGCATACGGGATATCGCGCCGCTGCTCCTCGAACGTCCCCCACAAAAAGATCGCGCGCGCGCTCCCGGCCTCGCGCTGGAGCTCGCGCAGAATCGCGGATTTGCCGATGCCCGAGGGGCCCTTGACGATCACCACCTCGCGCAGGCCCGTCTCGCGCACGCGCTCGAGGATCTCGTGCAGCGCCGCGAGATCGGCGCGCCGGCCGTACATCCGGCTCGCGGCGCGGAGTTTGTCCCATACGTCCTGCGCGCCGAGGGGGAAGGGCTCGATGTGGCCATGCGCCGTGAGCTCGGAGAGGCACCGCTCGAGGTCGTGCGTGAGCCCGCGGGCGCTCTGGTAGCGCTCCTCCGGCGATTTCGCGAGCAGCCGCATCACGATCTCGGAGACGATCACCGGCGTCTCGGGCGTCACGTCCGCGAGCGGCCTCGGGGCCCGCGCGACGTGGCAATGCACCCAGCCGACCGCATCGTCGGCGTGGAATGGCAAAGTCCCTGCGCAAAGCTCGTAGAGCACCACGCCGAGCGAATACAGATCGACGCGATGATCGATCGCGGCTTCGAGCCGTCCCGTCTGCTCGGGCGCGATGTACGGCAGCGCGTCGAGCGGCAGCGTCAGCACCATGGACGCGGTGAGTTCGTACCCCTCGGCGCCGACGAGCTCGACCCCCTCGCCCGCGGGCTCGATCCGCAGCGTTTGCGGGCGGATGTTCTGGTGGATGATCCCGCTCTGGTGGAGCTTCGCGAGGGCGTCGGCAGCGGCGATCGCGGCCCGAAGCCAGGGCTCGAGGGCAAGGACGGGCTGCGCGGGGTACGGAGGGTGCTGCATGCGGCCCCCGTCGTATCATGAAATGCAGGCGAACCGGTAGATCGTACGCATCCGCCCAGGAATTCCCTGAACCGACGCGCCCTTCGAGACCCAGGATACAGACCAACGACACAATAGGAAGGGCGCCGGGGTTTTGACGGAAGCCCTTCCATCCTCCTAGAATGCGCTGAGAATTCGGCCACGGACCTGCGGCCACTTGGGCGACGTGGGTGTAATCACGTCGAAATGGTCGGCGTTGTGCACTTTCTTCAAGGAGACGTGGTCCCCTGCATCGCGCGCATGTTCGCGGTAGTTCTCACTCGACGAGAGAGGGATGATGTCGTCGGCGGTCCCGTGGATGAGCACTTGCCGCACCCCGATCGGCACGAGCTCGCTCGGATTGCTCTCTGCATAACGCTCCGGAACGTCCGTGGGCGTGCCGCCGAGGAGCTGATCGGCGAGGGTCCCGCAAGCGCCGCGCGCCACGGGATCGGCGATATCGAGCACGCCGGCGAGGGAGACGGCGGCCGAGAGCGGGAGCGGATTGGTGCCGCGGATGGGGCTCGTCGTGGGGAGATTCGGGCGCGCGGCGGCCCATACGCCGAGGTGACCGCCCGCGGAGTGGCCCACGGTCACCACCTCGTCGAGGTCGAGATCGTAGATCGGGGCGAGCGTGCGCAGCTTGTCGATGGCCGCGCCGACATCGAGGAACGTCTCCGGATGTCCTGAATCCGTGCCGCCGTATGTGATGCGGCGGAATTCGACATTCCAGGTGGCGATGCCCCTCTGCGTGAGGTCTTCACCCATGTCGCTCATTTGCTCCAGCCCGAAGATGGTCGTCCAGCAGCCGCCGTGGAGGAGCACCGCGACGGGATGCGGGCCGCGCCCCTTAGGCACGCGCAGCTCGCCGAACTGGTCCGGCTCGGATCCGTACGAAATGAGCATGGGCTCCGCCACGCAGGAGGCGGCCTGCGCCTCCGCTGTGAGCTCCTCGGACGGGTCCCCCAGATCACCCCCGCAACCGACGAGACTCGCGAGCGAGAGCGCGAGCCCTCCGATCTGTCCGATACGACGGAGAACGCGGGCGACGTGGAGAACGCGACGAGGGGAAGGTAGAACGTACGTCATGGTTAAATCCCAGCAGGTATGCTGAGAAGGCGCAAGATCCTGACGCAAAAACCACGACAGGCCCCTCCATGGGCGAGGAATGCGATTCCACGCTGTTTATTTGACAAAATCGCTCGTTTGATCGCAACGCTGCCGCGACGCGGGGGCGGGGCGGCGCGACGACGAGGTCGTGCAGACGCGCGAATTCGAGACTAAAACCGCGCCTTCGCGTGCCCGCCGAGGTATCCGATCGCCATCGTGTACCTGCCATTGCCGACGTCGCTCCGCGAGGTCGTCACCGTCCTCGGCAGGATCCCTTGCGCGCGCGCGTCGGCATGCAGATCGAGCCACGACGTCGCCCGGACGACAGCGCCGAGACCGCCCACGAGCCGGTGCCCGTCGGGCGAACCCACGTCAATTGTCTCGTCGGGCGAGGCCGGCGATTGATACCCGACCGTCGCCGACATCGTGAAGTGCCGCGAGAGCGCAAAGCGCCCATTGGCTTCGACCCACACCGTGTCGTTCCACGTCCGGGGCAAGATCGCCCGCACCGAGGGCCCGATCCCGAGCTTCGGCTGCGCGAGCGAGGGCGATCGGGTCGTCACGACGAACGCATCCACGTCCGAGTAGGTCACGTACTGGACGAACCCGTCGACACGGAAGGCCCGTGTCGCCTGATACGACGCGCCTGCCGTGATTCGCTTCGGGAGCCGGAAGGCGAGCTCGGCATCCCCTTGGACGAGCGGCGGATACCGGAGCCCCTGCGCGGCGAGGTCCTGCGTGAAGAACGGATCGTTCATGTCGAGCGCGAAGCGCCCCCGGTACCGCATCTGCGCGCCGTGCTGATAGGCGAGCGCGAGGCGGACGTCCTCGGAAGGCTGGTACAAAAGGCCGACGTTGAACGAGATCCCATGGCTCAGGGCGTTCGTGATCGAAATCGGCCGCGAGAGCACGTCGAGCTCGCGCACGTGGCTCGGCGCGTTCGGGCCGAACTCGTTTGGCTGGCCAATCGGCGGATCCGAGAACGCGCGCTGAAACTCGGGGAGCTCCGCGAAGTCTTGCTTCTTGGAGAGGCTCGCGAGCCCGCCGACGTACGAGACGCCCGCGCCGAACGAGAGGGTTGGCAGCACGCGCAGGGCCGCGCTCGCCGTCACGTAGGACGCCACGATGAACGCCTGCCGGAGCTGCCACGCCTGCGGGCCATTCGCCGGGAAATCGAGCGCCGCCGCATAAGGCACGTACGCGCCGAGCCCGAGGACGAGCCGCCGCTCGGCCATGGGCCATGCGAAAAACAGATCCCCCGTCGGCGCGAGCGGCGTCGCGATCACCTCCCTGGCAAAACCATGTTTTCCTGGGTCCGTCTCGCCCGCCGCCATGGGCCCTCGCAATCGGAGGCTGTCGGGCGTCTGGTACGTCCCCCGCCGCTCGCGGCGATACCCGACGCGCCCTGCGACGAGGCCCGCGCCGCCGAAGAGCTCGGGGCGATCGAGATCGGCAAGCGCTGCGGGGTTCCAGTGAATGGCCGCGCCGTCGGAGATCGTCGGCCCGGATTGTCCGCTCCCCACGAGCGGCGCGTCGAGCCCGGACGCGCCCGCGCCTCGTGACGCGAGGAGCCCGCCGAAAAGGAGGGGCAAGGACACGATACGCAGCGGACGACGTGACATGGTGCTCTCCCCCTTCGATCGATTCACGACACGCGCGTCACGACGAGCACGAGCCTGTGCAGGCTCGGCTTTTCTTCCGCGACGATCTCGAAGACGCGCCCCTCGGCGTCCTCCACGTAGAGCCGATCGCCCGGCGCAATCGGCACCTTTTCGTGCGCTGTGTCCCCGTCGATCTCGACGCGCGAGGACACCTTTTGCGTGAGCGCGGCGTCGGCGAAGAACCCCGGACGCGTGTAGGCGTACGGCCGCACGGGATTGCCCTCCGCGTCCTTCCGGATATCCTCGGGCGCCACGAAATAGAGCCAATCCTCGGCGCTCCCCTCGGGCTGCACGTAGAAGACATCGGCGTCGCCGCGGGTGTTTTGCGTCAGCGCCTCGGCGATCTCCCGCAGCGTCGCGGGGTTCCCTTCGATGTTCTCGCGAATTCGCGCGACGACTTGCTCCGTTCGCACGCCCACGGGCACGTCGTGCACGGCCATCACCACGTTCGCCTCGCCCTCCGCGAGCCCGCCGTCGTGCATTCGCGCCTGCGCGACTTCGAGGAGCATGTCCCAGTAATACGACGGCCGAGGCGGCGGCTGGTCGAGGATCACGCTCGGATCGATGTCGATCTGCACCCATCCTGCACCATCGATGCACACCCGCACGGCCTCGAAGGGATCGGAGACCTCGCCCGCCGGCGAATACGTGGTGCAATGGGGCGGGATACGCGCCGCGAGGCGCCGACCCGCCTCGGCGAGGACACGCTCCTCGACCCAAGGCGCCGCATTCCAGACAGGAGAATTGCCGAGCGGCCGCGGATCCCTGCGCGTCCCGGGCGCGAGGTAGGCCGGGTCCTCGTCGATCGTCATCGTCATCTCCCGGATCGCGAGGTCCTCCGCGAGCCCCTGCACTTCGAGCCACCGCGGATCCGTGAAATCGAAGGCGCGGCCGATCTGCCCGCCGATCGAGTTCACGCTGGCGACGCGCGCATGGGAGGCATCGATGCCTCGATACGGCAAGGCATTCACGTCGAGCCGCACCGTCATCCGAAAACCCCCGTCGGCGGTCGAGAGGCCGGAGGCGGACTGGAGAAATCCGGGATGCGCGGGGCCTTCGGGGCGCGTCGGATCGAGCGGCGCCCGGCCAAACCGCTCCGAGAGCGAGGCGAAATCCGTGGCCACGTCGTGGAGGGTCAGGGCAATTTTCCCTTTCTCCACGTCGTAAAGGCCTTCGGGGTGATCGGCGCTCACCGGGCCCTTGCGGACGCGCGCGCGCGGATGCGTCGCAATCACCTGGTCGAGCACGACGTCGGTGACGATCGATCGCGGGGCGAGCGGCTCGTTCGGCCCCACGCCCGCGAGGTCCGCGAGGATCCGCGACGGCGAGATCCCAACGGCCTCGCCCACGGCCGTGAGCCCCGCGAGCGACGTGCCTTCGAGCCGCGCGCTCGCCGGCGTCATGTGGAGGAGCGCGAACATGTTCCACGTCGGCTGCGGGAGCGCATTCGCTTCGCCTTCGGGGAGACGCATGAATCGATCGAGCGCATTCTCCACGAGCGGCCGAAGCTCCATGTCGAAGAGCCAGGTCTCTTCGAGCGTTTTTCGCGGCAACCGGCGGAGCTCCTCCGGGCCGAGCGTCTGCGCGAAATCCTCCACGTCGAGCCGCAGGAACCGCAAGGTGATCGCGCGGCTCTCGCCCACGGCAAGCTCGTGCTCGGGCGGGGGCGATTCCAGCGTGACGGGCTCGACGCATCCCGCTGCACCAAGGAGGGCGAGCAGGGCAGCGCATCGTCGCGGGGTCATTGGGACCTCCGCGAGGCGACTTTCTCGAAATCGACGATCATGTCGCGTCCCTCCTCCTCGGGCACCAGGATCCGGATTTCGTAGACGTCGCGCGTGTCGTCCTCCGCATAAAGCACGAGCTCCCCCGGCGAGAGCGGCACCTTCTCGTGCTCCGTGTCGGCGACGCCTGGGATCTGCCGCTTCGAGAGGCGGCTCTCCTCGGCGAGATCCGGGCTCTCGAAGAACCCGGGGCGCTCGTAGCGATAAGGCTTGGGCTGGTCCGAGCCCGCCAGGTCTGGCTTTGGATCGGAGGGCGCCACGAAATACAAGAGCGACCGCCTGCTTTCCGCGTCGCGACGCACGTAGAAATCGAGGTCGTGGTTGTTCACCCAGAACCGCCCGACGATGACGTTCGCCATCAGGTCCGCCTGCGATTGCAACATCGGTCGCATCGCCTGGACGAGCTCGGCGCCGCGCGGGCCGATCGGCACGTTCCGCAGCGCGAACACGGGCCTCGCCGCGCCCTCGGGGATGTCCGCGGCGCCGTCGCCCGTCGGATCGTGGAGCGAAATCTGCGCGACCTCGGCCAGGAGCTCCCACAAGAATCGCGGCTCCGGCACGGTCACGCCCCGGATCGCATTCGCGAACGTGATCCACCCCGGCGCACGACCCCGTCCAATCGTCACGCCGACCAGACATTCGCCGTTGAGCCCGACGTAACAACGATCGTACGACCGCTGCCCGTACGCGCGCCGCGCGCTGCTCGTCACGATCGATTCCAGGAAAAACGGACGGCAGCCGGGATCGGCCTCACACGAGGGGACGAAATGGTCCGCCTCGACGGTCGAGAAACGCATGTCGACCGTGGGGACGTCTGCGACGCCCCGGATGACGAGCCGCTCGGGATCCTCGAAATCGAACGAGAGCGGAGCGCGGCCTTCCATCAAGAACATGTCACCGCCGCCGGACGAGAGATCGATCCCGCGCACGCGGCGCAGGTTCGATTCGGCGACCACACGCATGCGGAAATCGGGGCCGAGCACGTCGCTCCGCGTGGCGAAATACCCGTCGTCCGGCACGAGCACGCCGGGATGCTCGCCGGAGCCCGCGAACGGGCTCCTGCCCACGGGGCCGAAGGTTTCGGGCAATGTCGAGAGGTCTTTCAGCGCGTCATAGAGGGTCACCGGGAGTTTTCCCGAGGGGTCGTCGATTCCCGGATGCGTGCCGAGCAAGTTTTCCTGGAGCGAGCGCACCAGCGCCGCCGTGGGCACGACGGGATCCGTGCGCCCGATGCCGAGGGTCTCGGCGAGCACCTCGGCGAAATCGAAGCGGAACGTGGTCGGGTTTTGGTCGACGAGCTCGGAGAACGTCGAAAGGCTCGTCCCCGAAAGAACCGTATTCGCCGGCGTCATGCCGAGCAACCGCACGAGGCCGAACTCCGCCGAAGTGCGCCATGCGGACCCGAACGTCCGCCCGAGCGTGGTTTGCGTGCAATCGTAGCCGGGGTTTTTCTGATCGAGCCTCCAGCCATCGCCGCAGGCGTCGCGGATGGCGTCGAGGACGTTGCCGAGCAGCCTGGTGGAGTCGACGTCGAGGATCCGGATGCGCCGCGCGGATTCTCCGAACATTCGAAGGGCCTTGGCCTTGTCGAGCTCCAGCGTGAGTTCCTCGGGCGCCTCGGGGCCGGGCCGGGCGAGGAGGACCCGATTCGCGAGAATCGGCGGCGGCAGGGCCTCCTCGCCCTCGGCCGGCGGCTCGACGCCGGAGAGCTCGGTGGTGGCCGCGGGGCCACCACAAGCGGCGAGCGGTAGGCAGAGGAGCCAAAAACGGGTGCGTGTCGAGGTCCGCATGGAGCGCATCTCCGTCGGAACGAAAACGAGGCGAGAGCGCCCGGGACGCTTGCCGCGATGCGGCAAAGCCTGGAGACACGATCGCCTTCTCCCGTTCCAAACGAGATCGTTGGGCGACGCCATGCGCCGTCAACGGCAGGCGCGCCGCGCGTGAACGGGGCCGTCCTGAACGCTTGACCTGCAACGAAGGAAAGCCATAGGATGCCCATTTCATAGGCGACCGCCTCTCCACGGAGCTCTTCCATGCGCCGCTTTCTCGCCCCCTCGCTCGCCGCCCTCGCGGCGCTGGTAACTTTATCGACCGCCCAGGACGCCGAGGCCCAGGCGTACCGCGACGGACCGCCCCCGCAGCACCGGATCGTCTATAACGATTTGACGTTGTTCCGGTGGAATCCGCTCGGCCTCATCACGGACGCGCGTTTCGTCTACCGATACCGGCTTTACAAGAGCGAGAGTGTGGCGCTCCGGGACAATTTCATCGGCGTTGGACTCGCGCCGTCCCTGAGCGGCGCGTTCGCCCGCGGCGGACCCACGATCCAGATCCAGCCGGCGAGCTTCCTCCAGCTCTGGGCGCTCTACGAAGGAATCGCGTATTTCGGCGCGTTCAACTTCCTGCAATCGTACCCCACGGCGGACGCGACGAAGGTGAACTACAGCGACACCGAGCTCGCGCGGCGCGGCGACCTCGAAAAGGGCGACCCCCAGAAAAATTATTCGACGACCGGCACGCAGCTCATCGCCGGCGCGAACCTGCAGTTCAAGTTCGGCCCCGTCGCGGCGCGCAACCTCTTCCGGTTCGGCCGGCCCGACATGAAGCTACGCCAGGGCGACCGCGTCTTTTACGATATCTTCTACGATCTGCTCGTGGGCGACGGCGGCCTCTGGTACTCGAACGACACCGATCTCCTCTTCCAGGGCCTCGACAACCGCCTCAGCGTCGGCCTGCGCTGGACAACGGGGCAGGCGTTTTACAACGACGACCATTTCGCGCCCGGCGACGACAAGACCCGCGCGCCCGGCGCGATTCACCGGCTCGGGCCCATCGCGGCGTGGACGTTCAAAAAGCCGGACGGCGCGGGGCTCGAACCGACGCTCCTGCTCGTCGCGAACTGGTGGCTGAAGTCGCCCTACCGCACGGGCCAGGACGTCTCGCAGGCTGTCCCCTACATCATCCTCGCGCTGAACATCACAGGAGACCTCCTGCCCGCTCCGCCGAAGGAAAAGGCCGAGCCCGAGGCCACGAAGCCCACGTCGAGCGAGCCCCCGGCCACGCCCGAGCCTGCGAAGGAGCCGGAGCCGGCCAAGGAGCCCGCGCCCGCCGAGCCTGCGCCCGCGGCCCCCGCCTCGCCCGACGCCGCCAGCCCGCAATAAACCGAGCCTCCGCTCGTCGTTTTCGCCGCATTCGGCTAGAGTTGCCGCATGCGATTTCTCCATCCCGAGCGGGACGAAAACCTCGAGCTCGCGCTCGAAGACGTCTTCTTGACGCCAGGGTATTTCGAGGGCGTCTCGCGCCTCGACGTCGATCTCCGGCCGGTCGATTTTCCGGGTGGGTCGCACCCGATCGTCTCGGCGAACATGAATGCCGTCACGGGCAAACGCATGGCGGAGACGATGGCCCGCTTCGGCGGTCTCGGCGTGCTGCCCCAGGACATGGCCCTCGATACGACCGAGCGCATCGTCGGGCACATCAAGAGCGCCGATCCCCGGTACGACACGCCCCTCGTGGTCTCGCCGCGCGAGAGCCTGCGCGACGTGCAAGGCATCATCCGCAAGCGATCCCATGACATGGTCGTCGTCGTGGATGACGAGCGCCGCGTCCTCGGCATCGTCACGCACGCGGACCTGCGGGATCGGGATCAGTACACGCCCGCCTCGGCGCTGATGTCCTCGCGCCTCGTGACGATCGCCGCGGGCACGCCGAACCGCGACGCATTCCTCCTCATGGAAGAGGCGCGCGTGAAGGCCGTGCCCGTGCTCGACGCCCAGGGCAAGCTCGTGGGGGTCTTGACGCGCGACGACGCCGTGCGGCTGGAGCTGCTCCGGCCGAGTTTGTCCGGGCGCGGCGAGCTCATGGTCGCGGCCGCCGTGGGCATTTCGGCGAACGCGCCCGAGTTTGCCCGTCGGCTCGTGGACATCGGGGTCTCGGCGATCGTGCTCGACACGGCGCACGGCCATCAGCGGCGCATGATCGACGCCATCCGGGCCGTGCGGAAGGCCATCGGGAGCGCCGTGCCGCTCGTCGCGGGCAATGTGTGCACCGCCGAAGGCACGCGTGATTTGCTGGAGGCGGGTGCGGACATCGTGAAGGTGAACGTGGGGCCGGGCGCGATGTGCACGACACGCATGCAAACGGGCGCGGGCCGGCCGACGTTCAGCTCGGTGCTCGCGTGTGCGCGCGAGGCGCACGCGCACGGAAAACACGTATGGGCCGACGGCGGCGTGAAATACCCGCGCGATGTGGCGCTCTACCTCGCCGCGGGCGCGTCACGCGTGATGGTGGGCACGGCGCTCGCGGGCACGTACGAGAGCCCCGGCGACGTGAAAGAGGACCGCGAGGGCGCGCTCTACAAGGAGAACTACGGCATGGCGAGCGCCCGCGCCGTGCACGATCGGACCGCCGACATCGATCCGTTCGAGCGCGCGAAAAAGAGCTTCTTCCGGGAGGGCATTTCGACGTCGCGCATTTACATCCAGGAGGGCAAGGAGAGCGTGGGCGCGCTGCTCATCGACATGATCACGGGCGTGCAATCGGCCTGCACGTACGCCGGCGCGCGGAGCTTGCCCGCGCTCCATGAAAAGGCGGTGATCGGGGTGCAGACGCTCGCGGGATACGGTGAGGGCAAACCCCACGGCGCCGTGCGGCGCTGACGCAAGGGCGCTCCCGGCGGAGGCGAGTTTCGGGTAAGCTCCGGGGATGCGCGCGCCGCTCCTCGCCGTTTTGCTCCTCGCCTCCGCTCCCGCGTGCAGCGAGCCTTCCGAGACCCGCGGATCGAGCATGTTCACGCCGGACGAGCTCTCGCTCTTCGCCGAGCTGCGCACGAACGGCGGCACGGCCCAGGTTTTGGTCACGTTGCTCGGCGACGGGACGAGCATCACGCTGGATAACACCGATCACTTGAGCCTCATCGAGCCGGGCGGCCCCGAGCAGGCCCTCGTCGCCGGCGGCTTCGGATACGTGGCGCAGCTCGAGACGAGCGCCACGGAGCTCGACCTCGTCTTTTTGCGCGGCACCGAGCTCTTCGTGAGCAAGCTCGTGGCGCCTCCGCCTTTTTCGATCGTGGTCCCGAGCGCGCCCGCCTCCCGCGCGTCTCCCATCCCGATCAACTGGGACGCGGCGGACGGCGCGTTCGAGACGTGGGTCGACGTGACGGCCCCCTGTTTGTTATGGCCAATTACGCGTTATTTCGCGGAGGATCCCGGCGTGTACGCGATCCAGCCGGCGGACCTCGCGATCGAACCCGGGACGGCAGGCTGCGATTTCCGCGTGTGGGTCACGCGCTCGGCGTCGAGCGGGACCATCGCGCCCGGGTTCGGCGAGTCCCCCGCGCCCGGCGGACTTCAAATACGCTCGGTTTCAATCTCCACCTCCCCTTGAGGACGACGCCATGAACATGAGGCACCTCGACAAGCTCTTCGTCATGATCATCGCCACGACGGCGCTCGGGGCGCGCGGGCTCGCGTGTGGGCCGTGTCCGGAAAACGTGTCGCAGATCCCGCTCCTGCCGCCGAGCAGCGACGGGGGCGTCGAGGACGCGGGCGACTGGATCGCCGACGAATGCCAGCGCAAATGCCCGAACGGGATCTCGTGCGTGCCGGCGTCGATCCCCCTCGAAGACGGAGGCACGATGCCCGCGATCGAGTGCACACAAATGTCGGAGTGCGGCGCGGGGCGGCGGCCGCTCGGAGGGTACGGTCCGGAAAAACGTTTGGACACCAAGGATCTCGGGCCGGCGGGTGCATGGCTCGTCGACGCGGCCACGCTCGAAGCCGGATCGGTGATCGCCTTCCGGGAGTTGCGGCGGGATCTCGCCGCGCTCGGGGCGCCGCGGAGGCTCTTGCGGGCGGCCTCGCGGGCGGCCGACGAGGAGCGGCGGCACACGCGGCGCACACGGGCCCTCGCGCGGCGGTACGGGGCGTGTGTGCCGAGACAAACGTTCGGCGCGACGCGGCGCGCGGCGCTGGAGGAGCTCGCGACACACAACGCGGCCGAGGGTTGCGTGCGGGAGGCATTCGGCGCGCTCGTCGCGCGGTGGCAGGCGACGTTCGCGGAGGACGCCGAGGTGCGCGCCGCCATGGCGCGGATTGCCGACGAGGAGGCGCGCCACGCGGCGCTCGCCTATGCGATCGACGCCTGGGCGAAGCGGCGGCTCGATCCGGCCGCGCGGGCGCGCGTGGAGGCGGCGCGCAGGGAAGCGGCACAGGCGCTCGAGGCCCCGCGGGCGCGGGATACGGGACGCGACGAGGCGCTACGTGTCCTGGGTTTGCCCGACGCGGCGGAGGCGGAGGCGCTCGCGCAAAGGTTCGTCGCGGCGCTCGGGATCGACGCCGCGGCCTGAATCAGCTCTTTTTGCGGCTGTGGAGGACGATCCCGAGGACGAGGGCCCCGAGGGAGAAAAGGAACGGCGTGGTCCCGAGGGCCAAGCCGACGTCCTTGCACCCGTCGGCCTCGGCGTACCCCGTCTCGCGGATGAGCGCCCGCTGGGACGCGTCGATGTAATCCCCCCGAAGCGCCTCGTCCGTCATGGATCGGCCCAGCATCGCGCCGACGGGCCCCATTCCGATCGAACCGAGCGACACGAGGATCGCGACACCCCCCACGATCGCGCCGCCGAGCGGCCTCTTCATGAGCGCGAGCAAGAAGCCGAGGGCCGCGAGGCCGAGCCCCAGGATCGCGAACAGCAGAATCACCCACGCGGGCCAGCCGCACCACCTGAACGTTTCCACGGGACGCCGATGGGACCGCGCGAGGCGCGGGATGTCAAGGTCAGCGGGGCGGCCTGTCGCCCGCGCGAATGCGGCCCTCGGCGACGGCCGTCGCGTACGGCGGCGTTTTGCCGGCCCGGAGCGAGTAGACGTCGAAGCGCATCGTCGCGGCGTCGGGATAACGGGCTTCCTTGTGGAACGCGAGCGCGATGTCGACGACGCGGCACACGGGCGCGGGGATGTGGGGCGCGATGGTCGCGAGCGGAGGCGCGGGGCGCGTGGCCGCGGCGACGAGCAGGAGCGCGTTCTCGGCGTCGCCGTGCACGTAGCGGCCTCCGAGCAGGCGGAACATCGTCGCGCCGAGCGCGAAGAGGTCGGTCCGGCCGTCGAGCTCCTGGTTTTTCCCCATCGCCTGCTCGGGCGCCATGTACTCGTAGCTGCCGATGGCGACGCCCGTCTTCGTGGCCGTCTTCTCGGGCAGCTCCGCCGTGCCTTCGGGGAGCGTGTCGACGCGGGCGATGCCGAAATCGAGCACCTTGATCCGCCCATCCCTGCCGTTGTGCAGGTTCTCGGGCTTGAGGTCGCGATGCACGATGCCGAATGCGTGCGCGACGACGAGCACGTCGAGGACCTTGTGCGCGATCCGCAAGACCTCGTCGACGGAGAGCACGCCCTTGCGCGCCATGCGCTCGAAGACGGTCTCGCCGTCGAGCAGCTCCATCGCCATGAACGCCGCGCCGTCCTCGGACACGCCCGACTCGTAGACGGCGGGCAGCCCTTCGCAGAGCGGGCCGACGGCCGCGAGCGCGCTGCCGATAGGCCCTTCGCGGAGGAATCGCTTTCGCAGCTCGGAGATGTCTTGCAGGTAGGGATGGAGGATCTTGATCGCCGCGACGTACCCATCGGGGCGACGGCCGAGAAAGACGCTCGCCATGCCACCGATGCCGAGCAGGCGCTCGAGGGTCCAGGTCCCGACCGACGTGCCGATGCGCCGCGCCGCGATCTCCTCGTCCGATTCCGACATCATGCGGGGCCGAGGTTACCACGACCGCGCCGCGAGCGGGTTACACTGCGGCGATGCTTCCGCGCCCATGCTTCCTTTCCGGCCTCTTGCTCGCGCCGATCGCGCTCCCGACGGCCGCCTGCTGGCTCGATCTCGACCGCCTCGGCGCGGGCCTGCCGGGCGCCGCGGCCGGCGGCGGGAGCGGCACCACGAGCAGCACCATGAGCGGCAGCGGCGGCGGCGGTCCGGGGTCGCTCGTGCTCGATTGTGATCCGTGTCCCGAGGGCGGATGCGCGCCCGTGCCTGTCGCGGAAGGGCCGTCGTTCGCGCTCGGCGCCGCGGATCTCGTGGTCGGGAGCGACGGCGTGTACTGGGTGAACCAGGAGGGCGGCGAGGTCATGCGGTTCGTCGCGGGCGCGGAGGCGCCAGAGATGCTCGCGAGCGCGGTCGCGCCGCGTTGTCTCGTGGTGCGCGACGGAAACGTGTTTTACGGGGACGACGAGGGGCTCTGGTCCTGCGCGGCGGAGGACTGCATGGCGAGCCGGCAAAAGCTCGCGACCTCGGTTGCGCAAGGTACGATCGGGCGCGTCGCGTTCGACGGGGCCTCGGTCTACTGGACGGATCGCGGCGCGGCGGACAGCGACGGCCGCGTGTACGGCTGCGCGCCGGGCGACTGCGCGGCGCCGAAGGAGTATGCGACCGGGCTTTTTCGATCGGACACGATCCTGACGAGCGGCGGCCAGCTCTTCTGGGTCGAGCTCGGCAATGGCAACGGCAACGGCGCGATCTACCAGGGTTCGTCCGGGGGAGCCGCGACGTCCGTCGCAGGCGCGCTCGTCTTCCCCACGTCCGTCGCCGTGGACAACGATTCATTTTATTACCCGTCATGGCAGCCGGGCGGCACGATCCAGCGGTGTCCCAAGGGTGGGTATTGCAGCGGACCCACGGCGATCACGCCCGGCGAGGCCGGGGACAAACCCTTCGACGTGGCCGTCTCCGGGGGGCGCGTGTACTGGAGCGACACGATGAGCGGCGCGATCCGGAGCTGTCCCACGGCCGGCTGCGGGGACGAGGCGCCGCGCGTGCATGCGAGCGGGCGGACGGGCCTTTCGCGTTTCGCGCTGGGAAAAGCGTGTATTTTTTGGGTGGACGCGACGAACGGCGGGAGCGTGATGAAGGTCGGTCGATGAGCCGCGGTTTCAAGGGTCGCGGCTATCACGCTTGACACGCGTCGGCCCTTGTGGCAGCGGGCGAGCGCGCGAAAGCGTCTGTGCCGGCGCCGGAAGGGCCCGGCGGGAAGGGTTGTCGTCGTGCTCGGTCGCCGGGAAACGTGGTTGCGTGCGTGGGGGATGTCCGCGGCGCTGCTCGTGGGGATGGTCGTCTCGTCAGGTGAGGCGCAGGCGGGGGACGCGCCGCGCTGCTCGGCGTGGCGCGCGGCCGGCAAAGGCTACGAGAAGCTCGAATTGCGGACGTGCGCGCCCGCCGAGGGTGACGAGGACACGAGCGACGAGAGCGACGACGAGGACGCGGCGTCCGCCGTGGAGATCAAGAGCGGCTACGAGGACGCGCTGAAGGTGCGCGTCGAGCTCGTGACCAAGGGCGGCACGGTCGAGCAGCTCGACGTGAAGCTCAAGAACGGCGAGAACGCGGCCGGGACGTGCAAGGCGTGCCGCGGGCACGACGACGTGAAGAGCTTCCGCGTCACGGCGCAGGAAGGCGCCGCCGAGGGCGGCAAGGACGCTGCGCCCGAGCCCTTGCAAAAGGTGGCGGGCACGAACCACATGGAGGTGCTGGCCCGCGATCTGCGCCTCACGGACACGAACGCAAAGCGGCTCGATCGCATCGCGACGCGGTATCACAAGGCGACGAAGAAGCGGCTCGTGGTGACGGGCGGGACGCGCACGCCGCAAAGGCAGGCGCAGCTCATGTTCGACAAGCTGAAGCGCGGCGACGACGTGGTGGCGCTCTACGAAAACAAGGCCGCGGCGACCGAGGTACGGAACGCCTATCGGGAGGCCGTCGCCCGCGGGGAGAAGCGAAAAGGGACGATCCGCGCGATGCGCGAGGTGATCGACGCGCAGATCGGGCGCGGGACGTACGTATCGAAGCACCTGAAATCGGGCGCGGTGGACGTGCGGTCGTGGAACATGGACGGCGCGCTGGAGAAGGCGCTGCGCGACGCCGTGAAGCAGGAGCCCGGTGTGACGCTCATGGACGAGCGGGATGGGCCGGAGCCTCATTTCCACATGAATTTGCTCTGATCGACGCGGCGAGGGCGCTCGCGCCCTTGCCCCTCGCGCGTAGTGCCCCCACGAGGTCGGACGTGACGCTCACGAAAGGCACGCTCACGAAGCTCGGCCTGCTCTCGAGCCTGTACCTCTCCCAGGGGCTCCCCTTCGGCTTCTTCACGCAGGCGCTGCCGGTGCTGCTCCAACGAATGGGGTTGTCGCTCCCGGCCATTGGCCTGAGCCACCTGCTCGCGCTCCCGTGGATGCTGAAGTTCCTCTGGTCGCCCCTCATGGACCGGCGCGCCCCAGGGAGGCTCGGGCGGCGACGCGGCGTGATCCTGCCGGTCCAGCTCCTCTCGGCGCTCTTGCTCCTCGCGCTCGCCGTGCCGGCGGGCGGCCCGACGATCCCCTGGCTCTGCGCGGGCGTGCTTTGCATCAACCTGCTCGCCGCCACGCAGGACGTGGCGACCGACGGCCTCGCGGTGGACCTCCTCTCGGCGGACGAACTCGGCTGGGGCAATGGCGTGCAGGTAGCCGCGTATCGCGTGGGGATGATCCTCGGCGGGAGCCTCTTGCTGCTCGTCTTCGACGCGGCGGGCTTCCGAATCACGCTCACGAGCCTCGGCGTGATGCTCCTCGTCGCCACGCTGCCCATCGGGGTCTTTCGCGAGCCACCCGCCGCGCCGCCGCCGCCCCGCGAGAGCCCGAGTTTGTCCTACTGGTTCAAGCGCCCGGGCGCGTTCTCGTGGCTCGGGTTGCTCTTCGTCTACAAGGCGGGGGAGCATTTCGCCTCGGGCATGCTCAAGCCCTTTTTCGTGGACCCGCGCGGCGCCGGGCTCGGGATGCGGGAGGTCGGCTGGATGATCGGCGGCGTGGGGTTCGCCGCGGGCCTCGTCGGGGCGATGCTCGGGGGCGGGCTCGTGCGCAGGCTCGGATACCGGCGCGCGCTGCTCGGGTTCGGGACGTTGCAGGCGATCGGGGTGCTGCTCTACGCGCTCGTCGCGTCGCGGCCCGTCTCCATTTCGGCGCTCTCGGTGGTGTGCGGGATCGAGCACCTGACGAGCGGAATGGCGACGGCGTCGCTCTTCACGGCGATGATGGAATCGTGCCGGCCGGAGCACGCGGCGGCCGATTACACGGTGCAAGCCTCGGTCGTGGTCGCGGCGACCGGCGTCGCGGCGGCGGCGAGCGGGTTCTCCGCTGGAGCGCTCGGGTATGCGGGGCATTTCGCGCTGGCGGCAGGGCTCGCGGCGCTGGCGGTGGTGTTCGTCAGGGTGATGTTTCGAGGAATGGAGCCGGTGAGGGTGCGGGGGTGATTTCGACGACGCCCTCGGGAGCCGTCGAGCTGTCCGGGCTCAATCGAAGCGCCGCTGCTGTCCGCAGCACGCGACAGCCCCCGACGCGCGCAGGATGCACGTCGTCCCCACCTCCGTGGACACCATGACGGCGTCGGAAACCCCGACCGCGGCGACGGGCTGCGTGTGATCGTCCGTGGTGCCATCACAAAGCTCACCCCACCGATTCGACCCCCAGCATGCGACCTTCCTCTCGACCGTCACGGCGCACGTATGCGTCGGCGCCACGGAAACCTGGACGGCGCGCAGCCCTGCCACAGGCAGAGCCGTCCACCCGACACGTCCCTGCGCGGGCTCGAGTTCCCAGCACGCCACGGCGTTTTTCCGGTCAATGGCGCACGCTCGCTCGATGGACGACGACAACGCGATCACGTCCTCGAGCCCTGCCACCTCGCCTCCAAGCACCTCCCTCTGCAATCTCCAGCATCGAGCGTGCCCGTCTTGCCCCGCGGCACAGCCGACATGCCCAAACGCGGACGTCATCGCGCGAAGGCCCGCGCCGAAAGGCAAGCCTTGTATCTCCACGAGGTCGCCCACCGTTTTGGCGCCCCAGCAGCGGGCCGTTCCATCGGCGAGCAGCCCGCAGATCCGCGCGCCATTCTCGATGTCCGGCGCCGGGTCGAGCAGGGTCACGGGGCCGTCTCCAAGGCGCTTTGTGACGCCCAGCGTGCCCGTCCATGAGGGGAAAGGCGCGCACGAGGCATGCCCCTCCGGCGTGATGCCGCATGCGTGCCATTCGTTCGCAAATGCCGCACCGAGAGGGCCTGGGAGCGGGATCGCTTCTGCGGGGGCATGGCGCGCGTATGCATTCCACTGAAAGACGCGACCGTCCTTGTCCACGGCCACGCCGACGACGCCACCTCCCCGATGGCTGAGCTCAATCCGGCGCACCGGAATCGACGCGAGCGCGTCGACGTCCTCGGGCTCCTCGACAGGCCGATACGCGAGCTGGGATGTCCCGTCGAAGAGCGCACGCTGGGATTCGGCCACGAGCTCATCCAGCCGCTCATCAACCCGCTGGAGCATTGCAATGGCGCAGGCGATCAAGACGAGCCCGAGCGCCGGTCGCCGCCACGACCGCGATTCGGCCGGCTCCGCCATGCGCGCCGCTCGCGCGAGACGAACGACGGCGAGGACCCAAAAACTCCACGCGACAATCACCAGCACGCGCGGCGGCAAGAATTCGACCGAGTGCGGGTGACGGTCCATGGGCCTGGGTCTCGCCGCTTGCGCCGCCATGGATACGAAGGCGGACGCATACTGAAGGGCCGAGGTCACCTGCGCTCCGAGCGATGCGAGGCCGAACGCGAGCCAGGCCAAGCGCCTGCGCCGAAAGCTCCAAAGTGCAAACGCGCCCGTGAACAAAAGGCCGAGAAGCGCGACGATGAGCGGCAGGTAAAACAGAACGTTGTCGAGCATCGGACGCCTATTGACCCGGAAAGGACCCGCCATCGAGCGGGGCAGCGCCATCCTTCATGATCCGCCCCCTCCAGGCCATCGTCGCATGCGGCGTGATCTCCGTCGCCCAAGGATTTGCGACGAGGTCGTTCCACCCCGACAGCGTCTCGTAAGGCCTCACGACGTTTCCGTATTTATGATTGCCATAATGTGTTTCGCGTGCTCCTGGATAACACGAACCCCCGAAGGCTCCTTTCTTGCCTTGTGACCCGCAGTAGAGAATGGTTTTGTATCCGACCACGAAGACCTCCTTCGACGCCCACCGAGCGGAGATGGCCTTCAAGAACTCTTCGCCCGGCTTGTCGGCGGCGGTCCTGCAACACATGAAGAACACCGTCGCGCGGAACGCGAGCACTCTCAGGATCTGATCGAGCGGCACCGCATACTTCGAGAACGTTCCCGCATTCAGCATCTCCGGGGCGGTCGCGACGTCGAGTTTGAGATCCCACCCTGTCGTATTGTCGATGTCGACGCCGCCCGGCGCGCCGTGCGCGAGGATCGCGAGGCGCGTGATCTGATTTTCCTCGATCGGGCCACAAGCGAACATCAAATTCTTGCATACGAAGCTGGGGAGCTGGAATTGACCCCCTCCGAGCTTGTTCCCGAGATCGGCAAAGTTCGCGAAGTCGAGCCCGACGAGCCAATTGTCTTGACCGAACGGCTTGTCGCCGCCGCCGCGGTCCGGGAGCCGCGCGTCATTGTCGTTGAAACGCAGCGGCGCCCCCTTGCCCGCTGCCCACACGTGGATCGGGTTCAGGTGCCGGCCGTTCACCAGATTGTGCGCGCTGTCCGAATCCCCGGGGGTCGCCGCGATCGGCTGGCTTACGAGATCTTCGCTCCCCATCGTTCAACCTCCTTGTTTCAACGCCCGAATGAAGGTTCCAGACTGGGCTCGGGCATAGAAAGGGACCGTACAGGGGCGTCGATGGGCTGACAAGCCCGAGCGCCTCGGGCGCGGGCAGGGGAAAGGCGTCGACGGGCGAAAACGGTTCGGGCGCGGGGAGGGCCTCGGGGCTCACGCGCCCCACGCGTTGGGGCAGGCGGAGGGGGCGGCCCCTTCACGCGCCGCAAAGGTTGGGACGGCGGCGAGGAGGGAACGCCCCGACGTGACCCGCTCAGAACTGCGGGTGCTTTTCGAGGAGCGAGACGATCTCGGCGATGACCGGATCGGCGAGCTCCGGGTCATACGCGAGGGCCGCGTCGCGCGCCGCGGTGAGGGTCTTCTTGCTCGGCCGCTTCAGGGCCTCCGCGTACATGACGATCACCTTGCCCTTCGGCAGCCCCATCTTTTGCGCGTCGAGCAGCTCGCCGAGCGTCGTCGTGACCTCCGTCGTCTGCTTGGTGTAGGTGATGGGCGTGGTCCAGACGGCGCGAATCGTGACCGGGTCGCTGGGGTTGATGACCGACGCGTCGCAGGCTTCGAGGACCTGGCTGAAGATCAACGCGTCGTTGGGCGCGAGGTGCTGCGGCTCCACCTCCGGCTTCTCCGTCGCGTATTCCTCGCCGTAGAACTTGTGGATCTTGAAGTACCAGGGGAGCTTGAACTCGACGCTCACGCTCCGGGCTGCGATGTCCATGGTCTCGTCGAATCGCTCGGCGAACATGCGCGAGGCCTCCTCGACGGAATCGAGGTACACGTACGCGCCCCTGCCCTTGTCGGTGAGCGGATCCATGACCGCGTCGTTGTGCGTGAGCGCGGGGCCCGTGGCGACACCGAGGAGGTAGATGCCCTCCTTGTCGGCGTCCGCGGCCGCCATCGCGATACGAGTGCCGTCCGTGACGCCGACGTTCGCGCCGCCGTCGCTGATCAGGACCACGCGATTCAAACGCCCCGGCGCATAATGCTTCTGGGCGAGGTCGTAGCCCGCATTCAGGCCGCTCGCGAGATCCGTCCCGCCGCTCGCGGTGAGGGCATCGACGACGGAGAGGATCGCCGGATCGTTCGAGCCCGTGACCACGTGATCGGCAAGCAAGACGTTGTTCTCCGCGCCCCACGTGACGATTCCCACGAGGTCGCCGGCCGCGAGCTGTGACGCAATGGCGAGCACGGTGGCCTTCGCACGCGTGAGGCCCGGGCCCTGCATGGAGCCCGAGGTATCCACGAGGAACGTGATGTTCATCGGCTTTCGCGGCTGGATCACGTTGAAGGAGCGCAGGGCGACCTGGAAATAGAGCTTCGTCGAAGCATCCGCGACGGCTTCGAGCTCGGGGAAGAGAGAGAGCTGGCCAGACGGGGCCGCGGGATACTGGATCCGGTAGTAATTCAGGAATTCGTGCGTTCGGATCTCGCTCGGGAAAGGCTCCATGCCGAGCCGGAGCAGATCGCGGACGTGAACCGGCGACGCCATGGAGTTCGAGTCGTCGGCCGAAACGAAAAAGGTGGCCGGCTCGGACGGATCGACGCCCATGCAGCCGGTGGGCGGCGTGGCGGGGCCGTCGAAGACCGCGACGAGGGTGTCGTCCGGGTGAGGCGGAGGCGGCTCGTCATTGCCGCCGCTGGTCGTGCCGCCTGTGCTGCCTCCCGGCTGGCCGCCATCGCCCCCGCTGCCACCCAGGCCCGGCGGCGAGGTGTCGTAACGGGGCGGCTCCTCGGCTGCACACGCGGCGAGGCCAAGGCCGAGGCTACCGATCCAGGCGGCGCAGAGCGCAGAGAAGACGAAGGAAAGAGAAGACGATCGCTTCATGGAAGACCTCCAGGCGAAAGGAAGCGTGGCAAGGTCCGTGCCCTCCCGCACCCGGCATCTCTGCCGCGCGGCCCCAAAAACGAGCCGCGCCCCGGCCCAAGATGACACAGATCCACGGAAAAAAGACAGGGCCGACGCGAAGGGCAGGGCCTCGGCGCCGGTGCTTCACGCGCTCGCATCTACGGGCGCCGGGTCGACGGAATGGTTCGTCCTGTAAACCGGTTTTGCGGAGGCCGCTCGCCTACCGCGCGAGCTGCGCCGGGACCGCGAGCCGGATCGTCCCCTTGGGGACCTGGAACTCGAAGAACGCGCCACGCCGATCCGCGATGCCCATGCGGAGGAGCCCGTCCTCCCGCACGAGCGCGTAAGGCGCGCGCGCGAGCGGCTCGTCCTTGCCGTCGGGCGCGACGAACACGAGGACGTCGTCGGTGCCAGGGGTTCGCACAGGCGGACGCGCGCAACGGTTCGCCACGGTGGCGTTGCGATCTTCGCCGGCACATCGCGCGAGCGCGCGACGCTCGGTCTCCTTGCCCGTCTGCGTCCGCGCGACGTCCCGCCAGAGCGCCTCGGCCGCCGCGAGGCGCACAGCCTCGGAGCGATCCCGCTGGAGGAGGCCCACCACGAGCCCCGCCTCGCACGAGGCACCCGCGAGCCCGAGCGAGACGACCGCGTTGGCACGCACGTAGGGCCGCGGATCGGCGGCCGCGCGGCAGAGCGAGGTCTGCACGTCGGCCGCCGCGCCCTCGCGCGCCGCCACACGACCCAGCGCGCCCGCCGCGTTGCCCGCGACGGCCACGTCGGGATCGGTCACGGCACGCGTGAGCGCCGCCAAGGCGTCCTTCTTGCCGACGGCGCCGAGCGACCAAGCAGCGTTCGCGCGTACGCCGGGATCGGCGTCGCCGAGCAGCGGGACGAGCACCGACGCGGCCTCCGGATGCCCCGCGAGCGCCTCGGCGACCTTGCGCCGATCGTCGATGCCAGACGCGACGAACCCGCGCAGGACCTTGCTGCTCGCCTCGCCGCGCATGCGGCCGAGGCCCTCCAGCAAGGCATCCCGCGCGACGTCGGGCGACGACGGGAGGGCCGCGCCGACACGCGCTGCGAGCGCCGGATCCGTCACGCGCGAGAGCGCCCCCGCGAGCGCGAGGCCAATCGCCCCGCGATCTTGCTCGGCCGCGACCTGGAGCCGCTCGAGCAGCTTCGCCGCAGCCGAGGGGCCGCCCGCCCGCGCGATCGACGCCGCCGCAGCGAGCCGCACGTCCGCCGCGTCGTCGGCGATCGCTTCGAGCAGCACGGCCTCGACCTTCGGCGGCGCGGGCGTGTACGCGCCGAGCGCCTCGAGGACCGCGAGCCGGAACGAGCGGGATTTCGTGGTCGCGAGCGGCAAGAGCACGTCGTGCGCGCGCGGCGAGCCCGTGCGACCGAGGAGCCGCACGAGCTCGATCTTCTCGTCGGGCGGGGTCGCCGCGTCGAGCAGCATGGCGCGCGCCGGATCGACCGCGCGCCCGTCGGGCCGCGCCGGATCGAGCAGCTCCGAGGCCGCGCGGATGGCCTCGCGTCGCACGGTGGGATCCGCGTCCGAGAGAAGCTCGAGCACCGCCGGGAGCGCCTCCGATGCGCCGAGGACCGCGAGTGCGCGGAGCCCGTGCTTGAGCGGCAAGACGCCCCGCTGCATCGCGCGCACGGTCGGATCGAGCCCCTCCTTCGCGCCGAGCGCGCCGAGCACGAGCGCCGCGCCCGCCGCCGTGGGCGGCGAGGGCGAGCCCGACAGCACCGCGACGAGCTGCGGCGCCGCGCTCTTGCCCGCCGCGACGAGCGCCTCGCGGACCGGCGAACGCGGCGCAGAAGGATCATCCTTCGCGAGCGCGCCGATGAGCGCGCGCACGGCGCTCTCCGAGCCGATGCGGCCAAGCGCCCGAAGCGCCGCGGCGCGCACCTCCCCCGCGCCCGCGCTCCCCTGCCCCGGCCTCACGCCGGGCATGGTCGTCGGCGCGAGGACCGCGTCGCTCCCCGCGTTCGCTTCGAGGAGCGGCGCGATCGCCGCCGTGGCCTCGTCCGAGCGCAGCTTGCCGAGCGCGGTGACGGCCTCGACGCGTACGTCCTGCGAGCCGTCCTGCAGGGCGATCATGAGCGCGCTCGTGGCGCGCGCGTCGCCGAGTTCGCCGAGCGCACGCGCCACGGCGCGACGCACCTCCGGCACGGCGTCCTGCACCTTGCCGATCAGCGGGACGACAGCGCGTGGATCGGCGAGCCTACCGAGCGCGCGCGCCACCTCGACGCGCACTTCGAGCGCGCTGTCGTCGAGGTGCCCGAGCAGCGGCGAGACCGCATCGGGCAAACCCGAGCTGCCCATGGCCGACGCCGCGGCGACGCGGACCTTCGCGTCGGGATCCCCGAGCACGCGGCCGAGCGCCACGACACTTCGATCCGTGGGCGACGAGCGGATGACGTCACAAGCCGCGAGACGGAGCCTCGCGTCGCCCTCGCCGAGCCAGCCGATGACGAGGTCCCCGGCGCGCGACAAACGCAGCGCGATGGCCGCCTCGGCCGCGGCGAGCCGCACCTCGACGTCCGGATCGCCGAGCGCGCGTTGCGCGAGCGGGACGCCGAGCTCCGAGGGAAGCTCGCCGATCCGCTGCGCCGCGGCGCGCCGCTCGGAGACGTCGGGCGAGGCGAGCGAACGAGCGATGCGCTCGGGCACGTTGGGCCAGACGAACCCGTCGGCCGCTCCGCCCGAGAAGAGCGAGAGCGAGACCCCGAGCGAAAGGAGGCCGGCTCGGACGAGGCTACGCATGCGGATCGAGCGCGTGACCGAACGCACGACGCGCACCGTACCATGTTTTGTGGGTCGAGCCGGCTCCTCGCGAAGCGCGAGGTTCAGGAAAGCGGAGGAGGCGGAGCACTGTTCCGTGTGGCGACGGGACGTACGCTCTCTTGTTCACGCACGGGCGTAACCACGCTGGCCGACGGCTGCGGCTGCGGCTCGGCGGTGGCCGTGCGCTCCTTGGGACGGGCCTTCTCGGGCGTCGGCGCGGCCGCGCGCAGGTTGATGAGCTTGTTCAGGAGGTCGAACCAGAACGGCGCGCCGAGCGCGAGCGCGATCGCCGTGAAGATCCATCCGCCGAAGCGACGCCCGAACCCGCCGAGCGTCGCCGGCACCGAGCGTCGATCACACGAGACCTCGGCCGTCGGCGTGCAGAAGAACGCACGCCCCTCGGGCCAGCCCATCGGCAACGTGAGCTCGTCGAGGCCCCGCTTCACCGCGACGACACGCTTGCGCACGAGCTCCTCGGTCTTCTTCTCGTCGACGAACACCTCGGACGGCTTTGCGTTCGCGTTCGCCTTTTGCTCCGCCGTGACCTCCGCGGCCGTCTTCACCACGGCCGACTCCGACTTCACGCTCTCGGCGACCGCCGTCGCCACGGACTCACGGAGCACGGCGTCGCGATTGAGGCTGTCGAGGACGAGGAACGTGTCCACGTTCAGCGCGACGGACGCGAAGAGCCCCACGACGGCGATCAGGGTGTGCGCCGTCCGCTTGTACCAGCCGGAGACGCTGTCCATCGCGCGATCGAACCAGGCAGCGATCTGCTGGCTTGCATCCTCGAGCGTCTTGACGCTCGCGTCCGACACGAGCGCCGTGAGCGCGACGCGCGTGTCCTCCTCGAAGTCCTTGGCCTCGGCGAGGCGCTTCCTGAAATCGTCGAGGCTCGCCGCGGCCCTCTTCGTCGTGCCCTCGCCTCCGCCCTCGACCTTCGGCCAGAGCCTGCGAAAGAAGCCTCGAAGCGCGCGGAGCGGGATCGCGAAGATGCCGCGGAGCAGGCCCATGCGCTCCGGGCGCCGCGATTGATCCGTGCCGTCCTTCCATCCCGCGACGGCGTCGATGAGCGCGCGCGCGAAGAGGTCCGACGGGATGTACGAGGGGTCGCTGTCGTCGTCCTTCGTCAAACCGTCGATGAGCGGATGCGCATACACCTTGTCCGTCAGCGTGCGGTCCTTGAGGAGCCGCTCGATGCCTTGCCGCAGCGTGACGGAGCGCAGCGACAGGAAGCCGGAGATCGCCTCCGTGACGGCCGAAGCGATCACGCTGAGCAGCATGAAGACAAAGGAGATCCCGATCGCGACGTCGAGGATGGTCGATATGGACACGGCTACCTCCTCACCGGCGGGGACACCCTGCCGCGGGCCTCCCGGCGCCCCTGCCCCCCATGACCGCGGGCGCCGAGCCGACACGCTCATGGTTTCAGAGGATCCGCCGCGACGCAATCGAGGCCAGGACAAAGAAAGGCCGCACTCGGGGGCCGCCCTCGAATCGACCTCCTCTCGCTTGGCCAAGGACACGAAACTCGTGGTACGACGAGGCGTGGCCGACCATCGCGCCCGCCCCACCGTTCGCCCGCAGAGGCTCGCGCTCGGCGTCCTCGCTCGTGCTCCGATCGCGGGGACGGCGAAGCCTCGCCTCTCTCCACCGCTCTCCCCGGAGGCCGCAGCGGAATTCGCGTCGGCGCTCCTCGGCGACGCGTTGAACATGCTGGCCATCCTGCCGATGGCGTATCGCGCGGTGCTCAGCGTGTCCGACGAGGAGAGCGCAGCGCTGCAAAAGCTCATGCCCGGACGATGGCAACACGTCGTCTCGGCCGGCACGACGAGCGTGGAACAGCGTCTCGGCCACGGGCTCGCGCACCTCTTCACGTCGGGCGCCGAGGCCGCGGTGATCGTCACGACCGACGCGCCGTTCATGCCGCTCGACGAGATCTTCGAAGGCCTGCTCTGGCTCGCCGCCAAGCGAAAGCGCCTGCTGCTCGGGCCGACGGGGCCGGGCGGCCTTTACCTCCTCGGCACGACACAACCCGAGCCCGCGCTCTTCGACGGCGTCGACTGGACGTCGCCCGGCGTGCTCGAACGCGCGACGAAACGCGCCGCGGAGCTCGGGCTGGAGACGCAGCTCCTCAAGCCGACCTACGAGATCGATACGCCCGAGGCTCTCGATCGTTTCGCCCGGGATCTCACGAGCGGCACGGGCGGCCCGGGGACGGCCGTGCCCGCGTGCGCCGCGTTCCTGGCGCGCACGGGCCTCCGCCCCCTGAATCGCTGAACGGGTTTTACTCGGCGTCCGCGGGCGAAGCAGGCTGATAGCCCGCGGCCCACGAGCGGCTCACCGGCGCCACGCGATCCGAGGGACGCGGATACGTGTCGCGATCGAGCCCGTCGCCGAACATGCGCAAAAGGGCCTCGGCCTGCTCCAGCGCGGCCGGCGTGTCGACGTCGATCCACCGCGCGTCGCCCGCGTCGCACGCGAAAAACATCCCCTCGTCGGCGAGCGCGCGCACGCCCTCCGAGAGCGAACAATCTCCCTTCGCCGCGTACACGCGATCCAGCGCTTCGACGAGCGAGGGGCCGATGCGGAACACGCCCGTGTCGAGCGCGTCGTACGCCGCGATCTCCTTGCCGATGTCCACGATGCGCCCGCGCTCGACGCGCACCTTCGTGGCGTCATCGAGGTCGAAGCAGCGCGGGATGTCGTAATCGACGGCGAGCGCGGCAGCGCGGCTCGGCAGGTCGAGCGCGGCGAGCCGACGCACAATCGCCGGCGCGTACAGGTGATCGGCCATCGTGAGCAGCGTCCCCGGGATGACGTGCTCACGCGCGGCGAGCAGCGACACGCCGTTCTTGCGCTCGTACTGCGTGTTGCTCACGAACGAGATCGACAGGCCGAGGGAGCTCTCGCCGAGCGCGCGGCGAATGAGCTCTTCCTTGTAGCCCGTGACCACCACGACCTCGCGGATCCCCTCGGCGCGCAGCGTGCGGAGGATGCGAACCAGAAGCGGAACCCCGGCGACCGGCTTGAGGGGCTTCGGTGCGATCTCGCCGCTCACGAGACGAGAGCCGGTACCTGCCGCGAGCACGATCGCCCGCTCCATCGTTCGTTTTTCAAGCATGGAAGGTGCGTTGCCCAATCCGAAGGCGCCCCTCGTAGCACGCCTTCTACCTGCGAAACAATTCCCTTCGGGCCGCTTTCAAAACGCGGTGTTCCGGCGCCTCACAGTGTTGCAAAAGCGCAACACCCGCCCGATTCCGACGCGCGGAGCCGAGCGCCATCATGACCGCGCATCCGATGGGGATCGGCGTGCGACACGACGGAGACGCATCTCCATTCGAAGCAAGCCGGAGGCCAGCGGCGCCGCTACCGCGCGTTCGCACCTCACGCGCGTGGCTCCAGAAAATCGCGCTGAAACTTCGCAGCAACCTCGTTACGCGCACATGCACGCGCATGCACACGAGCAAGGTGAGGCGTGCGCGTGGCGCGACAGCCTGACGTCGTTGCCAGACCCCGCGGCGAACGTTCGCGTCATCGCGCGAGCGAGCGTCGTGGGGCGCGCGGTCAGCCGATCCGAGCCGTACGATCCCGCGTCCGCGACGTGACCTGCGCCGTGCCCACCCCGTTCGGGTCAGACCCCACGCGCCGTGGTCGTTCGTGTCCCCGCGGGGATCGCGCAGACGCCGTGCACACGCCGCGCGGCACGTCATGCTCCGTGGGTCGACGTTTGCAAGCGCCGCTTGAGTGTCATGCGGCGTTGGCCTAGACATGCCCCCCCGGGGCGATCGACGGGACATACGGAGGAGCGGGAGTGAAGCAGCCGAAAGAAATCACGAAGGCAGAGGGCAAGCTCGGCGTGCTCCTGCCGGGGCTCGGTGCGGTGGCGACGACGACGATCGCCGGCGTGATGTTGGCCCGCAAGAATCTGGCGTTGCCGATCGGATCGCTGACGCAGCTCGGGACCATCCGGCTCGGCAAGCGCACGGACAACCGCTCGCCCCTCATCCGCGAGTTCTTGCCGCTCGCGTCGCTCGATCAGCTCGAGTTCGGCGGCTGGGACCTCTTCCCGGACACCGCGTACGAATCCGCGCAACACGCCGAGGTCCTCGAGCAACGCCACCTCGATCAGGTGCGCGACGAGCTCTCGCAGGTCACGCCGATGAAGGCGGTCTTCTATCCGGAGTACGTCAAGCGCCTGCACGGCCCGCACGTCAAGACGGGCGCCACGAAGGCCGACATGGTCGAGCAGGTGCGCGACGACATCCGCACGTTCCTGAAGACCAAGGGCTGCTCGCGCGCCGTCGCCGTGTGGTGCGGCTCGACCGAGGTCTACTTCCCGCCGGGCGACGTGCATGCGTCGATCGACGCGTTCGAGGCCGGCCTCGCGCGAAACGATCCGGGCATCTCGAACTCGCAGATCTACGCCTGGGCTTGCCTCAAGGAGCGCGTGCCCTACGCGAACGGCGCACCGAACCTGACCGTGGACTTCCCCGCCGCGTGGGACCTCGCGAAGAAGCTCGAGGTGCCCATCGCCGGCAAGGACTTCAAGACCGGCCAGACGCTCATGAAGACCATCATCGCGCCCGGCCTCAAGGCGCGCATGCTCGGCCTCTCGGGCTGGTTCTCCACGAACATCCTCGGCAACCGCGACGGCGAGGTGCTCGACGACCCCGATAGTTTCAAGTCCAAGGAAGTCTCGAAGCTCGGCGTCCTCGAGTACATCCTGCAGCCGCATATGTACAAGGAGCTGTACGGCAAGCTCTACCACAAGGTCCGCATCGAGTTTTACCCGCCGCGCGGCGACGCAAAGGAGGGCTGGGACAACATCGATCTCTTCGGATGGCTCGGCTATCCGATGCAGATCAAGGTGAACTTCCTCTGCCGCGACTCGATCCTCGCCGCGCCCATCGTGCTCGACCTCGCGCTGCTCATGGACCTCGCCTCGCGCGCGGGCTTCTCGGGCACACAGGAGTGGCTGAGCTTCTACTTCAAGAGCCCGATGACCGCGCCGAACCTCTATCCGGAGCACGACCTCTTCATCCAGTCGATGAAGCTCAAGAACACGATGCGCTGGATGATGGGCGAGGACCTCATCACCCACCTCGGCAACGAGTACTACGACTGATCACGCGCCGACGGGGGCTCGCCCGAACGAGCCCCCGGCTCCTCCTTCGCGCCCACCAGATAGATCACGCCGAGCACCACGAACACGAGCCCCGCCGCGCGCTTGACCCAGACCGGCGGCACGTGGCGGCTCACGACCTCCCCGAGCAGCACAGCGACTGCGCTCGTCGAGACCAGCGCGAGCGCCGAGGCCGCGAAGACCACCCAGCGCGACGAGCTGCTGCCGGCCAGCGAGAGCGTCGCGATCTGCGTCTTGTCGCCCATCTCCGCGAGGAAGATGGCGGCGAACGTCGAGGCGAAGAGCTTCCAGTCCATCCGCCGAGCGTGACCCGCGCGAGCGCCGCGAACAAGCTCGCCGCGCCCGCTAGCCCCGCGGCGGCGCGTAAAAATCGACGATGCGGATCGGTTCGGTCAGACGAACCCGGATGCTCTTGCGATCGCCCCGCACGTCGCCGCCGATCTGGAACGCCGTCGGCGGGTCCATCTCGATCGTGATGTCGTCGACGAAGAAATCGAACGTGCTCTCGAGGTCCTCGTACTCGCCGCGCCAGATCGTCTGGAAGTTCGACACGAAGGCCACGGGCGAAAGGTTCGTCACCCGGAGCTGCATGCGATCCGGTCGATCCTCGGCGTACGGGAACATGCGCAAGCCGAAGCCGTAGTACGGGATCGTCGCGACACACGCGAGCTTCGCCGGTCCCTCGTAGATCACGCCGCCCTTGCGGATCGGCGCCCCGAGGATCGAGCCCTTCTCCCCCACGCGCACGGCGTCGCTGCCCGTGTTGATCACCCGGCAGTGCGGCGTGCGGCGCACGAAGTAGCTCGGCAGCGTCTTCGTCGTCGCCGCGATCGCGTAGGACACCATGCCCGGCGCGATCCGCTTCAGCGGGCCGCGCGCGAGCAGCCCCTTCACCCGCGTGTAGTCCTTGAGCATCTCCGCATCGATGCCGAAGCCGCAGAACGGCGAGAGCACGCCCTCGGCCTCGACGAGGCGCAGCCAGCGGCTCCCCGCGTCGGCGCGCAGGCGCGAGAGATCCACCGCGAGCCCGCGGAACCCGCCCGAGCCTTTTTCGCCCGCGCCGCTCGCGCCGAGCACCCACGCGAGCGAGTTGCCCGTGCCGAGCCGCAGCAGGCCGAAGCGCGGGATCGGCGCGCTCCTCCGCTTCGCCTCGTTCACGACGGCCGTGACGACCGACGTGAACGTCCCGTCTCCGCCGCCCGTGAGGATCGTCCCGTAGCCGCGATCGACGAGGATCCGCGCGATGCCTTCGCTCTCCTCGACGCTGCGCGACACGAAGAGATCGCCGCTGTCGAGGATCTGATCGAGCGTCTCGATCACCTCGGCCGTGACGCTCTTGGCGTTGCCGTTGACCACCACGGCGATGCGCGGCAGGGCCGGCCCGCCGGACCGGGCCGCCTCCGAGGGCCTGGAGGAGGCTGCCTCGAGGTCCGTTCCAGCGGGCAGGGGCACGTCGGTGCGAGAGGCCATGGGCGGCGGATCTAGCACGAATGCGCCCTCTTCCCCGCCTGGCCCCTCCGCCCGTGGGGCGCCAGATCTAGCCTTGTCCGTCCGCCTGCCCGGACACAAACTGACCATACGTCCGAAGTTTCTGGACGGACTGGCTCAAATTTTGGTAAGGCGACGGGCGTATAGCCTTCACGTGCACTTGACAGCCGTCCGGCTCGAACCGTACGGCGCGCCCCAGTTCGCGTGGCGATACGCGTGGGACGGGGATTATCGCAGAAGCGGGACGCAGCGACATGGCGAAATCGACAAAGACGAAGAGCTCGGAGAAACGCTCCGCGAAGAAAAATTCGAGCTCGCGCGCGAGCGGCGACGCCCCGAAGTCCGGGACGAAAGCCCGGGAAAAGGACGACGACGCCAAGGGCTCGAAGCGCAAGCTCGGTCTGCGGGGAGCCGCGCCGTGGGCCGCTCGCCACGCGGCCAAACACGCCGCCGAGGCGCGGGCCCGGGCCGCCGAGCCTGCCCCGCCGGGCAGCGCGCGCGCCACGATCCGCGTGCCGGAAGGCGCCGACGCGATCAAGGCGAAGATCGCCGAGCTCCACAACCAGACCACGAAGATCCGCACCCTGCGCAAGCGCATGGAGAAGGGCTTCTTCGACATCGGCCTGGTCCTCGCCGAGATCCAGGAGCAGCAGCTCTACCAGGCGAAGGGCTACGGCTCGTTCGAGGCCTTCCTCGAGCGTGAGATCGACTTCGGCAAGCAGACCTCGCTGAAGCTCGTGAAGCTGTCGAAGGTCTTCCAGCGCGAAGCCGCCCTCGACCACGGGATGGACCGCTGCATGATGGCCCTCGCCGCGCTCGACGGCGAAGCCGCGCCGAAGGCCGCGCCCTCGACGCCGGGCCCCATGGCGCCGCTGCCGCTGCCCCTCAAGCCCCCGATGCGCGCCGCCGGCGGCTGAAATCGAAGCGGGCCGGGCATCCCCGGCCCTCGCTTCGAAACCACGACGTCCCCCTCCCCGGAGCGCTCCGGGAAGGGGGACGTTTCGTTTTCAGGTCCAACGAGGCGAGCTCAGGGCGTCGAGCCGGCGCGCTCCAGCACGGCCTTCCGCCGCGCCGCGAGAGGGTGCTCCGACAGGCTGCGGTGCCGATCGAGGCCGATCAGCTCCAGCGTGCGCCCGCTCCGCTCGAACTCACCTCGGAGCTCGTGGAGCTTCTCCATCACGGTGTGATCCACGAGGCGGGCATGGTCGAAGTCGACGACCACGTGCTTCGCCTCGTGTTTCGCGAGCCGCCCCTTGATCGAGAGGTAGTTGCTGAACACCGCGGCGTGCCGGATCCGGAGCACGACGCGCTCCCCGACCAAACGCTCCTCGATGTCGGGCCGGAACAGGCTCTTGATGGGCGCCCCGTTCACCACGTGCACGACCATCTTGATCACGATGCCAGCCGCCACGCCGACGAGCAGGTCGGTCGCGATTGTCACGACCGTCGTCGACACGAACACGAGGAGCTGCTCGCGGCCGATGCGGAACGTCTTGACGAACTCGTGGGGGGAAGCGAGGCGCGTGCCCGTGTAGATCAGCATCGCTGCGAGCGCCGCGAGCGGGATGCGGTGGATGAGGCCGGGCAAGAACGCCACGAAGAGCAGCAAGAACAGCCCGTGGAAGAAGTTCGATAACTTCGACCGCGCGCCGTAGCCGATGTTCGCCGAGCTGCGCACGATCTCCGAGATCATGGGCAGGCCGCCGATGAGGCCCGCGACCAGGTTGCCGACGCCCGTCGCGAGCAGGTCCTTGTCGAGGTCCGAGCGGCGCTTCTCCGGATCCAGCGCGTCGACGGCCTTGGCGCTGAGCAAGCTCTCGATGCTGCCGACGAGCGCGAACATCACGATGTACTTGAGCGACGTCCCCGAGAGCACCGCGCTGAAATCCGGCGTCGTCACCGCCGCGAGCACGTTTCCCGGGAGGTTCACCAGGAAGTTCGGCCCGATCTTGTAGTCGTGGTGGTTGATCGAGAAGGTGTACGTGTGCTCGTGCTCGAGGTCGAACACGTGCGCGAGCGGCACCGCGACCGCGAGCACGAAGAGCGGTGCCGGGATCTTCTTGAGGAACGAAAACCGCTTCGCGAGCACCGGGAACGCGAAGAGGATCGCGAGGCTCACGCCGCCGATGATCGCGATCTCCGGGTTCAGGCGGCCTACGCTGCGCGGGATCTCGAAGAGCAGGTGCAGCGGCTCCTTGGCCTCGGGCATCACGCCGAGCGCTACGTGGACCTGCTTCGAGCAGATGATGATGCCGATCGCCGCGAGCATCCCGTGCACCACGGACGACGGAAAGAAATCACCGAGCGCCCCGGCGCGCGCGAGGGCAAACCCGATCTGAAGCACGGCGGCGACCACGATCGTCGCGAGCGCGCGGCGATACCCGACCGAGCCATTTCCGCTCCCGAGCTCCGTCACGGCGCCGAGCGCGATGACGATGAGACCCGCGGCCGGCCCTTTGATGGTGAGCGCTGCGCTGCCTATCCAGGTGGCGACCACGCCGCCGATGACGGCCGTGATGATGCCTGCCACGGGCGGAAAACCGCTGGCCATGGCGATGCCCAGGCAAAGCGGCAAAGCGATGAGAAAGACGAGAAATCCGGCGACGAGGTCGTTCCGGATGGAAGGCGCGCCCGTGGGCACACCGGCGCTCTGGTCCGGCTTGTCCATAAAACCCTTTGCGGATCGGTCACGGACGTCGTGATTCCGTTCCCCACGACGTCGATCGTGCGATCCGATCCACAAGACGGATCGAGGCCACGGGCAGGTTCCCGGGAACCAACTCGCGGCTCGTCCCGTCCCACGACGTAAGCAAGAAGCAGCACGCGTAGGGACGATTCGTCCCTGCGGTGAGCATTGATTTATGCCGAGCCTTCTCCTGACGATTTTCCCGCCCTTGCTCGGCGCGATCCTCGTCATTCTGCTCCCGCCCGGGAACGTCCGGTGGATCAAAGGCGTCGCCCTCTTCCACGCGGCGCTGGCATTCATCGCGTCGTGGAGCCTCGTCCCGTCGTTCGACCGAACGACGTCCGCGCTCCAGTTCGTCGCACCATTCCCGTGGTCGCCGGATGCCGATGGCGCCGCCGCGCTGGGCGTCGACGGGATCTCCTTCCCCATGGTGCTCCTCACGACGCTCGTGATGCTGGTCGCGCTCATCGCGTCGCTCCACGGCACGCACCGCGTGAAGGGGTATTTCGCCTGGTTTCTGCTCCTCGAATTCGCGGTCCTCGGCGTCTTCACCTCGCTCTCGTGGTCGCTCTTTTACGTCTTCTGGGAGCTCACCCTCGTCCCCTTGTTTTTCCTGGTCAGCGTGTGGGGCGGGAAAAACCGCTCGGCCGCGAGCATGAGCTTCTTCCTGTACACGCTCGCCGGCTCCGTCCTCATGCTGGTCGCCATCCTCGCGCTGCACCTCTCGGTGCCGAAGCACGGCTTCGGGATGGTCGAAATGCAGAACGCGAGCGCCGGCCTCGGCCGCGCGACGCAGGTCCTGCTCTTCCTCGGCCTCTTCGCGGGCCTCGCGGTGAAGATCCCCGTCTTCCCCCTGCACGGATGGCTCCCGCTCGCCTACGTCGAATCCGAGCCGCCCGTCAGCATGGTCTTTTCGGCCGTGCTCGCGAAGATGGGCGCGTACGGCCTGCTCCGCCTCACGGCGCTCTTGCCCGCCGGCGCGGAGTCGCTCGTGCCGCTCCTCTTCCTGCTCGGCCTCGTCAATATCGTCTACGGCGCGCTCCTCGCGTTCCGCCAGCCCGACCTCAAGACCATGGTGGCCTATGGCTCGATGAGCCACATGGGCTTCGTCTTGATCGGCGTCTCCTCGCTGAACGACGCCGGCCTCACGGGCGCCACGATGCAGATGTGCACGCACGGCGTCTCCAGCGCTGCGCTCTTCCTCCTCGTCGGCGCGCTCGAGCGCCGCACGAAGACCCGCGACGTGCGCCAGTACGGCGGCCTCGCGAGCGTCACGCCACGCTTCTTCGTCGCGCTCTCCCTCGCGCTCCTCGGCTCGATGGGTTTGCCCGGGCTCGCCGGGTTCGTCAGCGAGCTGTCCACGCTCGTCGGCACGTTCCAGCGGTACGAATATTTTGCTGGAATCGCGACCATCGGCGTCCTCATCACGGCCGGATATTCGATGCGCGCCATCGGCCGCCTCTTCTTCGGCCCCTTGAATCCCCGCTGGAAACACCTCCGGGACCTCGAACCGCGGGAGCTCGTCGCTGCCGCGCCGCTCGGGCTCCTCATCGTCGCGCTCGGCGTCGCCCCGCGCGCCGCCCTCGACCTCGTCGCCGCCACGGTCTCGCACATGGCGACGCTCTTCCACGGATGAGTCTCGTATGCGCGCAATGCCTTCCGCCGTCCCGCGCGGCATCTCGGTCGAATCGAGGAAACACCTCGAACACGAGATCCACCACATCGCCCACGTCCTGCCCGGACAGGGGCCGATCGAGACGTTCATCCACCACAACACGCTCCACGGCTTCCAGCACCTGCATTTCGAGCAAGCCGTCGTAGAGGCGCGCCGCGTGCTCGGCGGGCGCGGATACCTGCCGCTCGACGAGTATCGACGGCTCTACGCCATCGGCCGGATCACCGACGAGGACCTCGAACGCGCGCGCCACGAGCGGAATGGCGCGACCGAGCCCGAGCCTCTTCTCCGGATCGGCAATCGAACGGTCACCACGCGCGACGTCGAGCGCCTCGCCTTGCTCCACGGCCTCGACCCGCTCGAACCCGGCGAGGGCGCCGAGCCACGCTTCGGGCCGAAGGTTTTTTCCGTGCTTCGGCCCGAGCTCTCCGCGGACGCCCGCGGGCACCTGCTCGCCGCGGCGAAACGTGAGTTCGAGGCCGCGCTCGCGCGTGTCGGCCGCGATTTCACCGTCGCCGATCTGCTCGCCGATCTCCTCGCCACGCCCGTCCCCGCGGCCGTGCTCGAAGAGGCTTGCCTCGACGGCTCGACGGACGAAAGCGCCGATCCCGACGCCATCCCCCGCGCGCTCGAAACGCTCGGCATCCCCGAGGACGCGCGGGCCGGCTACCTCGACCTCGTCCGCGACAAACTCGCCTCCGGTCCCGCGAAAAACCGCCCCGAGCGCTGGCTCGAAGCCGAGGTCCGCAAGGTGCGCCGGGTGCTGCTCGCGCATTTCGGCGTCGAGGGCACGCTCCCCGCGATCGCCGAGCGAATGCGGCGTGATCCCGAGGGCCTCGCCGTCCTCTCCTTGCTCCGCGCGAGCCTCGCGAGCTTTGGTTTGTCCGATCCCTTCTCGCCGATCCACGCCGAGAACCTCACGCCCGAGGAGCCCGTGGGCGCGCGAATCGAGGCGCTCTTCGAGCGCATCGAGCACCTCGAAGCCTGGGGCGGCCCGGCCATTCCGCTCGACGCCGAACTCGCCGCGCGCGTCCGCGACACCGTCCGCGCGCACCTCGAAGAGCGGGACGGCGCGCTCGGTCCACACGCCGGCGCAGCCACCAGCGAAATCGCCCGCCTCTGCCTCACCGTCGTCCACGACCTCGGCCCCGATCACCTGCGACGGCGTGGATTCGAGGCGCTCCGGGCGCTCGAATCCGCGTTCGGCGGCCCGCCGTCGAGCGAGAGCCTGATTGCCGAGCTCACCACGCGTGATCCTCGCCGGCAGATGATGGAGCACGCCGCGCGCCGATGGGAGGAGCACATCGGCAAGGTCGGCCCCGAGACGTGCCACCGCGATTTGCTCCTCGCGCTCACGGGCGAGGACATCCACGAGAAGATTCACCCGCAGATCATGCGCGTGACGATGGCCTTCCTCGACGAGGGCCTCGCGGCCTGGCACGTCGCGGGCCGCTCGCTCGGCTTTTACGATGCTTTCCGCAAGATGGCCGAGCACGACCGATTCTTCGAGCTCGAAGATTTGCCGGGGGCCCGCGACGCGCTGCGGGAGCTGCCGCCGCTCGCCGTCGACGCGATCCTCCAGAGCCTCGAACGCCTCGGCGTGCCCGAGCTGCACTGGGGGCCGTATCTCCGCCGCATCTGCGTGGGTTTGCCCGGGCTCGCGGGCATGGTGCACTGGCGCGAGACCCACCCCGATTACCCGGCGCAACGGGCGCACCCGATCGACCTCCTCCAGTTCCTCGCGGTCCGCCTCTTCTACGAGGTGCTCTTCGTGCGGCGCGCGTCCTTGCGCGCCTTCGGGCACGACGGCGACGTCGACGCCTTCCGCCATTATTTCTCGAACCACCTGCCGGAGCTGCTCGTCCGGCATGCGCTCTTCCTCGGCGAGCTGCCCGATTTCCTCGCCGAGCGCGCGCGCGCCTTGTTCGAGGCGCGCTCCGCGGGCGCCGCGGCCAGCGACGAGGGGGCCCTCCTCCGCCTCGCCGACATGGTCTTTGATCTGAAGCAAAGCGCCGAACACGTGAACGGCGGGCATTCCGCGCGGCATCACGCATTCCGCCTCTTCTTGCTCGCGCAGCACCTCGGCATCTCCCCGGGCGAGCTCCGCGCGACCTCGCTCGAAGGCGCCACGCGTCTGCTCGCGGCGCTCGACGCGTGCGACCCCGACACCCTCACGCCGCTCTGGCAGTGTGCCTACGAGATCCATTACCGCGACGGCGTGCTCGAAGCGCTCACCAAAAACGTCCGCGATCACAAACCGTATGCGGGCCGGCGCGAGGCGCAGATCGTCTTCTGCATGGACGACCGCGAGGAGTCCATCCGCCGGCACATCGAGGAGATGCGGCCCTCGTACGAGACCTTCGGCGTCGCGGGCTTCTTCGGCGTGGCGATCGCGTACGAGGCGCTTGGCGCGCGCGAGGCCGTGCCGCTTTGTCCGATCGTCGCGACGCCCGCAGCGCAGCTCTGCGAGGTCCCGCGCCCCGAGGCGATGCACGCGTGGGCCTCGCGCTCGCTCCGCACGCGCGCCCTCGCGGCGCTCCGCGACGTCATCCGCGAGGTCACCCGCAATCCCGTCTCGTCCTATTTCGTCATCGACATCCTCGGGTTCTTCTCGCTCTTCCCCGTCCTCGGACGGCTGCTCTTCCCGCGCGCGTTCGATCGCATGTCGCGCCGCGCGAAGGACGCCGTGCTCCCCGCCGTCGAGACCGAGGTGCCGCTCGATCGGGAACGCGAAAAAGGTTCGGCGCCGAAACAAGGTTCGCTCCAGAAGACCCACTTCACCCTCACCGAGCAGGCGGATCGGGTGGCGGCGCTCCTCCGAAACATCGGCCTCGTCCGCGACTTCGCGCCGGTCGTCATGCTCTCCGGCCACGGCTCCGAGAGCCGCAACAACCCGCACCTCTCCGCGTACGACTGCGGCGCGTGCGGCGGCAAGCACGGCGGCCCGAATGCCCGTGTCTTCGCGCGCATGGCGAACGATTCCGAGGTCCGCGCCCTTGTGCGGGAGCGGGGCATCGACATCCCGGACGACACGTGGTTCCTGGGAACCGAGCACAACACCGCGACGGACGAGATCCTTTATTTCGACCTCGGCGACGTCCCCCACGACGTCCGCCCCGCCGTGGAAAAGCTCCGCGGCGTGCTTCAACGCGCCCGGGAGCGCTCGGCGCACGAGCGGTGCCGCAAGTTCGAATCGGCCCCGAAAAACCCCACCCCGGCCCGCGCGCTCCGGCACGTGGTCGGCCGCACGGCGGACCTCTCGCAGGCGCGCCCTGAGCTCGGCCACGCGACGATCGCATTCGCGGTCATCGGACCTCGATCGATCTCGCAGGGCGTCTTCCTCGACCGCCGATCTTTTTTGATCTCGTACGATCCGTCCATCGACCCCGAGGGCACGATCCTCGAAGGCACCCTGCTCGCCGCCGGCCCCGTCGGCGCGGGCATCAACCTCGAATACTATTTCTCCACGGTCGACAACACGACGTACGGCTGCGGGACGAAGGTCCCCCACAACGTCGCGGGGCTCATCGGCGTGATGGAAGGCGCATCGGGGGATCTGCGCACGGGTTTGCCCCGGCAGATGATCGAGATCCACGAGCCGATGCGACTCCAGATGCTCGTCGTGGCGAAGACCGAGATCCTCGGCAAGATCTACGAAAAGCAGCCGGCCATCCGCGAGCTCGTGGGCAACGCGTGGGTCCACCTCATCGCGATGGATCCGGAGACGGGCGTATGCATGTCGTTCCAGCCTGGAAAGGGCTTCATCCCGTGGGAGCCGCAGGACCTCCCCGTGAAGACGGTGAAGGCCTCCGCGGCCTGGTATTCGGGTACGCTCGACTTCCTCCCCCCGGCGTTCATTCGCCCGGACGAACCCCCCGCGCGTGGACAGGCGGCCCATGCTTGAACGTCTCGCCGTTCTGATTCCGCTGCTGCCGCTCGTCGCGGCGATCCTCATCGGCCTCTGCGCCCTCGGCGGACGCCCGCTCCGCGAGCGCACGACGAGCCGGCTCGCGCTCGGCGCGACCTTGCTCTCCTTCCTCGGCGCCGGCGCGCTCCTCGTGCGCTCCACGCTCGGCGCCGCCCCCGCGACGATCTTCCTCGCGCCCTGGATCGAGACCCGCGCGTATCAGGCGCCGCTCGAGTTCCTGCTCGATCCGCTCTCGGCGTCGCTCGCGCTGCTCGTCACCGGCTTCGGCGCGCTCGTCCTCAAGTTCTCGACGAACTACATGCACCGCGAGGCCGGCTTTCCCCGGTTCTTCGCGGTGATGTGCTTCTTCCTCGCCGCCATGCTCCTGCTCGTGCTCGGCGGTAACCTCGTGATGACGTTCGTGGGCTGGGAGGGCGCGGGGCTCGCGTCGTACCTGCTCATCGGATATCATTACGATCGCAAAGCACCGGCGCGGGCCGCGACGTACGGGTTCGTAACGAACCGCATCGGCGACGCGGCGTTCCTCTGCGCGATCTTCATCGCCTGGCACGAGCTCGGCACGGTCCGCTATGCGTCGCTGTTCCGCGCCGCGGAAACCACGAACCATGGGGCGCTCTCGGCGCTCGGGTTCTGCCTCCTCGTCGCGGCGGCCGCGAAATCCGCGCAGCTCCCGTTCTCGCCGTGGATCTCGCGCGCCATGGAAGGCCCGACGCCTTCGAGCGCGCTCTTTTACGGCGCCGTCATGGTCACGGCGGGCCTCTTCCTCGTCTTGCGCATGAACCCCGTGCTCGTGCACGCGCCCGACGTGCTCCGCGCCATGGCCGCGATGGGCGCGGCGACTGCGCTGTATGGCGGGCTCGTCAGCCTCGTGCAGACGGACGTGAAGAGCGGCCTCATCTTCTCGACGGTGAGCCAGCTCGGGCTCATGTTCCTCGCGGTCGGGCTCGGGGCCCGCGGCATTGCGCTGTTTCACCTCTTTGCGCATGCGCTCCTCCGCGGCGCGCAGTTCCTCACGGCGCCGAGCACCCTGCTCCTCGTCACGCGCGACGAGCCGTCCCGCGAAGAGCGCCCCGTCGCGGGCGAGGTCGAGCCGGCCTTCTGGCTCTTGCTCGCGGGCCTGCTCGGCGTCCTCGCCTTGCCCTTCCTCACCGAGATATGGGCAGGCCCGGACGCACCCCTCTCGCCCGGCGCGTTCCTCTCCGCGGCGGGCGCCGGCATGGCGCTCTTCTGCGGCGGCCATTATCTCCTCCGGTTCGCGCAGCGGGGCCTCGCGAATGCAGGAAATGGCGCCGAGTGGAAGACCGTCTCCTCGTTCGTCGAATTCGGCCCCGCGTGGATCGCCCCCGCGGTCGTCGGCGCCGTCAGCCTCTCGCTCGGCCTCGCGCCCGGCGGACGGCCGCACGGCCTTTTTCACCTCGTCCTCGACCCCTTGCTCGTGCGGGGTGGACTTGGCCGCGCCGCGCATCCCTTCTGGGCCTTTGGCCTCATGCTCCTGCTCGGGTGCCTGCTCGTCGCGGGCTGGGCGACGGCGCTTTATTTCCACCGCGCCGCGCCCGAGCGACCGGGCATTTTGCCGACGCGCCTGCGGGGCCTTTACGTCACGGCGCTCGCGCGCTTCTGGCTCGAACCCCTGTACGAGCGCCTCCTCCTCGCGCCCATTCTCCGGCTCGGCCGCGCGCTCGATCACCTGGATGGCTCGCTCCTCGATCGCGCCTTCGGCCGCCCGCTCTCGCCCGAGGACGCGCCCGCGCCGCTCGCGACCTTCCAGGAAAAGGTCCTCGCCGGCGAGATCGACGACGCCGATCCTTTTGCGGCCGTACGTGTGGCCCTCGAACGCCAAACCACGAGCGGCGCGGCGATGGCGCACGGGGACGAACCTCCGCCCGCGCCCGGCGCCGAGGACGATTTCGCCCGGGGCCGGGGCATCGCGGGCCGGATCGTCCAATACGCGGCGGCGCTCGCGAACCTCATCGAGAAACACATCGTCCGGCGCGCGATCGGCCGCGGCATCCCGATCACCGGCGACCTCCTCGGGCGCACCCTCGATCACGTCGAGGCGCTGCTCGAAAGGCCTGTCGTCGTCGGGGCGCTCGTCGTCCTCTCGCTCTTCGTCGTCGTCCGCTGGGCCGTTTGATCATGAACGAAATCCCCTACGCCTCGGCCTTGCCCTTCCCGGTCCTGAGCGCGCTCATCCTCGTGCCGCTCCTCACCGCGGCATTCGTCCGTTCTCTGAAACATGCGCGCCACGTCTATTCCATCGGCCTCGGCGGCGCCGCGCTCGAGCTCGTCCTCGCCGTGCTCGTCGTCGCCCGGTTCGAGCGGCACACCTCCGCGCTCCAGCTCGTCGAGCGTGTCCCGCTCTTCGGCACCTTCGCCTATCACGTCGGCGTCGACGGGATCAGCGTCCTCTTTTTGCCGCTGACCGCGCTGCTCGCGCTGCTCGTCATCCTGCACGCGCAGGTCGCTTCGAAAGAGCGACCTGGCCATTACCTCGCCGCCATCTTTTGCCTCCAGGCGACGCTCATGGGCGCGTTCGTCGCGCTCGATCTCCTGCTCTTCTGGGCGTTCGCCGCGCTCGAGCTCGTGCCGGGCACGCTGCTCGTGCGGAGCTGGGGCACGGGGCCGGGAAGGCACGCGGCAGCGCGTCGTTATGCGGCGCTCAATGCGATGGGCGTCCTGCTCGTCCTCGCCGGCGCGCTCGTCCTCGGCCGCGCCACCGGCGGTCGATTCTCCCTCGATGCGCTCGTCGACATGCCCGCGCCGGCGAAAGCGCAATCCCTCGCGTTCTGGCTCTTCGTCCTCGGCTTCGCCGTCCGCATCCCGCTCTTCCCCTTCCACGGCTGGCTGCCGCCCGTCATGGCCGAGGGCCCGGTCGTGGGCGTCAGCGTCTTCCTCGTCGGCGCGAAGCTCGGCGTCTATGGCCTCTTGCGCTTCGTGGTACCGCTCCTGCCCGTCGCCGCGCACCGACACGGTTCCATTCTGGCCATCCTCGGCGTCGTCGGCATGCTGTACGGCGCCCTCCTCGCGCTCGTCCAGACAAACCTGCGCCGCCTCGTCGCGTTCGCTTGCCTCGCGCACACGGGCGCCGTGCTCGTGGGTCTCTCGGCGCTCAACGTGGAGGGGCTCTCGGGCGCCTTGCTCGTCACGCTGAACGTCGGGCTCAGCGCGGCCGGGCTTTATTTCGTCGCGGGCTTCTTGCACCGGCGCCTCGGCTCGACCGAGATCGAGCGCGCCGCGCGGCTCTCGCACCACGCGCCTCTGCTCTCGTTCACGTTCCTGCTCGTCGGCCTCTCGACGATTGGAATGCCGGGGACGAGCGGCTTCGAGGCCGAGCACCTCGTCGTCGTGGGCGCGCTCGGCGCGCGGCACGGCATCATGGCCATCGCGGTCGGCCTCGGCAGCTTGCTCGGGGCCGCCTATCTGCTGCGTTATTTCCAGCGCGCCTTCCTCGCCTCCGCCGCCTCCGCGCCGGGCTCGCCCGCGACCGAGGCGAAATCGACGCGCGGCAAGAGCGTCCGGGACCTCGGCCCGCGCGAGCTCGTCATTGCCGGCGCGGTCGGCGCGCTCATCGTGGGCCTCGGGCTCTTTTCTCACCCCCTGCTCGAGGTCGTGGACGGCTCGGTCCGCGCCATGTCCACGCGGCTCGAGCACGCCAAACCGCATTCGTCCCTCGTGATGCACGGGGAGGGCGCCCCGTAAGGGCGCTCGGGAGGCGTTCGTCGTGCAAATTCGCGAGATCTTCGCCGCAGATCAGGTCGGTTTTCCCGTCCTCTCCACGTTGATCTTCCTCCCCCTCGCCTGGGCGATCCTCGTCCTCGCGATCGGCGACGAGAAACGCGCGCGATGGACAGCGCTCACCGGCGCCCTGATCGAGCTCTTCCTCTCGCTCTTCGTGCTCGCGCGGTTCACGCCTGGGACGCCCGACGTGCAATTCGCCGAGCGGCGCGCATGGATGCCCACGCTCGGCGCGAGTTATCACGTCGGCGTCGATGGCATGAGCGTGCTCTTTTTGCCCGTCGCCTCGATGCTCACGGTGCTCGTGCTCGTCGCCTCGTGGCACGACGTGAAGACCCGCGCCCGCGGCTTTTGCGCGTCCCTCCTCGCGCTCTCCGCGATCGTCGTGGGCATCTATTCGTCCCTCGACCTCGTCCTCTTCTTCGTGTTCTGGGAGGCGTCGCTCGTCCCCATCTATTTCCTCGTGAGCCTCTGGGGCGTGGGCCCCGAGCGCCGGTATGCGGCGACGAAGTTCGTGCTCACGATGCTCGCCGCCTCCGGGCCGCTCCTGCTCGGCATCGTCTTGCTCGCGGTCGCGGGCCGCCAAAGCCCGGCCGATCCGTACACGTTCGACTGGCTCGTCCTCCGCGCGAGGCCGGTCCCGGCCGCGATCGGGCCCATCGTCTTCTTCACGATGCTGACCGGCTTCGCCGTGAAGGGCCCCTTCGTCCCGCTCCACACCTGGATGCCCACGATGCTGCGCGAATGCCCCGTGGGGATCGGCGTGCTCTTGACCGGCCTCAAGCTCGGCAGCTACGGCGTCCTCCGCTTCCTCGTGCCGCTCCTGCCCGAGGCCACGGCGCACTATGCGTGGCTGCTCGGCGCCGTCGGCGCCACGGGCATCGTGTACGGCGCGCTCGTCGCGCTCGTCCAGCCAAACCTCCGGCGCATGCTCTCGTTCGCGTGCCTGAGCCACGTGGGCATCGTCCTGCTCGGCATCTCGTCGGGCAAGGCCGAAGGCCTCACGGGCGCGGTGCTCGCGATGCTGAACCTCGGTTTGTCCGCCACGGGGCTGTTTTTCCTGACCGGCTTCCTCCAGAGCCGCGTGGGTTCGTCCGAAGTCTCGGCGCTCGGCGGCGTCGCGCAAAAAGCGCCGCGCGCGGCCGTGATGTTCTTGCTCTTGAGCCTCGCCGGCATCGGCGTCCCCGGCACGAGCGGCTTCCCCGGCGAGCACCTCGTCTTGCTCTCGGCGTACGAGACAAGCCTCCCGCGGCTCGGGCTCGCGCTCCTCGGCACGATCCTCGGCGCGGCGTACGTCCTCCGTGTCTTCGAGCAGGTCTTCCTCGGCCCCGTCACGCGCCCGCGCGTCGCCGCGATGAAGGACCTCCGTCCGCTCGAATGGGGCGTCGTCGGCTGTCTGGCCATTCTCGTCCTCGTGGTCGGCCTTTATCCGCGCCCTCTGCTCGCGGTCGTGGGCCCGAGCGCCGAGGCCCTCGCGCGCCCGGTCCCCTCCGTCGTCGCTGGGCACCCGTGATCTCGGTCCCCGCCGTGCTCGCCCGGGAACCCAGGCCGAGGTCGTTCCGTCCCACTCCGGACATGCGCGCCACCACCGAATCAACGGCGTTCTCCGCGGGAGGATCGTTCTTCCGCTTGCCAGGGGTGGCCCCGCGTCTCGGCTACGCTAGAGTGGCCCCGTCGTCGCCCACGCTCGACGGTTTCTCCATGGCCTCTCCGCACTCCACGTCCCTCGGGGAAGGCCGCGCGCAGTTCGAGGCGGCGGTTCGCCCGGTCCTGCCACGGCTCTATCGCTTTTGCCTCGCCCTCTCGGGGGACCGCGACCGCGCCGACGACCTCTTCCAGAACACGCTCATCAAGGCCTACGCGAACGCAGCCTCGTTCGAGGGCCGGAGCGACCTCGTGGTCTGGATTTGCGGCATTGCCCGGCACGAGCACCTGGAGGCGCGGCGCACCGAGGCGCGGCGGCGCGGGCTCTTCGAGCAATTCGTCGATGCTTGTGCTTCGGCGTTCGGATTCGGAGCCGAGGACGAGCGGAAGAGCCCGGAGGCGCTGGTGATCCAGAACGAGCACGCGGGCCAGCTCCTCGCGTGCTTGCAGACGTTGCCGGAGGAGTTCCGCACGGTGGTGGTCCTCTGCGACATCGAGGAGCTCGGATACGATCGGGTGGCCGAGATCCTCGGCGTCCCCAAAGGGACGGTGAAGAGCCGACATGCCCGCGGACGCGTGCGTCTGCGCGCGGCTTATGAAAAGCTCGTGGCGGCGAAGTCCGAAGCGCCGACGAGGGAGGAGGAGGAGTCGACATGAATTCGAAAGACCTGCCCCCGCTCCCCGAAAGTTTGGAGGAGGAGATCCGCGCGCTCCGCCAGGTAAAGCCGCCGCAATCGCTCGTCGATCGCGCGTTCGCCAGCTTGCCCGAGCGCTCGGCCTCCGAGCGTCGCACGAGCAAGGATGTCCCGGCCAAACCCCGCCAGAACGGGGGCTCGGCGTTCGTGCGGATCGCGCCCGCGATGGCCCTCGCGGCGGCGCTCGCGTATGGCATCTGGGGTCAGGTGCGCTCGCAGGGCTCCGAGGTCGTGCGGGTCGAGGAGCGCGCGGTCGCCTTGCCGGAGGCGGGGCACGCCTGGACAGAGCTTTACCTGCAAACGCACCACCACGACGATTTGCCGGCCCTCGTGCACCTCGAGGTGCCCACGCACGTGCGCGTGGAGCTCCCGTCGGAGAGCGACGTGAAGCTCGAACGGCAGTGTGCCGAGACGCTCTGCGTGCACAAATTCACGCACCACAATGGCAAGGGCGTGCCCTTGCGCGTGGCCGTCGCGCATCCGGGCCGGTACGAGATTCACGTCCGTCACGAATCGAAAAAAGCCGCCCTCCGCGAGCAATTCGTGTTGACGGCCAGCCGCGATTGAACGTTTTCAGCGCCGGGGAACATCCCAGCGCCCCATTGATTGAAAGATAGCCTTCCGAGCCCCGGACGCCGCGCCTCGCCGCGCGACGCCTTCGGCTCGTGCTCCGCGTCGACCCGGGTTTGGCGGCGCGATCGTTCGTCCTGGTACGTCCGCGCTGCGGACCGCTGGAGGTATCGTGTCTCATCGCATTCGCGCGCTCGCGAGCGGACTCGCTTCGCTCGCCATGGCCTCTTCGTTTGCGCTCCCCGCCGCCCGCGCCGACGCGCCTGCGAAGAGCGACACCTTCGTCTTCCACGCCTCGCTCGCGGACGGGCTCGGATTCCGCACCGAGCAGGACAAATTCGTCCTCGACGCGGGCGTGCTCAGCCAGATGCGATTCGACGCCATCTCGAACAGCGACGGTCTCGCGAGCGACGGCTTCAACGTCGCCGTCGTGCGCCCGTACATCCGGGCCCGCGCGTTCCACGATCAGGTCCGCTTTTTCGTGCAGCCCGAGCTCGCCACGGCCACGCCAAAGCTGCTCGACCTCGAAATCGCGTGGCAGCCGATGCCGGAGCTCGGCATCAAGGTGGGCCAATTTTTGACTCCGTTCAGCCGCGCGTTCTTCACGCCCGTCCCGATCCTCCAGTTCCCCGACTTCTCGCGCGTGAACGAGAAATTCAGGGCAGGACGCGACACCGGCATGATGCTCTTCGGCTCGACCGGCAAGGGGCGCCTGGAGTATTACGCGGGCGCATTCAATGGAAACGGCATCGACAAGGGCGGCAACGACGACACGTCCGTGATGGGCATCGGCCGCCTCGCGGTGAACCCGGTCCGCGCCATGCCGTACGACGAGACGCCTTCCTTGCGCGGCGCCGTTCCGTTCGGGCTCTCCATCGGCGTCAATGGCATCGCCGATCGCGCGCACCCCACGAAGCAGCAGACGGACCCCGCGACGGGCGCGCAGACGACCGTGGCCCTGCCGGCCGAGACGCGCCTCACCGCGGGCGCCGATGTCTTCATTGCGTGGGATCGGTTCACGTTCCTCGCCGAGGCATACGCGCGGCAGGTGCAGCCGGACGAGGGCAAGCGAATCCAGGGGTTCGGGGGATATGCACAGGCGGGGTATTTCGTGGTGCCGAAGCGCTTCGAGATCGCCGCGCGTGCAGGCGTGATGGATCCGGACACGTCGAAGCCAGACACCGAGCGGAGCGTCGAGGGGCTGCTCAACGGCTACGTCGTGGGCAACCACCTCAAGATGGGCCTGCGTTACATGTGGCTCCGCACCGACGCGAAGACGGCCGACGGCTACGCGGCCGGGACAAACCACAAGCTGACCTTCCAGGTGCAGCTCTGGATCTAGGGGTCCCGGGGCGGCTGCCCGCCCCAGCAAGATCCCAACCGTAGTTGAAAACGATTTTCATTGTCAAGTTCATCTAGGCAGGGTAGAGCTTGGTCGTAGGCTTCCGGACCTCGGGGTCTGGGGGGGATGACACCATGACCGAGCGCGCACCCGTGAACCTGACCGGCATCCCGGAGACGATGTTATGGACGCTCCACAATCGCGCCAGCGAGGCCAAGCGGCCCGACGCGATCCTGCGTGATCCGGACGCCATTCGGATCTACGAGAGCGTTCGTTACGACTTCGAACGGAGCTTCGGCAAGCCCGACGGCTCGCACGCGATGCGCTCGCGTTGCGAATTTCGCGCGATCGTGACCACCCGTTTCGCGGCATCGTGACCACCTGTTTCGCGGCATCGTGACCACCTGTTTCGCCATCGTGACCACCTGTTTCGCCATCGTGACCACCTGTTTCGCCATC
>NZ_JARZHI010000140.1:0-9717 GCF_029946465.1 Polyangium sorediatum
CGGGATCGGCGGCACAGGCGGCGGCGGCACGGGGGGCACCGGCGGGATCGGCGGCACAGGCGGCGGCACAGGCGGCACCGGTGGCGTCGGCGGCACCGGCGGGATCGGCGGCACCGGCGGCGTCGGAGGAACCGGCGGCGAAGGGGGCGTCGGTGGTGCCGGCGGGATCGGCGGCGCAGGCGGCGCGGGTGGCGCAGGCGGCGCGGGTGGCGCAGGCGGCGCGGGTGCCGGTGGGGCCGGCGGTCAGGGCGGCGATCCGACGGCCGTCGACAACGACGGGGATGGCTGGACGGTCGCCAACGGCGATTGCTGCGACAGCGACGTCAAGTGCGACAAGCCGGCGAGCGTGAACCCCGGCGCGTTCGAGTACCCCGGCAACGGCTTCGATGACGACTGCGACGCTTCGACGAAGGACGACGTCGGCGCAACCGACTGCACGGATCCGCCGCTCCAGGTGCCGACGAGCACGCTCGAACTCGTGAAGGCGATGGATCTCTGCCAGTTCACGACGGAGAACCCGCCGCTCCCGCAGAGGAAGTGGGGCGTGATCTCGAGCCACCTCTTGCTCGCCGACGGGACGAACGCGGTCGTGCCGAAGGACATTCAGGTCGGCGTGCTCGCGAACTACGGCCCCAACGTGCTGCCGAAGCGGGGCACGACGATGGCCGTGCTCTCGACGGGCACGGCGCGCGACGAGGGCGACCCGGGCTTTATCCACCCGCAAAACGGGCCGAACCCCGACCTCCAGAAGGGCAACTACAAGGCGAACACGGTCTGCCCGATCCCGACCGCCTACCTCACGGCGAATGGCGGCAAGGTCCCCTCGCCCCCGGAGTGCCCGGCGTGCCAAGGCGAGGACTGCACGAAGGCGTTCGACTCGGTCAACTTCAAGATGCGCATCCGCGTGCCGACGAACGCGAAGTCGTTCTCGTATCGGCTGAAGAGCTACACCGCGGAGTACCCCGAATATAGCTGCGGCCAGTTCAACGACTTCTTCCTCGCGCTCCTGAAGAGCAACTGGACGCCCGGTCCGAACGACCCTCCGCCCCCTGCGGATCGCAACATCGCGAAGGACTCGACCGGCAAGACGATCACGGTCAACAACGCGTTCTACGACGTCTGCTTCCCCTCGCCCATCGCGCCGCCGGATGCGTGCTCGTCGGGCACGCTCGAGCTCGTCGGCACGGGCATGGGCGGCTGGAACGGTGATTACAAGGATGGCGGCGGCACGGTGTGGCTCGTGAACGAGGCGCCCGTCCTGCCCGGCGAGATCATGGAGATCGAGTTCATCATCGCCGACGCCGGCGACTCGAACGTCGATTCGACCGTGCTCCTCGACTACTTCCGGTGGGGCCTCGAGCCCACCGGGTTCGGCGTTCACAAGTGATCTGCTGCGCGCCGCGATCTGCGGGGGCGCGGCGCGTGGCCTCGGGCTTCGGATGGTGCGGGCTCGGCCCGCTCGTGGTTTTACGGTGAGGTATTCGAAATGATGAAGCGTACGAGGCGGACCGACATGCGCATTTCGCTATCGACCCTGCTCGTCCCTGCGCTCGTCGCATACGCGGCTGCGGCTGGCTGCAGCGCGCAGGTCGGCGGAGGAGCGGGCGGCTCGGCGGGCACGTCGAACGTGAGCGACGGCGGAAGCGGCGGCACGGGGGGTGCAACCGGCACCGGGGGCATGGGCGGCACCGGCGGCACCGGGGGCATGGGCGGCGCAGGCGGCATGGGCGCCGGGCCCACGGGTTGCGTGAACGACAACGATTGTGCGAGCGATCCCAACGGCACGATCTGCAACGCGGACACGAACACGTGCGTCGAGTGCATCCCGAGCGGCGACCCCTTGGTCGATGACTGCGGCCTCGGGCAGTACTGCAATCCGCAGTCGATGAAGTGCCAGGTCGGCTGCACGCACAAGGGGGACTGCCTCGGCTCGCAGGTCTGCGACGAGAAGAACAACTGCGCCGACGGCTGCAACGTCGACACCGACTGCTTCCCGGGCTCGATTTGCATCTCGAACACCTGCATCCCTGGCTGCTCCGCGACCCAGCCTTGCCAGGCTGGCTTCAGTTGCTGCGGGTCGAGCTGCTACGACTTCGCGACGGACGAGGCCAACTGCGGCTTCTGCAACAACCCCTGCTCGCTCGCGTGGACCATCGACAAAACCACGGACCCGCCGACCATGGGCCCCCCGCCGAACGGCGTCGCGGTCTGCGACAACGGCGTCTGCGCGCTCAGCGCTTGCAAGCCTGCCTTCTCCGACTGCAACAATGACCCGAGCGACGGTTGCGAGTGGAACGTGCTGCAGGACGGCCCGTGCACCTGCGTGCCTGGCCAGACGCAGTCGTGCTACCAGGGCCTGCAGGGCACGCTCGGCGTCGGGCCGTGCAAGGCCGGCACGCAGACGTGCAAGGAAGACGGCACGGGCTGGGGCGCTTGCGTCGGCCAGGTGCTCCCGAAGTACGAGGTCTGCGCGAACCTCATCGACGACGACTGCAACGGCGAGGCCGACGACTCCACCGGTGACTACGACGGCGACGGCTACAGCTCGTGCGGCGGCGGCGATTGCTGCGACTTCCTGAGCCCCGGTTGCCCGAACCCGAGGGCCGTCAACCCCGGCGCCTTCGAGTTCGCCGGCGACGGCGTGGACAACGACTGCGACCCGACGACGCCCGACACCGAGGCGCCGCCCTGCAGCTCGTCCGCGAAGTTCGCCGCCGTCACGGCCGAGGACGTGGCGAAGGCCATCGAGCTCTGCCAGTTCGTGCCGGAGACCCCGCCGGCCGGGCAGTTCAAGAAGTGGGGCGTGCTCGGGGCGAAGCTCGTCTTCGCCGACGGCTCCACGCCGACCGCGGCGCAGCAGTTGGTCTTGTCGGACAAGTCGAGCGCCATCCTGACGGGGTACGGCACGGTCGTGACGCCGCGGAAGGGCCTCACGATGGCCGGTCTCTCCAGCGGCGTCATGCGCGATCAGGACGACGCGGGTTACGCGGGCACGAGCACGAGCCACAGCATCAACGGCAGCCCGCCGGCCACGTACCTCCTGGCGAACGCCGGCAAGCTGCCTTCGTCGCAGGGCTGCAGCGGCAGTTGCGCGGCGGGCTCGGGCGCGAACGACTCGGTCAACGTGCGGCTCGACATCCGCGTGCCCACGAACGCGAAGTCGTTCGAGTACCAGTTCCGCTTCTTCTCCTCGGAGTACCAGAGCTGGCAGTGCTCGTCGTACAACGACTTCTTCCTCGCGCTGCTCCAGTCGGGCGCCATGGGCCTGCCGCTCGACAAGAACATCGCGAAGGACGGCGGAAACAACCCCGTCAGCGTCAACAACGGCTTCTTCCAGGTGTGCGTCGCCAAGGGCTGCAACACGTGCCCCTCGGGCGCGGGCGAGCTCACGGGCACCGGCATGCAGATCAGCAACGTGGGCGGCGGGACGGATTGGCTCTACAACACCGCCTCCGTCGTGCCCGGCGAGAAGATCACGCTCGAGCTCATGATCTTCGACGTGACCGACACCATCCTCGACTCGCTCATCCTGCTCGACAACTTCCGCTGGAACGCGGCCGATCTCGGCACCGGCATCCACGAGTGATCCCCTGAGCCCGCCGCCGCGAGGGCGCCTCTCCCCGAGCGCGCCCTCGCGGACAAACCCGTCCGTGGTCCAACCATTGGACCTCCAAAGACAGATTTTCCGAGGAGCCTCGAGCCCGTTGTCAAGCGGCGAAAGCGCGGGAAGACGATCCCGCCTGCGGGCGTTGGCATTTTCCCCATTGCGTCTCGCCGCGACCGCAGGCATCGTTCGAAACGCGTGGCGGTAACGGCGGACGACGCAGACTGCAGAATGCCCAGCCCTCCTGGGCAGCCCATGCGATCCAGCCTCCGCGCGCCTCGCGCCGCACGGCACCTTTCCAGCCTCGTCGTGACGGCCGTCCTGGCCTCCGCGGCCGTGGGGTGTGCTGCCCCGGGCGGGCTCTCGCAGCTCCACGCCGTGAAGGAGCCGAGCGCGAACACGCGCGTTGCGTCGGTGGTCGCCGCCCGCCCGCCCGCGCCTGCCGAGCGGCCCATCGCGGTCCGTTCCACCGAGGCGCGTGTCGTCACGGTCGAGACGCGCCTCGCCGCGGCCGCGTGGCGCTCCTTCGCCGAAGACGTCGACAGCGAGATCCTCGCGAACACCGCGCGCTGCCCGATGGAGATGGCGCTCGTCGACGGCCGCGTCTGCGTCGATCGCTGGGAGGCGTCGCTCGTCGAGCGTGGCCCGAGCGGCGAGGTGCACGCGTGGTCGCCGTTCTACCCCGTGGATGGGCACGAGGCGGCCGTACGCGCGGTGTCCCGGCCGGGCGTGATCCCGCAGGGCTACATCAGCGGAGAGCAAGCGCAGCGCGCCTGCCAGGCCTCGGGCAAACGGCTCTGCGCGGCCGACGAGTGGGAGCGCGCCTGCCGCGGCCCGAAGCACACCCGCTTTCCCTACGGCGACGAGCGCAAGAGCCGCGTCTGCAACGACGACATCCGCAGCGCGCATCCCGTCATCGAGGTGGCCTTGCGCCTCGGCATCCCCGACGAACGTCGCTGGAGCGAGGGGATGAACCAGCCGCTCATCAACCAGCTCCCGGACTCGCTCTTCGAGACCGGCATGCGCGCCGAGTGCACGAACGAGTACGGCGTCTTCGACATGGTCGGCAACCTGCACGAGTGGATCGAGGATCGCGACGGCACGTTCCGCGGCGGCTTCTACATGGACACGTCGCTGAACGGCGACGGCTGCTCCTACCAGACCACCGCCCACGACTTCCGCTACCACGATTACTCCACGGGCTTCCGCTGCTGCATGGATCCCGATCGAGTCGAGTGAGATGTTTCGAACGACGATGGGCCCCTGGTCCCCGACGGCCTGCGCGCTCATGCTCGCGCTGTCGCTCCTCCCAAGCTGTTCCAAGAAAAAGGAAGAGGCTCCGATCGCGCCGCCGCCGCCTCCACGCGGGGCAGCGTCGCTCGATCAGCTCTCCACCGGCCTCGGCACCGCCAAGGGCCTCGACGCGAGCCTCGCGCCGCCGTCGATGAAGTTCGATCACGTGCTCGTGCTCGACGACAAGCGGGCCATCCTGGCCGGCGGCGTCCCTGGCAGCGTGGCGATCGCGCTCATGACCGTAGACGCGGGCAAGACGTGGAAGGCCTTCCGCACGGACCGCGACACCTGGTCGAGTTACGCCTTCGGGACCGACGGCATGTTCGCGCTCGCCCTCGGCCCGAAGGAGACGACCGCGGAGGCGCCCCCGGCCTTTGGAAAGAAGGCGCCTCCGCCGCCGCCCTTCCAGTTCTTCTTCGCGGGGCTCGACGCGCCCTCGTTCGGCACGGCGACGATGGTCGACCAGCCGCCGCTCGCGCGAAAGCCTGACCCGAAGCAGCCGCTCCCCAAGCCGCGCCTCGCGCTCCTCGACAAGGAGACGGCTTCGCTCGTCGTCGAGCCTACCGCCAAGAAGTTCGTCGCGCGGTACGTCACGCCGCCTGGCACCGACGCGCCGGCCGAGGTCGTGTTGCCCAAGCTCGAGACCTTCGCCACGGGGCCCGTGGGAAGGCCGCCGCGCCTCTTCTCCGTGAAGGGACGGGAGCTGCTCTCGCGCAAGTGGCCTGCGCCCGGACAGCCCATCGGCGAGCCCGAATACGTGGACGCGGTGAAAACGACGACGACGCTCGTGAGCGAGCTCTCCGCGTCTTCGGCGTGCGATGTCGGTTCGATGTCGTACCAGGCGATCACGCAACCGCCGACGAAGCAGAATCCGAACAAGAACTACTACCTCGTGGTGACGCCCGATCGGCTTACGCTGGTCCCGCGTCCGGTCGAGGCGCTCGCCGGCGCGGCTATCGGGTGCAACGACACGAAGTTCGTCGTCGAGGCGCCTGATGCCGACAAGCAGAGCATAACGCTCTTGTTGTGTGACCTGGAAGGCAAGTGCACGACCCCAACGCGCCCCGTATTCAAGCCGTGGATCGAGAAACACGAGCGGGAGATCGTCGCGGTACCGACGTCGACGGGCGCGGCCGCCGTGATGGGCGCGCAGGCCGGTGAGCGCTGGGGCCTCTACTACGCGCAGTCGACGGACGGCGGGAAGTTTTACGAGCGCGCGCGCATCATCGGCGAAGGGACCGGCGCGCGCGGGCGCGTCGACTTCGGCGCGCTCGTTTCGTTCGGGAAGCGCACGTTGCTCATCGTGTCCGCCGATGTAACGGGTACTTCGAGGCGCGGCTTCTACGTGCTCGTATCCGACGACGACGGCGCGACGTGGAACCCGCCGTAAAACGTTCGTCGCACGATTCCCGCGCCTGCATCCCCGCTCCCTCACGCGCGACGGCGTTTGAAGATGAAACGCGCGCGGGCGTGCGTCGTTCAAAATTGAAAGGTTCGACCGTAATCGGTCTGTAAAAAGGCGTCGAACGCGTGACGCCCGCGTCGTTTTGGCGACGCGCATAACGACGAGCGCGTGTCCGCGCAGCGCGGCATGACGTGCAACCCACGGACTCGCTGGCCGGGTTCGTCCGAGCAAGCGGCGTGGAAGCGGCCTCGGTCCGAAAGGACATACCGTCTGCGCGCGCCAGCGTTTTGCCCGACACACGCCTGCCCGTCGTGCTGGGTTTGGCCGCCGACCACCAATCGAACGGGCGACGCGATCCAGCGCGAAAAACGTTTTGGACGTCGCGGCCTCCGGGGGGCGACGCGTCATTCGGGCGTCACCGCGGGGTCGGCCATAACGATCGATCGTGGGCAACCGCTCCGGTCGAGCAGAGCCGGAGGGCGCGTGATGTCGGCGACGTCGTTTTGACTTCGTCCGGACGACCGATCGACCCTTCGAAACGACCGCGCGGCCCGAATCGACGGCGGGGAGTCCTCTCCACCACCTTCGCGTCGGGCCGCCACGTTGCTAGCAGGACGTCGATAAAGTTGCTTCGCGCCCTGCTGGCAGGTTGTTGATCAGTCGCGACTCACTTCGCCGCGGGCGCCGCCGCAGGGGCCGCCGCGCGCTTACGCGTGACCTTCGCCGCGGGGGCCGCCTTCTTCGCGGGGGCGCCGGCCGTCGAGGGGCCGCTCGCCGTCTTGCGCGCGTTCAGGCTCGCCTGCTCCGCCGTCTTGAGGTCGGCCGCATAACGGGCGAAACGACGATCACCACCCTGGAAGATGCGCTTCGCGAGCTTCAGCTCCTTGAGCGCCGCCGCCGCCCGCGTCTGCGGAATGCCGGCCTGGCGGGCCACGTCGCTCGCGCTCACGCCGTTCGACGCCTTCACGATGCGCTCCACCGAATTGAGGACCTCTTGCCGCTCCGCGGAGAGGGCCGCCGTCTTCTTCGGACGGCCGGGCTTGCGCTTCGCGGGCGCCGCCGGAGCCGCCGCGCGGCCACGCTTCGCGGGAGCGGGGGCTTCCGGCACAACCGCGAGCGCCTGCGGCACGCGCGCCGGACGACCGCGACCCCGGGTCGCAGCCGCAGCCACGAGCGGAGCCGCCGCCGGAGCGGAGGCAACAGCCTGGCCGAGTTTATCCTTGACCAGTGCGAGAATCGCCGAGTCGGGCATCTTCCGCACAAGTTCCACAATCTGCTGCTCGAAAGCGTCGGTTGCCATGTCTTCTCCCTCGCCGAATCCCGCTCGGCGGATGGTTACGACTATGCCTTTGGTGACGGTCGGGTCAAGCGAATAAAGTGGCAGGACGGTCCTTTCGTTCATTTTTTGGTTCGGCCCGCGCGAGGCTCCCTGGGTTTTGCCTCCACCGCCGCCCGGTAGCGCCGGACGTTTACCGGACCGACCGACCGCTCGAAATCCCCCGAGAGACTGCGCGATGCTCGCATTGTCCAGTCAGGCCCTCTCGTTTGGCGCGCGCGGGCTGCCAGTCGATCCTGGCTTTGCGACCCGGGCTTTGCCGTGCGTGCTGCCGTGTCTTCCCGGATTGGGGGCGGGGCTCTCCCTAAAGACCGGCCCCGACGTCCCCTCATTGCTGCACCTGCACTACGCAGCCCATGCCCGGCGGTGGCACCGGGATAGCCACGAGGACGACCTCGAGCTCTTCGTCGTTGACGAGGCATGCCTCACGACGCGTCCGTGACGATTTGTGTCCGGCTCGCGCGCGCGCCCACGCCCGAGGCCCGAGCGGCGATAGCGGCGCGTCCGGCGCCCATGAAGCCAAGCGGTTCGCCGCAAAGCCGCAGCACGTTGCGCCACGAAACCGACGAGGAGCAGGCGCCCGGGACTTCGGGCCTCCGCCGCGGCTCGTTCTCGCACTCTATATTATAAGGAGAGGAGGCGCGCCGAGGCAGCCTTCCGGCCGTGCAGCGACGGCCCTCACGAAGCAAGCCGGCGCGCGGTCGACGTTGTCTCCTTTTCGAGGAGCCCGGCTCCACCGAAGTCACGATGGTGCGCCGATCGAGATGAAGAGGAGATGGAGACGAGATGTAGAGAGATGAAGAGGCGCGCGTTTCGACGCGGGAGCGCCCCCCGAAGGAGGGCGCGTCGATGTCACTCCGGGTCGATGCGGTACAGCTTGCCGGGTGTCCCGCCCTGGCTGTTGTCCACGATGACGTAGAGCTCGCCCGCGGTGTCCTCGCCGAACGAAGTGATGCCTGCGCTCAGCGCCGTGCTTTCGAGATCGGCCGAAATCTCCCCTTCGGCGATGACGTTGCCCTTCGACCACGCGAGCGTGTAGAAGCGCCTCGAGCAATAGTCGGCGTAGAGGTACGTCCCGACGAGCCCCGGCATCTTCGACCCGCGGTAGACGTATCCGCCCGTCACCGAGCAGTCGCCGAGGCCGCTTGCATGGATGTACTCCGTGACCGGCAACGTGAGGCCCGTCTTGTCGCAGTTGGCTGCCGGGTCGAAGCAGTGCGTGCCTTCCATGGTGTTCCAGCCATAGTTTTTGTTGCCTTCACCCGGCGGCTCGACGTTGATTTCTTCGACCACGTTCTGGCCGACGTCGGCGATGTAGAGATCGCCGGTGCATCGATCGAAGCTGAAGCGCCAGGGGTTGCGCAGGCCCCAGTCCCAGATGTCCTTGTCGCCGTCGTTGAGGTTTCCCGGCGGCGGCGTCGGGTAGTTATCGACATCGATGCGGAGGATCTTGCCGAGCTTGGCGTTGATGTCCTGCCCGTTGTCGTCCGGATCGCCGCCACCGCCGCCGTCGCCCGTGCCCACGTAGAGGAAACCGTCGGGCCCGAACGCGAGCATGCCGCCGTTGTGGTTGCTGTAGCCCGGGTGCGGGATGGTGAGAATCACCTTGCCCGAACCCTGGACCGCCACGTCGGGCGAGGCGCCGCGCGCGTACTCGGCGACGGCGATCGCGCCGTTCGGGTTCGCCTTCTGCGTGTAGTAGACGAAGAATCGGCCATTCTGGGCGTAGTCCGGGTGGAACGCGAGGCCAAGCAAGCCGCGCTCATTGGCCTGCCCCTCGACGATCGCGCTGATGTCGAGGAAGGGCTCTGGCGCGAGATTGCCGCCGTTCACGATGCGGATGCGGCCCGGCTTCTCCAGCAAGAAGAGGCGGCTGGTATCGCCCGGCGCGCCCGCTACGTAGGTGGGGCGGTCGAGGCCCGTCACGAGCTCGGTGAGCTTCAGCTTGGGCAAGGGGTCGGCCGTGCCGGGCGCGCATGCCTGCATGCCGCCGCCGTTGCCGCCGGCGCCGCCCATGCCGCCGTCGCCGCCCGCGCCGCCCGCGCCGCCCATGCCGCCCATTCCGCCGGCTGCGCCCGC
>NZ_JARZHI010000141.1:0-9426 GCF_029946465.1 Polyangium sorediatum
GGGCGGTCTGCTCGGCCTCGCCGGCGGCGCGACGCCCCCGGCGACGGGCGACCTCGCGGGCGGCGGCCTCGGCGACGTCGCGGGCGCGCTTGGCGGCGCCACGGGCGCGGATGCGCTCGGCGGCATGCTCCAGCTCGTCGGCACGTTCGTGTATCCGGCGCTCAAGTCGATCTTCGAGACGAACACCCGCCGCGTCACGGTCACGGTCACATGGACCGAGGGCTCCCGCGAACATTCGTTCGATATCGTGCAATGGGTGACGAACCCGAAGCCGACGCTCATCACGAACGACGCGCTCGACGCCGTCGAGGCCCAGATGAACCCGACGGGCGGCGGCAATCCCACGGGCGGCGGCAATCCCACGGGCGGCGGCAATCCTTTCGGCGGCGGCAATCCTTTCGGCGGCGGTGGCCGTCCCACGTTCCCGGGCGCGCCCGGGGGAGGCATGGGCCGATGAAGACGCGTCGTCGTGCCTCGATTCGTGGCCTCACGCTGCTCGAAGCGATGGTCTCGATCGGCGTCCTCGCCCTCATCGGCTCGCTCATTTATGGCGCGTTCGACGGCATGTCCCGCTCGCGCAAGGGCATCACGGGGATGAACGACCGATACCACCAGGGCCGCGCCGCCATTCAACGCATGGCGCGCGAGATCCAGGCGGCGTTCGTCTCGAAGCACGGCGATTATACGAACAGCTCCACGATGATCTCGCAGCAGACCCGCAAGACCGGGTTCATCGGCCAGGACGAGGGCACGTTCGATCGCCTCGATTTCACCTCCTTCGCGCACCGCCGCCTCGCCCGCGACGCGCACGAGTCCGATCAATGCGAGATCGGCTATTTCGGCGCGCGGAACGACGCCGGCACGATGGACCTCGTCCGGCGCGAGGACAAATACCTCGACATGGAGCCGCAAAAGGGCGGCGTCGTGAATGTCCTCGTCGAGGACGTGCAGAGCTTCGACATCCAGTATTTCGACGCCACCATCTCCGAATGGGTCGACACCTGGGACACGACGCAGGTCACGGGCCAGCCGTGGCGCCTGCCCCAGCAGGTCCTCATCACGCTCGTGCTGAATGGCGGCCCCGGCGGCAAGCCGATCGTCCTTCGCTCGCGCGTCTCCCCCGCGATGCAGCTCGCCCTCGATTTCGCGAACTGAGCCATGAACGAGCCGAACCGCGAAAAGGAGGCCAGGAAGCTCCGCCGGCGAAAACGAGAGCGCCGCGGCGTCGCGCTGCTCATGGTGCTCGGCGCGATCACCGTGCTGACGGTGTTTCTCACCGAATTGCAGCAGGAGACGACCTCCGAGCTCGCCGCCGCGCTCGCGGACCGCGACGCGCTCAAGGCCGAATACCTGGCGAAGAGCGCCGTGAACCTCTCGCGCCTGCTCATCGCCTCCGAGCCGACGATCCGCACGAGCGTTCCTCTTCCGTTGCCCTTCAAGCAGCTCCCCGTCTGGGAGTTCACCGATATCGCGCTCGGCCCCTTCAATGACGAGACCGGAATGGCCACGTTCGGGGGAATGCTCGGCGTCGATACCACGCAGGGCAAGGGCCTTGGCATCACGGGCGGCTCGTTCACGGTCAAGATCGTCGACGAGGATTCGAAGATCAACGTCAACCGGGCCGCGCCGATCCCGGACATCGATCTCGAACGATTGCTCGTCAGCCACATGCAGGGCCCGCAATACGCGCCGATGTTCGATGGCACGGACCCCGACGGTCAGTATTCGACGATGCAGACGATCTGCGGCGCCCTGACCGATTGGGCCGATCAGGACGAGAACCTCTCGACGTGTTACGTCGGCTCGCAGGCCCAAGGCTCCACGGGCGCCGAGGACAACTATTACCAGACGATCGGCCTCCCCTATCGCCGCAAGAACGCCGCGTACGACTCGCTCGAGGAGCTGCGCCTCATCCGCGGCGTCGGCGACGACTTCTGGGCGACGTTCGTCGAGCCGAACCCGGACGATCCGAAATCACGCACGCTCACGGTCTGGGGCCAAAAAGCGGTCAACGTGAACACGGCGAACCCGCAGACCCTGCTCGCCGCGGCTTGCTCCGTCTGCTCGGGCGGCGCAGGCGCAACACAATCGAACGCGACGCAGGGCATTCCCCTTTGCACCGACCCGACGATCCAGGCACAGTTCCTCGGCCTCCTCGGCGTCCTCAAGACGTTCCCGATCCCCATTTTCTCCAAGCCCGCCGATTTCCCCAATCTCCTCAAGACGGGCACCGTCCCCGGGCCGCTCGGCGCGATGCTCGGGCCGATGCTCACGCCGCTGCTCACGCAGGCGGGCCTGCCGTGCGGGCTCAACGCGGGCGCGACCAAGCAATTCACCGTCACGAGCAAGGTCTTCAGCATTTACGCCGAGGGCGTCGTCCCCGGCCGCAAGCGCACGACGCGCGTGCGCGTCCACGCCGTCGTGGACACGCGCGGCGTCGATCCGCTCACGGGCGGCACGGCGACCGGCTCGACGTCCGCGCAGGGGCTCACGCAGGGGGCGGCCGCGGGAGGCTCGACCTCGGCCGGCGGCACGGCCACGGGCAGCGTCGTCGATCCGCTGACCGCGCTTGCTACGAACCCGCTCGGCAAGATCGTCTATTATCGCATCGATTAGGTTTCCTCGAGAGAGCATCACGATGTCCAAAATTCTCGGTATCGACGTCGGCAAAGCGGTGGTGAGGGTGGCGCTCCTGCGCCTCTCGTACCGCAAGATCACGCTCGAGGCCCTCGGCGAGGCGCCCGTCACCGGCCTCGAAATCGACGCCGTCCGCGCCGCCGTGGGCGGCCACAAGGCCGACGCGATCTCGATCGCGATCTCGGGCGAGCGGACGTTCTTCCGGTCGATCGACATGCCGACCTCGGCGCTGAAGGAGATCGACAACGTCCTGCCGTTCGAGCTCGAATCCCTGATCCCGTTCGAGATCACGGACGCGGTGTTCGATTACCGCATGGACAAGAACCCGGGCGGCGACACCGTGCCGATCTTCGCGGCCATCGCGCGCATCGAGGACGTGAAGCAGCGCATCGACGCCGTGCGCGAGGCCCTCGGCATGGAGCCCGAGCGCGTCGGCACGGGCGCGCTGCCGCTCGCGAACCTCGCGGGCGTGATGCCTGAAATCGAAAAACCGTTCGGCAAAGAGGCCGCCGCGGGCGAGGCGGCGCTGCCCGTCGCGATCCTCGATCTCGGCGAGGCCACGAGCGACATCGTGATCCTGCGCGGCGGCGACCCCGTCTTCGCGCGCACGCTCTCGCGCGGCACGCTCGGTTTGCCCGGGAGCGCGCCCGCGCTCTCGCGTGAATTGCGACAAACCCTGGCGGCCTGGCGCGCCTCGGGCGGCAGCCCGCTCGCGGGCATGTACCTCGTCGGCGGCGGGGCGAGCGCGCAGGGCGCGGAGGCATATCTCGCGACCGAGCTCGGCATCACGATCCTGCCCTTGCCGAAGCCGCGCCTCGAAGGCGTCACGGCCGAGCAAGAATCGATGCTCCCGCGCTTCGCGAAGGCCATTGGCCTCGCGATGGGCCTCGCCGGCAAGGCGCGCGGCCTCAACCTGCGCCAGGGCGACCTCGCGGCCGCGCGCAGTTATCCTTTCCTCCGCGAAAAAATCCCGCTCCTCGCGGGCCTCGCCGCCGCGGTCGTCGTGAGCTTCGGCTTCAGCCTGCTCGCCCAGCACCGGAGCCTCTCGGCCGAGAAGGAAATGCTCCTCTCGCGGCTCGAAACGGCGACGGGCGACGTGTTCGACGAGGAGACGAAGGAGCCGGAGAAAGCGCGCAGCATGCTCGACAAGGGCCCCGGCAGCGCCGACGAGGACCCGCTGCCGCGCGCGGACGCATTCGACGTCATGGTGAAGCTCTCGGAGGTCGTGCCCAAGGAGATCACGCACGACGTCCTCGAGTTCGACGTGAACCGCGGCCACGTCTCGATTCAAGGCACGGTCCCTTCGATCCCCGACGCGCAGGCGATCGCGGACAAGATGAAGGAGCACAAGTGCTTCAAGGAAGTAAAGATCAGCCGCACGGCCCAGTTCAGCGAGGGCAAACAGAAATACGTGCTCGAGCTCGACGTGAAGTGCGACGATAAGAAGAAAAAGACGACGACGAAATCCTCGGGCGCCGCTGACACGGCGGACTCGTCCTCGCCCGCGGCCGGCAAGGAGGAAGGCAAGTGACGTTCGCGGAGCGCCTGGACAAACTTGAGCCGCGCGAGCGCAAGCTGCTCGGCGTCCTCGCCGGCGTCGTGGCGGCGCTGCTCGTGCTCGCGATGCCGATCTACGCCTGGAGCGCCGTGAGCTCGTCGCGCACCGAGAACGACGAGATCCGCGCCCTCATCGACGAGGTCTACAAAGCGCGCCTCTCGGTCGCCGAACGCAAGGCGAAGCAAGACGCGCTGCTCGCGCGTTACGGCCGCCCCGCCCCCGCGCTCGCCGGCTTCATCGAGGACGCCGCGAAGCAGAACGGGATCACGATCGCGGACGCGCAGGACAAACCCGAGGTCCCGCACGGGAAGAAGTATTCTGAGCGGCTCACCGTGGTGAAGATGCACAAGGTGGGTATGCTGGCGCTGGTGAAGACGATCGAGCGGATCGAGCAATCGGGCCACGCCGTCGCGGTGACGCGCCTCAACATCCGCCCGCGCGCCGGCGAGCCGGACTCGTACGAGGTGGAGCTCGGCGTGAGCGCCTACGACCGCAAGCCGGACGCGAAAGAAAAAGACAAGGACAAGGGCGAGCCGAAGGATACGGCCGAGGAGGAAAAGATCCCGTGAAGGCCCGTCTCCTGCGTATCGCAAAATTCCTCGCCTACCCGGCGCTTTATTGCTTGTGCCTCGGGCTCTTCTTTTATCTGGCCTTCCCCTGGGATCGCTTGAAGGACCGCCTCGTCGCCGAGTTCCAGGCCGCGCAAAAAGGCAAGAGCGCGGGGCAACGGCTGGAGATCGACGAGCTCGATTCGTACTGGTTCACGGGCGTCGAGGCGACGGGCGTCCGGCTCTACCTGCCCCCGAGCGACGACACGTCGTCGAGCTCCTTCAGCAGCAGCGCCGACAAGGACAAACCCGCCCCGAAGGAGAGCGTGATCGAGGTCGAAGAGGTGGAGGCGCGGCTGCAGATCCTGCCGCTCTTCCTCGGCCGCGTGCGCATCAAGTTCTGGGCGAAGGCCTTCGACGGCGAGGTCAAAGGCACGGTGCCCGTGGGCGGTTCGAGCGGGCCCGTGGAGGTCGAGCTCGAAGGCGTGAACCTCGCGAAGGTCGACGTGATCAAGGACTTCCTCGGCGTGCCGGTGAAAGGCGTCGCGAAGGGGACGTTCGAGCTCACGGCCGAAGGCGGGAAGTTCAGCAAGGCAAACGGCGCGCTCGACCTGACGATCGCCGAGATGGTCGTCGGCGACGGGAAGTCGAAGATCAAAGGCCAGATCGCGCTGCCCGAGGCGAAGCTCGGGGACCTCGTCATCGCGGCCGAGGCGAAGGAAGGCGTCCTCAAGGTCACGAAGCTCGAAGCCAACGGCACCGACATCGAGCTCGCGGGCGACGGGAAGGTGAACGTGCGCGAGCCGTGGAACAGCTCGGCCGCCGACCTCTACGTGCGCTTCAAGTTCACCGACGCCTACCGCAACAAGAGCGACCTGACGAAGTCGCTGCTCGGCGCGCCGGGCTCGAGCGCGCCGTCGCTCTTCGAACTGGCCGATCCGAAGATCAAGAAGGCCAAGCGGCAAGACGGGTTCTACGGCTGGCACGCGCACGGCGCGCTGTCGCGGATGAAGTTCGATCCGCACTCGACCGACGGCCCCGCCGCAGGTCGTGGCCGCGGCAAGGGCGACTCACCGTTCCCGTCGAAGAAGTCCGGTTTGCCCCTGGGCACGTCGACGGTGAAGGACAAGGGCGACGAAGAGCCCGCGCGCGCGCCCGCCGCCCCGGAGCCGAAGCCCGTGGAGCCGCCGCGCGAGGCGCCCCCGCCGCCGGAGCCCGCGGACAAACCCGCCCCGGCGGGCGAGCCCGCGCCCGCGATGCCACCCGAAGAGCTGCCCCCGGCCCCCGCCCCGCGAAACCGGGGCCAAGCCGAGCCCGAATGAACGATTGAAGCGAAAACGCCGGGCCCCTTCTCCAGGGCGCCCGGCGTTTCTCTTTGGAGCCGATCCGATCAGTTGATCGGCATCCCCTTCGCCTCACCTTGCTGCATCTCGTGGGTCTTGGGGTCGTACTTCGAGGTGCACTTCGCCATGACGAGCGTGGCCTCGAACTCGGCCGCAGACTTGAGCGAACCCTCGACGGTGACCTGCACGCCGCCGGTCGGTACGTCGCGGAACGTGTCGGGAATGACGCACTGAGGATATCGAACGGGCAAGGTCTGCTTGCCGTCCTTGCCATGAATGGTGAAGCGATACTCGCAAGGCTTGTCGCGCTTTTCGAGGGTGCCCGGCACGAGCTCACCCTCGACGCGGACCTTGCGGCCCATCAGTTTGTCCTGCTGCGAGAGGAGCTGATCGACGGGCGTCGCGTAAATGGCCGCTTCCTTGAAGCCGAACATGAAGAGGCCGACGAGCGCGCCGCCCATGACGAGCAGCGTGATCAAGAGGCCCATGCTGCTGTTCTTCGGCCGCGCCTTCTCGGCCGGCTGGGGCACGGTGAGGGGCGGCATCACCGCCGGCCCGTCGTCGTCCCGTCCAATCCCCGCAGCCTGCGCGAGCTCCTCGTCCAGCTTCTTGCTCATGACAAGCTCAGGGTAGCGAACCTTTCCGGGCAGGTCGAGGGGCAGGAAAGGAAAGCAGGGCGGGGGTAGGTACCTCCGCCCTGCTTCTCGGATGTGGAGCCGCGCCCCGGTTGCTTCTAGTCCTGGCGCTTCTGCTGGCCGCTCTGCACCCCCTCCTGGCCCCACTGGCGCACGAAGGCGCGCGTCTGGTTACGCAGGTTGGGCACACCACTCGCGTCCTGGGCGAGCAGGAGGATACGAATCTCGTTGCCCTGCTCGATCAGGCCCGAGCGGCCCGCCATCTGGCCGAGGTCGAAGAGCGCGCAACGCTCCGCCGCGCTGGTGGGCCGCGCCGCGTGCTGCTCGCCGGAAGGCGGGCTCATCGTGTACGCGATGTGGATCGCATCGCCGCGCAAGGTGGAGAGGTCCACGCCCGCCTTGGGGCTCGCGATGATCGCGACGCCCCCCTCGATGTCCTCGACGCGAAGGTTCGAGTGCTGGACGAACGAGGAGCACATCTCCTGCTCGCTCATCATGCCCATGCCCGCATGTCCGCCCTGATCCTGGCCCTGGCCCGCCTGGCCCTGGCCCCACTGCCCCGCCTGGCCCTGCCCCGCCTGGCCCTGGCCATATTGCCCCGCCTGGCCCTGACCGTAGTACGGGCTCGGTCGCCCCTGCTCCGCGGGAGCAGCGGCCTCGAAGGCCGGCGTCGGGCGCTGCTGCGCACTCTGCGCGGGTTTCTCGCCGCGCCCGCATCCCACGCCGAGGGTCATGAGGGCCGCGGCACCGAGCATCGTGAGCTGCATGGTCTTCGTCATCGAAAGTCCTCCTGAGAGGTAGAGGCATCGCCTCCGAACGCGGGGAGGCACTCGAAAGAAAGCCCCTCGCGATCCGGAAAACCCCCCTGCCGTTCGTCGGACATTGCAGCCGACGTGCCCTCGAGCACGTACGGCGCGGACACTCCACGAGCGGCACGGCGTGCACGCGGCCACCGTCCAGGGACACGACGCGCTCGTGCTGCTCTTCCTGCACGCCCGGCAAAGTCCGCGTTAAGGTGGGCGCGATCGTGGCGCGCCTCCCCCTCTCTCGTCGTGTGCAAAAAGGCCCGAGTTTTCTGCTGCTCTGGCTGCTCGTCGGAAGCTCTGCCTGCTCGGGCGCGAGCGTACGTGACAGGCAGCAGCCAAGCGGAGGAAAGCAACCAAGCGAGCAACGTGCGCCGACGGAGGGGACGCCGAGCTCGGCCGCGGGCGCGCAGGTGACGCGTTTGCCGCTGGGTGCAGCGGAGGAGGCGGGCCTGCCGATGTCGGTGGAGCCGGTGTTCGGGGAGGCGGCGGCGCTGCTCGTGTCGCAGGCGGCGGGCGAGCCCGAGGGGTATGTGCGGTGGGTGGAAGAATCCGGTCGGATGGGGCCGATCGTGCGGCTCGTGAATGAAAACGTGGTGCTTGCGTTTGCGCGGAGCGACGGGAAGCGGGCGCTGGTGACGTCGGCGGGCGGGGATCGGCTGTGTTTGTCGGTGTTCGAGAAGGCGTCGGAGGTGGCGGAGATCCGCGGGTGTGAGCGGGTCGGGGACGTGAAAGCGATTGCGGTGAGCGGGGAGCGGGTGGCGTTGATTTCGGTGGAGACGGTGGGGGCGAATGCGGGGTCGGGGGAGCGGCGCGGGGCCGCTTCTTTTTTGGGGGCGGGGGGGGGGGCGAGGGGGGGGGGGGGGGCGGGGCGGGGGGCCGCTTCTTTTTTGGGGGCGGGGTCGGTTCCCCCGAACTCGGGGCCTGCGGCCCCTCAAACAACAGGACCCACCACCCCCGCCCCCAAAAAAGAAGCAGCCCCGCGCCTCGTGCAGAATCGCAAGGCGGCCGCGGCAGGGAAGAAGGGGAATGGGGGGAAGAAGGGGAATGGGGGGAAGAAGAGGGAGGTGGGGAAGAAGGCGGCGCCGCGGCCGACGGTGGAGGTGACGGTGCGGTGGTTGTCGCGGGAAGGGGTGTTCGAGGGGGAGGCGACGGCGACGGGGTTGCGGTTTGTCCCGCCGCTGGAGGGGATGGGGGTGGTGGATGCGCGGGGGTCGGCGCGGGGCGTGGAGATTGTTTGGTATGAGAGTGCCAAACCGGTGGGGGCGAGGAAGGTGGCGGGGATGGGGTGGGCCGCCGTGGGCGGGGGGGTGATTGGCGCGGATGGGAGGTTCGAGGCGAAGAGTCGGTCGAAGGTGGTGGAGGGGGAGCTGGAATGGGGGGCGTTGAAGGGGTTTTATGCGCCTCGGTTGGTGGGCGGGGCGCAGGTGGGGCTGTTGACGCAGCCAGTGGCAAGGGGCGGGAGCTGTGAGGTGAGCTGGTTCGGGGGGACGGGGGCGAAGCTCGGGCGGGGGGCGTGTGCGGTGGATCCAGGGGCGGGCGCGGGTTTGGAGAAGATTCTGGAGGCGGAGCCCCGGCGGATGGAGGGGCAGGGGCGCAATGATGTGGGGCTCGTGGTGTGGGCCGGGGAGCGGGCGTTTTTTACGACGCGTGATGGGCGCGGGCTCCGGTCGGCCGGGCGGGATGGGGTTTGGCGGGAGGAGGGGGCGGCGTTTCCGGCGCGGCGGGGGCGGGTGCATTGGGCGCGGGTTTGGCCGGATGGAACGGGGGTGGCGCTGGCCGGGGGGCGGGTGCGGATGCTGGAAGGGGATGGGGTGCGGGAGGGTTTGTCAAAGGAGGAGATTTTTGCGGGCGGGCGGGGCGCGGGGGCTGTAGCGGGGATCGGGAAGGTCGGGGGCGCGG
>NZ_JARZHI010000142.1:0-9419 GCF_029946465.1 Polyangium sorediatum
CGCGGCCGGGGAGGCGCTCGGCGCTGCGGTCGCCACGGGCGCCGCGCTGCTCGACGCCGGGGCCGCCGCGCTGCTCGACGCCGGAGCCGCCGCGCTGCTCGACGCCGGAGCCGCCGCGCCCTGCACGTTTGCTGCTGGCGCCCCGGGATCGACGCGCGCACAGGCCCCGAGGGCCACGAGGACGAGAGCGCCGCGGGTGCGCAAGATCAAACCGAGCATGGGGCGCGTCGGTACCACGACGATTTGTGCGAGCGCAAGGGCCGCCGGGGCGGCCGTCGTGGGGAGCTCCGGCGTCCTCCAGACCTCCGGATGCGCAGGTTTTGGGCGCGCGAGGGTGTCGGGACGTTCGAAGGGGCGCGGGAGAACGTGACGCGCGGGTCTCCAAACGTTCGGAGACCCTCGCGTGACGAGGACGCGCGGGTGTTCGACCGCCTGGAGACCCTCACGCGACGAGGACGCGCGGGTGTGCGACCGTTTGGAGACCCTCGCGCGACGATGACGCGCAAAGGATCAAACGTTTGGAGACCCTCGCGCGACGATGACGCGCGAAGGATCGAACGTTCGGAGACCCTCGCGCGACGAGGACGCGCGGGGGCCTCGACGGTGGGAGCACCACGCGGCACGCTGGAAGCTCGCCCGAACCCCGTTTCGAGCGGCCTACGTCAGGAAAGCCGGGTCGCGGCAGTGAAGGCCGCGAAGAGCGCATCCGTCGCGACCGGCGGCGTCATGCGCCCTGCGACGACATCGGCCTCGATGCCCGCGAGCCGCCGCTCGACCTCGGGGTGGGCACGGAACCACCGTTCGAGCCGCTCGGTGATCAGCGACCACATCCAGGAGCGTTGCTGCTCCGCGCGCATCGCCGCGAGCTCCCCCGAGGCCTCGAGCGTCTGGCGATGCTCCTCGACCACATCCCAGAGGGCGTCGAGCCCCTCGCCCGTCAGGCCCGACACCGCGAGCGCGCGGGCCTTCCAGCTCGGGCGCCTGCGCGGCAGGTAACGCAGCGCGGCCCGCAGATCGTGAAGCGCTGTCCGAGCGCGCAGAGCGCCTTCGCCGTCGCACTTGTTGACGCCGATGGCGTCCGCCAGCTCGAGGACGCCCTTCTTGATGCCCTGGAGCTCATCCCCCGCGCCCGGCAAGGCGAGCACCAGGAGGAAATCGACCATGTCGGAGACCGCGGTCTCGCCCTGCCCCACGCCCACGGTCTCGACGAGGATCACGTCGAAGCCCGCGGCTTCACAGAGCAGCATCGTCTCGCGCGTGCGCCGCGCGATGCCTCCGGGCGTGAGCCCGCTCGGCGACGGCCGGATGAACGCCTCTTTTTCGAGCGAGAGCCTCGCCATGCGTGTCTTGTCGCCGAGGATCGAGCCCCCCGAGATCGAGCTCGACGGATCGATGGCGAGCACCGCGACCCTCTTGCCGCGCGACAGGAGGCGCATCCCGAACTCGTCGAGGAACGTGCTCTTTCCGACGCCGGGCACGCCCGTCACGCCGACCCGCCGCGCGCCGCCCGTCGCGGGCAAGAGGCGGGTGAGCAGCGCTTGCGCGAGCGCGGCGTCGGTCTCGTCGCGGCTCTCGACGAGCGTGATCGCCTGGGCGAGCACGGCACGATCACGCTCCCGAACGCCACGCTCGTAGGCATCCAGCGAGAGGCGCGGACGCCTGCGCGTCATGGCGCGTCCGTTTCCAGGCGATCGAGCAGAGCGCCGGCTGCTTCCGCGATCACGGTGCCCGGCCCGAAGATCTCCGCGGCGCCCGCCGCCCGCAGCGCCGGATAGTCGTCCGGGGGAATCACGCCCCCGACGACGACCAGGATGTCGGGACGGCCGAGCGCCGAAAGCGCCGCGCGCAGCGCCGGGACGAGCGTCAGGTGGCCCGCGGCGAGCGAGCTCGCGCCGATGACGTGCACGTCGTTCTCGACAGCGGCGCGCGCCGTCTCCTCGGGCGTCTGGAAGAGCGGACCGATGTCGACGTCGAACCCGAGATCGGCGAACGCCGTGGCGATCACCTTCTGGCCGCGGTCGTGCCCGTCTTGCCCCATCTTGGCGACGAGGATGCGCGGCCGCCGTCCCTCCCGTTCGAAGAAGGCCTTCGTGCGCATCCGTGTCGTCGCCACGGCGGCGGAGTTCTCTCCCACCTCGCCAGCATACACGCCGGAGATGGCGCGGATCTCGGCCTGATGACGCCCGAACACCTTTTCGAGCGCCATCGACATCTCTCCGACCGTGGCGCGCGCCCGCGCAGCGGCCGTCGCCAGATCGAGCAGGTTCCCTCCCCGGCCGGCGGCACAAGCCGTCAGCGCTTCGAGCGCGCGCTCGCACGCCGCGGGGTCGCGCTCGCGCCGCAGGCGCTCGAGCCGCTCGATCTGCGTGCGCCGGACGGCCGCGTTGTCGACCTTCAGCACGGGGACGGCCTCATCGCTCGTCGGACGGACACGGTTCACGCCGATGATGGCCTGCCTGCCCGCGTCGATGCGCGCCTGGGTACGCGCGGCGGCTTCTTCGATGCGGAGCTTCGGCACGCCGGCCTCGATGGCCTTGACCATGCCACCCAGCGCTTCGACCTCGTCGATGTGCTGCCGCGCGCGCGCGGCGAGCTCGTGCGTGAGCCGCTCGACGTAGTAGCTGCCGCCCCAGGGATCCACGGGCCTGCACGTGCCTGATTCGAGCTGGAGCTGGAGCTGGGTGTTCCGCGCGATGCGCGCCGAGAAGTTCGTCGGCAGCGCGAGCGCCTCGTCGAGCGAGTTCGTGTGCAGGCTCTGCGTGTGGCCTTGGGTCGCCGCCATCGCCTCGATACACGTGCGGATCACGTTGTTGTAGACGTCCTGCGCCGTGAGCGACCAACCCGAGGTCTGGCAATGCGTGCGGAGCGCGAGGCACTTGTCGCTCTTCGGCGAGAAACGCGACATGAGCTCGGCCCAGAGGAGCCGGGCGGCGCGGAGCTTCGCGACCTCCATGAAGAAGTTCATCCCGATCGCGAAGAAAAACGAGAGGCGTGGCGCGAACGCGTCCACATTCATCCCCGCGGCGATGCCGGTGCGCACGTATTCGAGGCCGTCGGCGAGCGTGTATCCGAGCTCGAGATCGGCGGTCGCGCCGGCCTCCTGCATGTGATAACCGGAGATGGAGATCGAATTGAACTTCGGCATCTTCTGCGAGGTGTACGCGAAGATGTCGGCGATGATCCGCATCGAGGGCGCGGGCGGATAGATGTACGTGTTCCGCACCATGAACTCTTTGAGGATGTCGTTCTGAATCGTGCCGGTGAGGCTCGAAGGCGGGACGCCCTGCTCCTCGGCGGCGACGATGTAGAGCGCGAGGATCGGCAAGACCGCGCCGTTCATCGTCATCGAGACGCTCATCTTGTCGAGCGGGATGCCGTCGAAGAGCAGGCGCATGTCGAGGATGGAGTCGATGGCCACGCCCGCCATGCCCACGTCCCCCGTGACCCGCGGATGGTCGCTGTCGTATCCGCGATGGGTGGCGAGGTCGAAGGCGATCGAGAGGCCCATCTGCCCCGCGGCGAGGTTTTTGCGGTAAAACGCGTTGGACTCCTCGGCCGTCGAGAACCCCGCGTATTGCCGCACGGTCCAGGGCTTCTGGACGTACATCGTCGGATACGGGCCGCGCACGAAGGGCGGAAAGCCGGGGAGCGTGCCGAGGTGCCCGAGGCCAACGAGGTCGTCGGCCGTATAGATCCGTCGGTGGGGAATCCCCTCGGGGGTGTCCCACGGTTCCGCGGGCGGCGTGATCGGCGGGGCGACGTCCGTCTGCACCGCGTCGAAGTCGAGTTCAGCAAAATCGGGCAAACGGCTCATGAGAGGACCCCGAGCAGCTCGGAGAGAACGGTCACTGCGTCGCAACCGAGGAAAATGAAGCCGTCGACGCCGGCCTCGCGCAGCGACGTATCGAGCCGGGAAGGACGCCCCGCGACGAGGACACGCTTGCAGCCGGCGGCCTTGAGCGCGCGCGCGCGCTCGGCGGCCTCGGTCGTGTACCGCTCGTCGGTGCCGCAGAGGCACACGAGGGGGGCGGGCTCGTCCGTCGTGCTCTCCCGCGTGCGAATGCCGCCCGCGGCGAAGAAGCCCGCGGCGAAGCCTGCGCGTGGGCGTGACTCGGCGAAGGGGCCGAGCGTCACCAGCACCGCTTCCGGTGGGGTCTCCGCGGCCTCCGCGCGCGCGCGGAGCGCCTCGAACGCCGCGGCGTCGCGCTCGGCCGCGAGGGCGTGCGCGGCCTGGGGAGGCGCCTCCTCGCTCGGCACGGGGCGCGTCCGCGTCTCGTCGAGGTGGGCGAACTCGGACACGCCGAGGATGGGGACCTTGCGTTTCGCGATCCGCTCGCGCCAATTGCGCGCGACGGCCTCGATCCTCGCCGCGAGGCGGCCGCTCTCCAGCGCGTCCGTCATGCCCCCTTCCCGTTCGAGGGCCCGGAAGCGCTGCCACGCCTCGCGGGCGAGCGCGTCCGTGAGGGTCTCGAAGTAGTACGAGCCGCCGGCAGGATCGGCGACCTTGCCGAGGAAGCTCTCCTCGCGCAGGACGAGCCCCGTATTGCGCGCGACGCGACGGGCGAGCGCGGACGGGACGCCAAAGGCCTGATCAAATGCGTTGGGCGTGACGAGATCGGCGCCGCCGAGGATCGCGGAAAACATCTGGGTCGTGACGCGGAGCATGTTCACCCAGGGATCCCGCGTCGTGAGCGTCCGGGAGGAGCAGACGGCGTGGACCTTCGTGCGCGGCCCGCTGGGCGCGCCGACGGCCGCGAGGAGCTTCCGAAAGCACGTCCGGAGCGCGCGGAGCTTGCACAATTCGACGAACGTGTCCCGACCGACCGCCATTTGCACGGCGATCTGGCGCGCGGCCTGCTCCGGCGAGAGCCCCGCTTCGAGCAGCACATCGAGGTAACGCGCGCCCGTCGAGAGCGCGAAGGCGATCTCGTCCGCGGCGTCCGCCCCGGCGTCGTGGTAGGGCAGCGTGGAGACGAGCACCGCCGTCGCCCCCGGCGCGCGTGCTTCGACGAAATGGGCGACGCGCCCGAGCGCCGCGAGCTCCTCGGCGAGGGTCGCGAACGGCGCGGCGCCCCGCGCGCGGGAGGCGAGCGGGTCCATGCAAAGAGCGAAGCGCGACGCGGCCACGGGCGTGAGGGCAGAGACGTGGCGCTCCACGGCCTCCACCGAGGCGACGTCCTCCATATCGAAGACGAAAAACGTCTGCGCGAAATCCGCGGGCGCGAGCGCCGCGCCACACGCATCGCCCAGCCCGAGCCAGAGCGCGTCGGCGCACCCTTCGACGTCGGCCACGAGATCGGCGGCGGTCGCGCCGCGCGCCTGCCGCATGCAGATCCGGAACGGCGGCGCGGAGGGATCCCCCGAGGCGCGCGCGGAGGCCGGAGCCTCGGTGTAGAGCGGCGCGATCAGGATCCGCTCCATCGCCTCGTGGACGAGGGCGGATTCGAACGAGCGACCTCCCAGCTCTTTTTCGACCTGGGCGCGCCACGCGGCGACCGTGACGGGCGGGAACTCCATGGCAGGCTCCTCTTTCACATGTTGCGCCGGTACTGGCCGCCGACCTGATACAGCGCATGCGAGAGCTGCCCGAGCGTGCAGACCTTGCATGCCTCCATGAGCGCGTCGAAGATGTTGCCGCCCTCGACCGCCGCATGCTTCACGGCTTCCAGGGCGGCGGGCGCCACGCCCGCGTTTCGCTTCCAGAATGCGTCGCGCACGTCGATCGCGCCGTCCTTCTCCTCCTGGGTCGCGCGGATGACCTCGGGCGGCGAGACCGTCGGCGAGCCCTTCGGATCGAGGAACGTATTGACCCCGATGATGGGCAACGCGCCATTGTGCTTGAGCGTCTCGTAGTAGAGCGACTCTTCCTGGATCTTCGAGCGCTGGTACATGCGCTCCATCGCGCCGAGCACGCCGCCGCGCTCGGAGATCGAGCGGAACTCGTTCAGCACGGCCGCCTCGACGAGATCCGTCAGCTCCTCGACGATGAACGAGCCTTGGGTCGGGTTCTCGTTCTTGGACAGGCCGAACTCGCGGGCAATGATGAGCTGGATCGCGAGCGCGCGCCGGACGCTCTCCTCGGTCGGCGTCGTGATCGCCTCGTCATACGCGTTCGTGTGGAGCGAGTTGCAGTTGTCCTGGAGCGCGAGGAGGGCTTGCAGCGTCGTCCGGATGTCGTTGAACGCGATCTCCTGGGCGTGGAGCGAGCGGCCAGAGGTCTGGATGTGATACTTGAGCTTCTGCGAGCGATCGTTGCCGCCGTACTTGTCGCGCATCGTCTTCGCCCAGATGCGCCGCGCCACGCGCCCGATGACGGTGTATTCGGGATCCATGCCGTTCGAGAAGAAAAACGACAGGTTCGGGGCGAAGTCGTCGATGTGCATCCCGCGCGAGAGGTAGTATTCGACGAACGTGAAGCCGTTCGCCAGCGTGAACGCGAGCTGCGATATCGGGTTCGCCCCGGCCTCCGCGATGTGGTAGCCGGAGATCGAGACCGAATAGAAGTTCCGGACCTTCCGGTCGATGAAGTACTGCTGGATGTCCCCCATCAGCCGCAGCGCGAACTCGGTCGAGAAGATGCACGTGTTCTGCGCCTGATCTTCCTTGAGGATGTCGGCCTGCACCGTGCCGCGGACCGTCGAGAGCGTCGCCGCGCGGATCTTTTCGTAGACCTCGCGGGGCAAGACCTCGTCACCGGAGACGCCGAGGAGCATCAGCCCGAGGCCATCATTGCCCTCCGGCAAGGTCCCCTGGTAGCTCGGGCGTGGCACGCCGCGCTGCGCGAACATCTCGGTGATCTTCTGCTCGACCTCCGCCACCTTCCCCTGGCTCCGGATCCATTTCTCGCAGCCCTGGTCGATCGCGGCATTGAGGAAGAAGCCGAGCAGCATGGGCGCCGGCCCATTGATGGTCATCGACACCGAGGTCGTCGGATCCGAAAGATCAAAGCCCGAGTAGAGCTTCTTCGCGTCGTCGACATTGGCGATCGAGACGCCGGAGTTGCCGACCTTCCCGTAGATGTCGGGCCGAGGATCCGGATCCTCGCCGTAGAGCGTGACGGAGTCGAACGCCGTCGAGAGCCGCTTGGCGGGCAGGCCGCGCGAGACATAGTGAAAACGCCTGTTCGTGCGCTCCGGGCCGCCTTCGCCCGCGAACATGCGCGCCGGGTCCTCGTTCTCCCGCTTGAGCGGGAAGACCCCCGCCGTGAACGGGAACTGCCCCGGCGGCGCCTCGCGGAGGAGCCACGTCAAGAGATCCCCCCAGTCCTCGTATTTCGGCAGGGAGACCTTCGGGATCCGGAGGTGCGAGAGCGACTCGGACACGAGGTCGAGCTCGATGACCTTGTCTCGGACCTGGAACTGGTACTTGGCCGCGGCATACCGCCGCTTCGTGGCGGGCCACTCGTCGAGGAGCTTCTTGCATTCGGGGGCGAGGCGTGATTCGAGGTCCCGATAAAGCTCCACGAGCTCACCGAGGAAGGGCGGCTCTCCCTCGATGCGCTGGGTGACCAGCACGGTATCGGCCGGGCCGGTCGGCTCCACGATTTCGAGGTGTTTCTTGCCGACGTTGGCGCGCAGGGCCTCGATGCTGCCGTGAAGCTGGTACATCCTCCGGGCGATCGCCGCCTGGGCGCGCACGAAGGCGTCGTAGGACTCGCAGGTCTCGACGATCTCGGCGAGGTACCGCGTGCGCTCCGGAGGGATGATCCAGCGCTTTTCGCTCATTCCAGGGGTGAGCTCGATGCGAGATTGGAAGGGGGCGCGCGCCTTCGTCGCGAGGGTCTGCATGATCGTCCGGTAGAGCCTGTTCATCCCCGGATCGTTGAACTGCGAGGCGATCGTCCCATACACGGGGACGTCGTCGTCGGCGACGTCGAAGGCGTTGTGGTTGCGCCTCCACTGCTTCTTGACGTCGCGGAGCGCGTCGAGCGAGCCGCGTTTGTCGAACTTGTTGATGGCGATGATGTCGGCGAAATCGAGCATGTCGATCTTCTCGAGCTGCGTCGCCGCGCCATACTCGGCCGTCATGAGGTACAACGAGACGTCGGCATACTCGGTGATCTCGGTGTCGGACTGCCCGATGCCCGACGTCTCGACGACGATGAGATCAAAGCCGGCCGCGCGGCACACGTCGATCGACTCGCCCACGTGCTTCGAGAGCGCGAGGTTCGATTGGCGCGTCGCGAGCGAGCGCATGTACACGCGTGGATCGTCGATCGCGTTCATGCGGATGCGGTCGCCGAGCAGCGCGCCGCCCGACTTGCGCTTCGAGGGATCCACCGAGAGCACGGCGATCGTCTTGTCCTTGCTGTCGGCGAGGAAGCGGCGCACGAGCTCGTCGACGAGGCTCGACTTGCCCGCGCCGCCCGTGCCCGTGATGCCGAGCACGGGCGTCCGCCTCGGCCTCGCCGGGAGCGCGGCGAGCGCTTCGCGCAGCCTGTCGCCGGCTTCCGGGAAGTTCTCCGCGATGGTGATGAGCGCGGCGATCGTCTCCGGCGCTCGCTCGGCGATGCGCGCGAGGTGGGGCTCGAACTCCGGGGGGCGCTTCTCGAAGTCACATCGCTCGAGCAGATCGTTGATCATCCCCTGCAGGCCCATCGCGCGTCCGTCGTCGGGCGAGTAGATGCGGGCGACGCCGTAGGCGTGCAGCTCCTCGATCTCCGAGGGGAGGATCGTCCCTCCCCCGCCGCCGAAGACCTTGATGGGAGCCCCCGCGCGCCGCAGGAGCTCGATCATGTACTTGAAGTATTCGACGTGGCCGCCCTGGTACGACGTGATCGCGATCCCCTGGACGTCCTCCTGAATGGCGCAGGTGACGATCTCGGCGACCGAGCGGTTGTGCCCGAGGTGCACGACCTCGGCGCCAGAGGCCTGCATCAGGCGGCGCATGACGTTGATGGCAGCGTCATGGCCGTCGAAGAGCGAAGCTGCGGTCACGAGGCGGACGTGGTGGCGGGGCTTGTAAGGTGCGACGGCGGCGCGAGCTTGCACGAGATGGAACCTTCCTCAGTTGCTCTTTCGGCGCACGATATATCACTGGATCGATCGTGGGGCTCGCCTGCGATGCGTTCGTTGGGCCTCCCACGGCCCTGAGCACGGGGAAGCGCAGAGCTGGGGCGTTGCCCCAGGCCCCACCAGGGGCTGTCCGCCCCTGGACCCGGACCAGCCAGGGGCTGGACCCAAGCTCGATGAACTGCGCGATGCGCAGTTCATCGAACAGGCCCGGTGAAGACCAGCCGCGACCCTGCCCACCAAGACAGCCGCGCTACTGGTTCGGCTGGCACCCCGGCTTGTTCGTCGGCCTGTTTGAAAAACTGCGCGGAGCGCAGTTTTTCAACCCTGGGTCCAGCGCCTCGCTGGTCCGGGGTCGAGCAACTGTTTTCGTTCTCGGCCTCAGCTGGCAGGGCCCTCCGACAGGGG
>NZ_JARZHI010000143.1:0-9158 GCF_029946465.1 Polyangium sorediatum
GGGCGCCGTCGCAGCGCGGCGGTGCGGGCGCGCCTGCGGCGCAGCGGGGCGCGCAGAGCGGCGGGGCGCAGAAGGGGATGGCGCGCGGCGGGAGCGCGCGGGGCCAGGCGGTATCGGCGCCGCGCAAGCAGCGGGCGCGGGGCTGAGCCTCGCGGCGTTCGCGGGGGCCCGCCGGCCGCGAGCGTCGAGGTCAATCGAGCGTGACGGGCTTGGGGGGAGCCGGTCACGCTCGATTGCATTGTGAACGCGCACCTATGACATGCCGCGCCAAAGGCGCGCAGAATTTTTCGCAGATCTTTGATTGAATAAAATCAACGTTCCACGTCCGTTCGTTTGCATGTCCAAGACGGCCGTTTTCGCTTGACAGGAGCGCTTCATTTCATGTTTTTGGGGGATTCACCCTTGTCTTCAGGGAGGTCCCATGGTCAGGATTCCTTATTGCATTGCGGCAAGCGCCCTTCTCCTCCTCGCCCCGAGCGCTGCATTCGCGCAGGCCGACGCGGCGGCGCCGCCCGCGCCCGAGGGTCAGCCTGCGGCTGCGGCCGAGGCGGCCCCTGCGGCCGCGCCTGCGCAGGCCGCGCCGGCGAAGGCCGAGCCCAAGGAAGAAGACACGAAGGACAAACCCGCGCCGAACTCGATCTATGCCGAGGGCCTCGGGGCTGGGCTCTGGTACTCGGTCAATTATGAGCGCCGCGTCATCGACGACCTCGGCGTGCGTGTCGGGTTCAGCTACATCTCGATCGGGGCGACGGTCTCTTCGGGGGGCGCTTCGTCGAGCGCGAGCGCGAGCCTTTTGACCTTCCCCATCACGGCGAGTTACCTCGGCGTTCGTAGCGGCAAGCATGCGCTCGAGGCCGGCGGCGGCGTCTCGATCACGTATGCGACGGCGCAGGCGTCGAACAGCTTCGGCGCGAGCGCGTCGGGCTCGGGCATCGGCGCGTATGGCAACGTCATGGTGGGGTATCGCTTGCACCCCGTGGACGGCGCGGGCTTCCAGTTTCGCGTCGGCGCGATGGCGCTCATCGGGCCGGGGTTCAACGTCTTCGGCGACGATCCGGATCCCGCCGCCGTCGGCGTCCTGCCGTTCGGATACATCAGCTTCGGCGCGGGTTTCTAGGCCGAATCCCGCGGCATAAGCAGCGGGTGGAGCGGCGCTTCCCCCATGGCCACGCGCGCCGCGTACTCGTACGAATCGTCCGTCGCGGCGATGTGCTGCGCGGCCGCGTGAATGTCCCGGAAGCACCGTTCGAGCACGGTCCCCGTATAAATCGCGCTCGACCCGCCCGCCCGAAACGCGAACGACGTCACGTCCGCCGCGACCTCCGTCGTATACGTCGTCGCGGCCCGCACCGCGGCCCAATCCTCGGGAGAGAGCGCCGCCCCCGCCTCGGCTTTTTGCATCGCCAACTCCATCACCTCGCGCCCGAGCGCCCGCGCCGCGTCGAGGGCCGCGCGTTTTCGGCCGAGCTCCACCCGGAAGCTCGATTGCGCGGCCAGGGCCTCGCCGTTCCAGGCCTTGATCCGGCGCGGCGCGACGATCGCGATCTCTTCGAGCGCGCGCCTCGCCACGCCGAGCGCGAAGCCGATGTGACCGGGCGCCGTGAGCGCGATGAACGGTAGCTCGAAATAGGCCTGCCCGCGCTTCCGCGCCGCCCCGGGATACGAACACGTGAACGACTCCTCCACGAACACCGCCTCCATGCGGTAATGGTTGCTCCCGCTCCCGCGCAGGAACGCCGTGTTCCACGTATCCTCGATCGTCACGCGCGAGACGGGCACCGCGACCTGCACGAACGAGGGCGGCCCGGCCTGCCCGGGCGCCTCGATCGCCGCGGCCGTGTACACCCAGCTCGCGTGCCGGATGCCGCTCCCGAACCCCCAGCGCCCCGTCACCTCGAACCCGCCGCGCACCCGCACCGCCTTCCCCGTCGGCACCTGCAGCCCGGCCGACGTCGGCATTCCGCCGGCGAAGATCTCCCGCGTCGCCGCCTCCGGCAGATACGCGCCCATCATTCCGTTCATGATCGCCCCGATCATCAGGGCCCAGCCTGCGGACGGGTCCGCGTGCGCCATCGCCTCGTACACCACGAGCTGCGTCCGCCCGTCCGCGCCGAGCCCGCCTACCTCTTTCGGCGCCGCCAGCGCGAACAGCCCCTCCTCCTTCATCGCGGCCACCACGGCCGGATGCAGCGTCGCGCCCTCGTTCGACGCGTCTGCGTGGGCCTCTGCGATCGGACGCACGCGGGCGACGGACGCGAGCAAGCGGGCTTCGAGGACGCTCTCGGTTTCTTTCGTCATGACGGTTCCCTCCGGGGACCGGGGTTCCTCTCCGGTCGTGCCCATGTAGACATCGACAACATCCTAAAGTTTCCACCGTCAACATGGAATGTTGCGATCGTCAACATCCGCCGCGGACGTGGTAGGCTCGGGACCGTGCCTCGACGCCCGCCGCCTCGCCCGTACCACCATGGGGACCTGCCTCGCGCGCTTCGGGAAGGCGCGCTCGCGCTCATCGAGGAGCGTGGGCCGATGGGGTTCACGCTTCGCGAGCTCGCGCGCCGGGTCGGGGTCTCGCATGCGGCGCCGTACCGGCACTTTGCGGACAAGCGGGCGCTGCTCACGGCGCTCGCGGCCGAGGGGGCGCATCGCCTCGCGGACGCGGTCGACGCAGCGCTCACGGCGGCGGGCCCGGACCTCCGCGCGCGGTTCCTCGCGGCCGCACATGCGTACGTGCGCTTCGCGATGGACCACCCCGGGTATTTCCAGGCGATGTTCTCCACCGACGCCGACCCGAACGACCCTGCCTTCGTGAACGGCCGCGAGCGCAGCCTCGGCCTCCTCTATCGCTACATCGCGGACGCCCAGGCGGCGGGGTATTTCGGCGAAGGCGAGGCGCTCTCCTACGTCATCCCCGTCTTTGCAATGCACCAGGGCCTCGCGGTGCTCGCCATGTCCGGCGCATTCGCGCCGTTCGGCGTGTCCGACGTGCGCGCCGCGTCGGACCTCGCGCACGGGCGCTTGCTCGACGGGCTCACGCGCGCCCGAGGCGAGGGGTAAGCTCCGCGCGAAAGCGTGAGGGGCGAGCCCTTGCGATCTTCCGCGATCACGCCGTGGCATGCCATCCTGGCGTGGCATGGTGAGCACGAGGATCCTTCTGTCATCGATGGTGGTGGGCCTCATCTCCGCGGCGAGCGCGTGCTGGCTCGGCGACTACCAGCCGCCCACGGGCCACGCAGGCGGCCCAGCGCAAGGCCGTGAGCTCCGCTGCGGCGACGATACCTGTGGACCCTCCGAGGTCTGCTGCGTCGAGCAGGGCAACGCCCCCACCTCTGCGTGTACGGCCGCGGACGGCTGCCTCTTCCTCGCGCTCCCGTGCGACAGCCCCGACGACTGCGCGCACCTCGGCGGCGTCTGTTGCGGCTTGTGGGACGAGGTCGCCTTCAAGTACACGGGCGTCGAGTGCTCGGACGCGTGCAGCAGCAACGATCGCGTCCCGATCTGCCGCCTCGACCACGACGACGCCGATTGCCCCACGGACCGCGATTGCAAAGAAGAGCACCTCTTCGGCCCTGGATTCGGCTCCTGCACCCCCTAGCATCCGTCCGGTATCCCCGCCCCCTGACATTCTGGCCACGCCCGAATGGAAACGGCCGTTCTCAGCGCCCCCCCGTCCCCCGGCAAACGCCGCGGGCCCCAGGCCCTCCCCCGATGGCCTCCCCTTTGCAAAGCGCCGGGCACACACCAAGGATCCTCGATGCGCATCTCTCCGCAGCTTCTCGCCGTGGCCACCGTCCTCCTTCCGACGCTCCACGCGAGCCTGGCCCAAGCGCAGTATTATCCGCCTCCGCAGCCTTACCCCTATCAACAGCCTTACCCGTACGGGCAGCCCGCTCCTTATCAACAACCCTACCCGTACCAGCAGCCCTATCCTTATCAACAGCCCTACCCGTACCAGCAGCCGAATCCCTACCAGCAGCCTTCTCCGGCGTACGGCGCACCGAACTACATCGACGCTGGCTCCAATTCCCGCAAGCCCAAGCACCAGCTCACCCTGCGCGTCTCCCCGGGCGCGAGCTTTCATTTCATCCCCGGAAGCTCGGCCCAGCCCGCCTTCGCCCTCGACGCTGGACTCGGCTTTCGCGCAGGCGTCGCCTCGTACACCTCCGTCTGGACCGAGGCCGGCTACTCCTACGACACCCTGGGCCCTGGGCATATGGTGGCCGTCGGCGTCGGTCCCCTCTTCGGGACGAACCAGACCTCGATCGGCATCCTCGAAAAACTCGTCATTGGTGACGTCGCCGGCGGCTTCGCCGTCGGCCCCCGCTCGAGCCTCGTCCTCATGCTTTACAACGGCAGCCTCGCGGCCGAGGTCGCCCACCAATGGATCTACAGCAACGTCGCGGACGCCGGCCACAACGAGCTGCGCCTCCAGGTCTCGGTCGACCCCATCAGCTTCCTGATGCGGTTCCTGGGCCGGTAGCTCCCTTCCGCCTCCTCCCCGAACGGATCGAGGCCTGGGCGGATCGTGCCTGCGCCGCTCCCTCAGCCCAGGCACGATCCGCCCAGGCAAAACCCCTGACGCGCACCTTCCTGCGCTCCCCCCTTGCTCTCGGACCTTTTTCCTGAGAAGCCTTCCGCCGCGCGGCCTCCGGATCCCTTGCCTCTCTCTGTGCCGCCCCCCAAGGTGACGACCATGGCAGACAGCTTCGGTGCTAAGAGCACCCTCTCGGTTTCCGGCAAGTCCCACACGATCTACCGCCTTCGGGCCCTCGCGAGTGACGCCGACCTCGCGCGCCTCCCGGTCTCCTTGCGCATCCTCCTCGAGAACCTTCTTCGTCACGAGGACGGCCGCGTCGTCCGCAAGGAGCACGTCGAGGCCGTGCTCCGCTGGGATCCCAAGGCCGCGCCTTCCCAGGAGATCTCCTTCCACCCGGCGCGTGTCCTCCTGCAGGACTTCACGGGTGTTCCTGCCGTCGTCGACCTCGCGGCCATGCGCGAGGCCTTCGCAGGCATGGGCGGCGATCCGAACCGCATCAACCCGCTCTCCCCGGCCGACCTCGTCATCGACCATTCGGTCGAGGTCAACTACTTCGGCACCCGCGACTCGCTCGTTCGCAACGCGGACCTCGAGTACCAGCGCAACGAAGAGCGGTACGTCTTCCTCCGCTGGGGCCAGCAGGCCTTCGAGAACTTCCGCGTCGTCCCGCCGGACACCGGCATCTGCCACCAGGTCAACCTCGAGTACCTCGCCCGCGCCGTCATGACCGACGCCGAGGGCCGCGCCTTCCCCGACACGCTCGTCGGCACCGACTCGCACACCACCATGATCAACGGCCTCGGCGTCGTTGGCTGGGGCGTGGGCGGCATCGAGGCCGAGGCCGCGCTCCTCGGACAGCCCGTCACCATGCTCGTCCCCGAGGTCGTCGGCTTCAAGCTCACCGGCAGCCTGCGCGAGGGCGCCACGGCGACCGACCTCGTCCTCACCGTCACCGAGATGCTTCGCAAGAAGAAGGTCGTCGGCAAGTTCGTCGAGTTCTACGGCCCGGGCCTCGCGTCGCTCTCGCTCCCGGATCGCGCCACGATCGCGAACATGGCGCCCGAGTACGGCGCCACGATCGGCTTCTTCCCGATCGACGGCGAGACGATCTCCTTCCTGCGCTTCACGGGCCGCTCCGAGGAGCAGGTCGCGCTCGTCGAGGCCTACTGCAAGGAGCAGGGCATCTTCCGCACCGAGGGCATGCCCGATCCGATCTTCAGCGACACGCTCGAGCTCGACCTCGGCGCCGTCGAGCCCTCGATCGCCGGCCCCAAGCGCCCGCAGGATCGCATTCGCCTCGCGGCCGCGCGCACGGGGTATCGCAAGAGCTTGCACTCGATGATCGAGAAGAGCTTCGCCGACATCGACGCGGCCTCCGTCGCGAGGTGGTGCGACGAGGCGAGCACCGACAAGCCCGCGGACGACGCCATCGCGGCGCGCATGCTCGTCCGTGACAAGGTCTTGAAGCCCGTCGCCATCGAAGAGGGCGACACCTCGTACAACCTCCGCCACGGCTCGGTCGTCATCGCGGCGATCACCTCCTGCACGAACACCTCGAACCCGGCGGTCATGCTCGCGGCGGGCATCCTCGCGAAGAAGGCCGTCGAGCGTGGGCTCGTCACGAAGCCGTGGGTGAAGACCTCGTGCGCGCCCGGCTCGCAGGTCGTCGCCGATTACTACGAGGCGTCCGGCTTGCTCCCGTACCTCGAGGCGCTCGGCTTCCACCTCGTCGGCTACGGCTGCACCACCTGCATCGGCAACTCCGGCGCGCTCCCCGACACGATCGTCGATGCGATCAAGAAGGGCGACCTCGTCGCGGCGAGCGTCCTCAGCGGCAACCGCAACTTCGAGGGCCGCATCAACCCGAGCGTGCGCATGAACTTCCTCATGTCGCCGCCCCTCGTCGTCGCCTACGCGCTGCGCGGTGACATGGACTGGGATCCGTACTCCGAGCCGATCGGCAAGGATCGCAACGGCACGCCCGTCTACCTCCGCGACATCTGGCCGACCGCGGCCGAGGTCCGCGAGACGATTCGTTCGGCTGTGAAGAGCGAGCAGTTCAAGACCCGGTACGACAATGCCCTCGTCGGCGACGTCGCCTGGCAGAAGCTCAACGTCCCCGCGGGCAAGACCTTCTCCTGGGATGACAAGTCCACCTACGTCCGCAAGCCGCCGTTCTTCGAGAACCTCGGCAAGCAGCCGCAGCCGGTCACGGACATCGTGGGCGCGCGCGTGCTCGCGCTCCTCGGCGACAGCGTCACGACGGACCACATCTCGCCGGCGGGCAACATCGCGAAGACGAGCCCTGCGGCGCGTTACCTCGTGGAGCACGGCGTCCAGCCGGCCGACTTCAACTCGTACGGCGCGCGCCGTGGCAATCACGAGGTCATGATGCGGGGCACCTTCGCCAACATCCGCATCAAGAACGCGCTGCTCGGCGGCGAGGAAGGCCCGAACACGCTCCACCTCCCGGCGGGCACGAAGCTCAGCATCTACGACGCGGCGATGAAGTATGCCGAGGAGAAGGTGCCGCTCGTGGTCCTCGCGGGCGTCGAGTACGGCACGGGCTCCTCGCGTGACTGGGCGGCGAAGGGCACGAAGCTGCTCGGCGTGCGCGCGGTCATCGCGAAGAGCTTCGAGCGCATCCACCGCTCGAACCTCGTCGGCATGGGCGTGCTCCCGCTCGAGTTTGCCGCGGGCGAGGACGCGCAGACCCTCGGCCTCGACGGCCGCGAGACCTTCGACATCAAGGGCATCGCGGAGGGCGTCACGCCCTTCAAGAAGCTCGAGGTCGTGGCGAAGAAGGCGGACGGCACCACGAAGACGTTCACGGCGACGGCCCGCATCGATACGCCGAACGAGGCGGATTATTACCTGAACGGCGGCATTCTTCAGTACGTGCTGCGGCAGATGGCGAAGTAACATGGCCGCATGACGAACCGGTCCTCGCGTTGGTTCTTCGTGCTCCTCGGGTCGCTCGCGACGAGCGCTTGTGGCGGTGGCGAAGACGAAACGCTGTACGAGCTTCGGGCCGTGACGCACGGCGGGGGCCGGTTCGTGGCGGTCGGGTACGAGAACATCCAGGGGGCCGATCCCCGGCCCCTGCTCCTCAGCTCCACGGACGGCCGATCATGGGAGCGGAACGACACGTCGCTCCCCCAGCAAGCGCTCCACGACGTCGCGTTCGGCAATGGCGTCTTCGTGATCGTGGGGGGCAGCGACCCCTGGGCCACCGTGACCCGCACGTCCTTCCCGGTCGTGCTCACGTCGGGGGACGCCGTCGCGTGGACGAGCCGCAATGTCCCCACGCTCGAGCCCATTCATAGCGTCGCGTTTGGCAACGGCCTTTTCGTGATCACCGACGGCGCCGGCCAGACGTTCACCTCGACGGACGGAAAGAGCTTCACGCCGCAGGCCGCGATCCCCAATGTCTTTAGTATAAGCGGAATCGCCTTCGGCGCGGGGCAGTTCGCCTTCTGGGGCTTCCATTCGAGCGTGCACGTCTCGCCCGACGCGCAGGCCTTCACCGAGCATCCTCTCGACATTCACGGCGTGAACTGCCTGCATTTCATCGACGGCCAGTTCCAGGGCGTCGGTTACATCGGGGGCCTGGAAGACAACCCGTTCATCGACAAGCACGTCGTCACGTCCGCCACGGGCGAGGAGTGGGCCACGAGGCGCGGGAGTTTTCCGTGCGATGGTTTGGCCGAGTCGAACGGCGTCCTCGTGGCGGGGTCGGGCTCTCAATTGTATCGATCCGTCGATGGCCAGCCGTTCACGCCCACACGTACGGCCGAGGAGCGGCACAGCCGGCTCGACGTGACGGTGGGGGACGGCGTCTTCGTGGCGGTCGGGGTCGACGAAATCGACACGAGCACGGACGGACAAACATGGACGGTGACGCCGATCCCGCGATAGCGCGGTCTACTTGAACTGCGCCGTCCCCTTGTACGTCTCGCCGTCCTTCCATTTCGCGACCGTCTCCTCGACGGTTTGTCCGTCTGCTCCGGTGATCCGCAACGTCACGGATTGCGAGCCGACGCCCTTGGCGGCCGTGAAATAGTTATCGTCCGAGCGCGTCATCTCCACCCACGCGTCGCCCTTTTTGAAGGCCACGCTCTTCACGGGCACGCGGTGATTGCGCACCTGGATCGAGGTCCAGTGGATCGAGCTCGTCTTCTTGAAGCGCAGCTCCAGGTTGCCTTGCACCGCGCAGGGCACGGGCTTCCAGGTCACCTCGGCCTTTCCGGCCTTCGTGCCGGCGATCTTCACGAACGCGGGCTTGTTGATGACCAGCCGATCCGGCGGGCAATCGTTGCAGCGGTCGGCGACCATCACGACCTGGGTGCCCTCGGAGCCCGTGATTTCGAGGCACTGACCACACGCCTGGATCTGGTTGTAGACGGCATTCGGCGCGGAGAGCACGGCGGCGTCGTGGCCGAACGTGAGCGAACAGCTCCCGCGGGCGTTCGCGTCGTAATACACGGCCTCGCCCTTCGAGGTCTTCACCTCGGGCTTGGGCGGCTCGGCGGCCTTGGCCTCGGCCGCTGGCGCGGGCGGCGGCGCAGCGGGCTCGGCGGGCGCGGGGGTGGGCTCCGGGGCGGCCGGGGCTGCGGGCGGC
>NZ_JARZHI010000144.1:0-9082 GCF_029946465.1 Polyangium sorediatum
GATGCGCGAGACCTCCGCACGAATGGCCGCCGCTTGTTGTTCCGTATGCATGTTGAGGCTCCTTCCGGTTGGGAGCCTGGGCACGGGGGCCACGGGACGTCAGGACGGGGGGCGGCGAGGACTTACGCTCATCCGCCGCGCGGCCCGCGCCGAAGGCCCCGACCTCGACTCCACCCAGCACACCGTCGATCTAATCACCGGCGCCGCCCAACCCGCGCGCATCGACCTCAACCCCACGATCCGCGAAATCGGCCAACGCTGGACCCACGGCGACCTCGCCCGCCAATACCCCGACCATATCAAACAAAAACGCACCGCCGAACACGACGCCGGCCGCCTCGAGCTCTACGTCTATCCCCTCGTCGGCGAAGTCCCCATCGACCGCTGCACCCTCGACCACGCCGAAGCCGTCATGCGCGCCCTCCCCGCCAAACGCGCCCCCGCCACGCGCCGCCACGTCGCGCAGCTCCTGCACCGCATCTGCAAAATGGCCGTCTTCCCCCTCCGGCTCATCCCGCAAAACCCTCTCCCACCCGGATTCCTCCCGAAGATTCCGCCCGGCAAAGCCAAGGGATGGCTCTATCCCGACGAAGACGCCACGCTCCTCGCCTCCCCCGCCATTCCCCTCGCCTACCGCGTCCTTTCCGGCTTCCTCCACCGCGAAGACCCTCGCGTCAGCGAAGCCACCCGCCGCGCTGCACGCACAGCCGCCGAGCTCAATCTCGGCGACCTCACGCCACTCGACCAAGCCATCCCCAAGCTCGCTCGCACGGCGCTGGCATCTCGGCTGTCATCTGCGCCCCGAAAAGGCGACGGAAAGGCGACACGCTCCGCGACCCCCGCTCTGCTCGCCCAGCCCAAAGCTCAGCGCTTTCCGCTTAGTAGCCCCACCCGGACTCGAACCGGGACGCCCTTTCGGGCAGAGGATTTTAAATCCTCGGCGTCTACCATTCCGCCATGAGGCCCAATCTACCGTACCTCCGCTCCCTCTCGTCCACCTCGCTCCGCTCGCGCCTCCGCTCCCGCTCGCACCGACCTGCCTGTATACACCTTCTCCCCCGGTCATGACCACCCCCACCTCGGCCCCGCCTCCCCCTCCCCTCGCCCCCCTTCTCGACGCCCGCCTCGAAGCTGCCCACCTCTGCCCGGAAACCGGCCTCCTCTCCCTCGCCTTCTACATCGGCCGCAGACTCTCCCTCGGCGCTGGCCTCGGCCCGCATGTCGCCGGACTCGGCTTCCTCCCGCGCCTCCCGCGCGCCCGCGCCACCTCCGCCCACCCCCTCGTCGCGGCCATGCGCGCGCACCTCGTTGATCACCGGGTTCGTTCGATCGACCTCCAGGACGGCGCCCTTCACCTCACCTTCGATCCCCCCGACGACGCGCTCCCCGGCGCTCGCCTCTCCCTTCGCGTCGGACGACGCGGCCAGGCTTGTGTCTCCTCGCCTTCCGGCGCCGTCGTCGTCTGGCCGCTCGATCCCGAAGGCGCTCCCCCGCGTGATGGCGTCGATCCATCCCGCTGGCTCGACGCCCCCGACACCCTCGAACGCCACGGCCTCGCCATGGTCGAGGCCTCCGATGCACGCGCGCTCGACCTCCTTCGCGCGGGCCTCCTTCGTGCGGCCAAGGCCAAGCTCAAGGCCCTCGAACGGCGCGCCGACGCCGTGCGCCAGGATCTCGCGCGCCTTCAGGATGCGCCGCGGCTCCAGAAGATCGGGCGGCTCCTCGTCGCCCAGGGAAACAAGGTCCCCAAGGGTGCGACCAAGGCCACGCTCGACGACTGGGAAGAAGGCGGCACGATCGAGGTCGCCCTCGCGCCGGACAAACCTGCAAAGATCCAGGCCGAGACGTTTTTTCAGAAGGCCCGGCGCCTTCAGCGCGGCGCCGCCGTCATGGAGAAGCGGCTCGCCGAGACCGAGCGCGCGTGGGAGGCCGTCTTCCCGCTCGTCGACGCGATCGCCGCGGCCCCGGCCGATCCCGCCGCCCTCGACGCGATCGCCGAGCAGGCCAAGCGCGCCGGCGTCTCCGCCTCCGAAATCGAGGCCGTGTCCCGCGGCAAGGCCACACGAAAGCAGGACAAGGAGCGCAGGCCGTACCACGCGTTTCAGGATGCGCTCGGACGAACCATCCTCGTCGGACGCGGCGGCAAGGACAACGACGAGCTCCTCACGCGGCACGCGCGTCCGCACGACCTCTGGCTCCACGCCAAGAACATCCACGGCGCGCATGTCATCGTGCCCCTCGACAAGGGGCAGAATTGTCCCGCCGAGCTGCTCGTCGACGCCGCCACCCTCGCCGCCCATTTCAGCGACGCCCGCGGCGAGAGCGCCTGCGAGGTGAGCTACGTCGAGCGCCGGCATGTCCGAAAGCCCAGGAAAAGCGCGCCCGGCGCCGTCACGTTCGATCGGGAGAAGATCCTCACCGTGCGCGTCGAGCCAGAGCGCCTCGCGCGGCTCCTCGCCTCGAAGCAGGAGGCGTGAGCGGCGCGTTTCGATCCGAAGACAGCGACACGATCTTGCTTGTCGCCGATGCAGGGCGGTAAAGATCGCCTAGCATGCTCGCAATGCGCACGGCCGCCTCGCTCCTCTTCCCCTTTGGCCTCAGCCTCTCCCTCGCCCTCGCCGGATGCGGCGGCGGAGAGACGCCCGACCCGAAAGATCCTTCCTCCGAGGGCACCTCGGGCAAACCTCAGCCCCAGGCCGAACAAGGGCCGGACGCCGCGCTGCTCGGTGAGATCACGCAGTTGAACCAGCTCCTCTCCGCGATCGACAAATCCGACTCGGGTCGCCCCAAGGCGCTCGATCGGCTCGGCGAGCTGCTCGCGGAGCTCTCGAAAAACCATCGCGATCGCGCCCTCGCCGCCGATCCGAACGTCGCCTCCCTGCCCCCGCCGGCCGAGCCGAAGGCGCCCGAAGGCGAGAGCGAGGCCCCCGCGAAGGCCGGCCCCGTGCTCCCCCCGCGCAACGCCGCCGCCGTCAAGCGCCTGAAGCCCGACGCGCAGAAGCTCATCCAGAAGGCCGACATGTACGCCGCCGAGGCGATCAAGGCGCACAAGAAGCTCATCGCCGATCACCCGGACTACAAGGACATGGACAAGGTCCTCTTCCGGCTCGGCGGGCTCTACGTCGCGTACGGCCAGGGCGCCGCGGCGCGGCCCATCTACTTCGAGCTCATCGAGAAGCACCCGAAGAGCCCGCTCGTCCCCGAGGCGTACTGGAACTTCGCCGAGTTCTTCTTCAACGCCGAGGACCACGAGAACGCCTACAAGCTCTACGCGCGTATCGTCGAGTACACGCCGAGCGAGCGCACGAGCGTCGCGGGCTACCGGCTCGCGATCTCGCTCCACAAGCTGAGCCGCCTCGACGAGTCGTGGAAGGCGCTCGAAGGCGCCGCCAGCGCCGCCCGTATCCACGGGCCCGCCGGCACGGTCGACGAGATCTACCGCGACGCGCCCAAGCTCGCGGCCACCCGCAAGCCGCTCAGCGCGAAAGACGCCGCCGCCTTCTTCGTGCGCCTCGCCGAGAGCAACGAGGACGTCATCAAGCAGGAGCTGAACCGGCTCGCGCAGATCCTCGAAGACGAAGGGCGGCCGCTCGAAGCGACCGAGGTCCTTCACGTGATGATCGACCGCTACAAGGCCGAGAAGTGCGCGATCCAGGCGCGCGCCATCGAGATCGCCACCCGCAGCGGCAACAACGCGATCCGCGCTGACGAGGTGAACCGGAGCCTCCGGCTCGGTTGCAAGCCCTAACCCAAATCCACACTTGCCTGTTCTGCCGCGCTGCGGCGATGATGCGTTCCGGGCGCACGGCGCAGGAGACGAGCAGCGATGGATGGCAAGCGTGACATGGTTGTAGGGGGGCTCTGGTGTGTGGGCGGCATCGTCGTGACGGCCGCCACGTATGCGAGCGCATCGAACGGGGGCGGGCGTTACGTGATGGCGTGGGGCGCCATCATCTTCGGCGGGATCCAGTTCGTCCGAGGGTTGATCCGGTCCGCGAGTCGAAGCTGATCGGGAAGCGAGGCGCGGGGGGCGGGAGGGCCCCCCGTCTGCGACGTCACTTCGGCTGCGATTGCGCGCAGAACCCGCCGATGCACTGGTCCTGGGGCGCGCCGCAGCAATCGGCGCCGGTCGTGCACTTCTCACCGATCTCGGAGCACTTGCCCGCGGGCGGCGGGACACAGGCGTAGGTGCCGTTGCCGTCGGGCTGGCAGAAGCCCGTGCAGCACTCGAAGCCCTGCGCGCAGGAGTTGCCCTCGCCTTTGCAGGCTTCGAGCGACCAATAGCCGCTCATGTTGATCGTCGAGAGATCCTGGCCGCGGAGCAGGAACGCCGGGTGGCTCGGGTCCTTGCCGGGCGTCGGGTTCACGTCGATCGCGGCGACCCAGAGCTGCTTGCGATTCTCGTAGGTCGGGTTCGTCGCCGAGACCATGCGGTTGCCGTAATCGCGCGGGCTGACGAAGACCACCCACATGTAGCCGCCGACCGCGATGGGGTTCACCGTCGGCTGGTAATTGATGCGGCGGTTCTTTTCGTCGAGGTAGCCGACGCCGTTCGCCGCGTCGAGCGGGAGTTCGCCGACGGCCTTGGCCACGTCCGCCATGTAGAGGTCGTTCAGGCCGACCTGGTTCGCGCCGTACTTCGCGCGGCTGTAGTCGCCCTTCTGGTAGAGGAGCCATTGCGAGTCGGGCGAGAAGCTCGGGAACGCGATCGCGAGGTTGCCGGCAGCGACGATCTGGCGGCGGTTCGCGAGTGCATTGGTTCCCGCGTCGAAATCGAAGACGTCGAGGTCGCCGCGCCAGAACTCGACGGGGTAGCTGCCCGTGACGTTGCTGGAGAAGGCAAGGAGCTTGCCGTCGGGGGAGAAGGCCGGATCCGCGGTGTTGTCGCCGATCCCGTCGAGCGCGCTCGTGATGGGCGCGCCCGTGGTGGCGTCCTTCATGCGCATCCTGAAGTCGACGTCGTTTTGCACGGCGACCTTGCCGTCCGGCGTGAGCGCGACGAAGAGCGTCTGCGAGTTGTACGACGAGACCTGGATGACCTGCGGATCCGGCAGCGTGAGGTCGATCGTGCCCCAGGGGCTCGGCGCCTGACCCTTGCGCTCGAAGACGGCGGCGAGGCGGCTGCCGTCCTTGCTGACCACGTGGCAGGCGACGCAACGCTTGTTGTTCACGCCCTGCGACCAGGGAGGCTGGTACTGATCGTAATCGGGCGGCGGCGGCGCGCCGAGCTGATCGTACGAGCCCGAATCAAAGACGACCGACGGGTTCGCCGACCCGGGCGAGATCTTCATGAGCTGGCCCGTGTTGACGGCCCAGTAATAAATCGAGCCACGCAGGCTGCCCTGGGCGATCGACCACGTCTGGCTCGCCGGCGCGTACGCCTTGCCGCCCGAGAGGCGCGAGACGGAGATGGAAACGGGCTCGCCCGCATTCGAGGCCGCGAGCTTGCCCCAGAAATCCTCCGCCATGAGGAAGGCGGACGGCGGATCGGCCTTCACGTAAAACTTCGCGTCGACGTACGATTGCTTCAGGTGGACGAGCCACGCGTCGCCCGGCGCGCCGCCATTCCACATGATCTCGGGCGCGAGGATGCCCCGCGCGAACACGGTCTTGTCGTAGGGATACACGATGGCGCCCGAGGGGCCCGGATCCGGCGCGTCGAACGCCGCTTGCTCCTCGGCCGTGAGTCCGCCCGGGTTCTCCACGAATGCGAGCTCGACCGTGACGTCCGCCGACGCCGTGAGCCCATTCGAACTCGCCGTCACCTTGCCCTTGCCGCCCACCGTGCCCGTCGGCGAGAGCTTGCCCGTGCCGAGGCCCACGAGCGCCACGTCCGGCCGATCGAAGGTCCAATCCGCCGAGACGACGGCGGTCGTCTGGTCCTGGAACGTGGCAATGGCCTGGAAGTCGACGGGCGTGGCGACACCATTCTGCACGACGATCAGCGCCGTTTTCGGGTCCACAGTGAGCGAGACGACTGGGCCATGATCGACGAAGAGCCCGTCTTCGCCCGCGTCGGGCGCGCCGCCGCCCGCGCCCCCGGGCCCCGCAGCGCCCGTGTCGCCGCCGCCCGCGCCCGACGAATTCTCTCCGCCTCCCCCGCACGCATACGCGGTGATCGCCGCGAACATCACGAGCCAAGCCCATCCAAGCGAGCGACGTCTCATCTCCCTCGACCTCCGTCCTCGACGCTATCACGCGCCGAGCACGGCCGGGCGGCTCGTCTCGCCGGACGACGCAGAGGCCGAGCGCAAGGCCGCCGAGGAGCCGCGCGCGTGTCGAGAGAGGTGGGCCTTCCCCACATCCCTCGACACGCGCGCCGAATGGACGGAGACGACGACGCGTTCGCCGAAATGGAGCGCGCGCTCGGACGAGCGCTCCCGGCCGGGCCCCGTCAATCGGAGTCGCGCGCCACGACCAGCCGATCGTGCTGGATACGTCCGTTCCGTTTGTGCGCCAAATGCTGCGTGATCACCTTGTCGCCGGCCGCATAGGTGCGCACCTCGGTGAAGGCGACGGCCTCGTCCGTCTCCATCTCGTCGATGATGTCCGTGCTCTTCACCTCGCGATGCCACCCGCCGACCGGGTCCCGCAGGAACTCGTCGCGGAGCTGCTTCAAGATGGCCTCGCGGCCCTGCACCACGATGGGGTGCGCGGGCGGGTTCAGGCTCGAGACCTCCTCGAGGATCGCGTCCTCGGCATAAAGGTCCGCGAGCGCCTCCACATCCCGCATCTCCAGGGCGTGGCGAATCTGCCCCATGAGGGGCTGCTCATTGGCCTCTCGGCGACGGATCGAGCTCTCCATGAATGGCTCCCTGGTGCGTGCCCTCGGGGTTGTCGATGGGGATATGGGGGCGGTAGCTCGGCTTGCCGGGCGAGAGCCCCCATCCCTTGCGCGCCACGCGCCCGACGACGGAAACATCACTTTGCTCGCCCCGGCTGGACGCGTCATAAGAAGCGACCATGGTGCAATCGCCCTCCACGGTCGTGCTCGGTGACGTTCACCTGACCCGCTCGGTGCCACGGGCCGTGTCCGAGGATCTCGCCCGCCTGGTCGACGCATACCCGGGCGCGCGAATCGTGTGCGCAGGCGACCTCTTCGATCTCTCGGCCGATTTGCCCCGCTTGCCGCTGCCGCGCGCCGTCGAGGCGGTGTTCGAGGCGCATCCGGCTGCCAAAGCCGCGTTCGGCCGCCACCTCGCGCGAGGAGGCGAGCTTTGGCTCGTGAGCGGCAACCACGACGCAGCCCTCGCGCTGGCCGATTTTCGGGGTGCCCTCGTGACGGCGCTCGATCCGCCGGCCGAGGCGCGGACGCGGCTGCGCACGACCCCTTGGTTCTTTCGCGAGGGCGACCTCCACATCGAGCACGGCCACCTCTACGACCCCGACAACGCCCCGGCTCATCCGCTCGTCGTGGGCGAAGCGAGCCTCGGCGTCCATTTCGTCGAGCAATTCATCGCGCCGACGGGCGCCTATCGCTACCTCAACATGAACGACGAGACGCCGCTCCGGCTCTTCCTCTCCGCGTTCTCGTTCTACGGCCCGCGCGCGCCCTACGTGATCTATCGTTATTTCCACGCCGCAATCCACGCCATGCTGCGCAGCGGGCGGACGTATCAACGGCGCGCGGAGGGCGAAGCGCCGCTCGGCGCGGAGGAGGCCGCTCGTTTCATCGCAGAGCTCGGCATTCCGCCCGAGCTCGTGGGCACGATGTTGCCGCTCGGCGCGCGGCCGACGATGTCGAGCTTGAGCCGGACGTTTTCGCGTCTCTACTTCGATCGGGTGCTGTCCACGCTGGCGATGAGCGCAGGGCTCTCGGCGGCGGCGCTCGGCCAAAAGCGGGCAGGCGGGGCAGCGTTTTCCATCGGGGCGCTGGCGATGACGCTGAGCTGGGCGCGCGGGCACAACCGTTATGCCGGCTCGGTGGCCGAGCAGCTCGCCGACGGCGCCACGCGGATCGCGGACGCGACGGGCGCGCGGCTCGTGGTGTTTGGTCACACGCACCGCGAGGCACTCACGGAACGATATGCGAATACGGCGAGCTTCGCGTTTCCGCGCAATGCGCCGGGTCGGCCGTACCTGGAGATCGAGCAGACGTACGGGGTGCCGCGGGCGGTACGGCGGTATCTGCCGATGGAGTTGAAGGAAGCACGCGCCTAGAACATCGAGCGGCGCCCTCGAGCACGCCTACTTCGCCGGACCGGCGTGCGCTTGGATCACGGCCTCCACGAGGTCCACCACGATCCGCGTGTCCTCCGCGCGGAGTGCCTCGTCGTCGCCCGCGCAGGCGGCCTCGACGCGCGCTCGGAGGTCCGCCCGCAGCACGAGTCGCGCTCCGCCGCAAGCGCGACAGACGAGCCCGCCGGCGAGCGCATCCAGGCATGCGGGCGCCTCTGCCGGGCACACGCGGCTGCAGCGCACGCATCGATCGAGCACCAGCCCGAAGCCCATATCCGAGAGCAGGCGCAACCCTGACGTCGCGAGCTCAGCCTCGGGCGAGCGCGTGGCCGCGGGCGTATCGAGCGCGTCAAGCAGCTCGTTGACCGTGGCGAAGAGCCCCGGCTCGCGTGTGCCGGGCGGCGCGACCGAGCGGACCCAGCGCAGCGCTCTGCCTGCGGCTTCCAGACGATCGAGCGCGGCGACGACGTGCATGCGCGGATGCGCGATGGAGGCCTCGCCGAGCACGGCCAGATCTTTTTGTTCGCGCTCTTCGAGCGTCACGCGGAGCAGGTGCATCGGCTCCAGCGCGACGAGACGCTTGTTCGATCGACGCGCCGAGCGCGCGACGGCCGAAAGGATGCCCCGCGCCTCGGTGAAAAGCGTGACGATGAGATCCGCCTCGCCCACGGGGACCCGCCGGACGAGCAGCGCTTCGGTGCGCAGAATCTTTTTGAGGAGGGCGCTGCGGCCCCGGCGACGCCCGCTTGGCTCGGTCACGCCTCAAGCATAACGCGTTCGGCGCTCCCCCCCAGGGGGGTTTGGGGGGCGTCTCGGCGCCCCCCATCGGAACTAAACCAGGGGGGTTTGGGGGGCGTCTCGGCGCCCCCCATCGGAACTCGACAGTTCAGGCGGCATATCATGC
>NZ_JARZHI010000145.1:0-8655 GCF_029946465.1 Polyangium sorediatum
GCAGGCGTCTGCGCGGTGCTTGCTGTCGAAGCCCGTTGGCGCGCGGTGGCAGGCCCGGATGCGCGTGCTCGCGGCGCCTGCCACGGGGGCGGGGCGGCGTCCAGACGGGGGTGGGCGAGGTGTTACGGATGAGCTCGGGCGCGAGGTCAGGGCGGCCGGCGGAGCGGAGGCGTTCGGCGAGGGTGTTGAGGAGGCGGGCGCGTTCTTCGGCGGTGGCCTCGGTGGTGCAGGTGGGGAGGGAGAGGGGGGGCGGATACCAGGGGCCAGCGTCACGCGGGCGTGCCAGGTGCGGCCGCGTAGGTAGGTGTTGCCGGTGCGGGGGCGGGGCATGAAGGGCTACTTCACACCAGCAATCCGGCGTCAAGCTGACAAGTAAAGTCAACCTTCTGAGTCAGACAGAAAACGAGGATCGAGATCGGCTAGTGACTTTAGTCTCGACAGAACCGAACGACTGATGACGACGTGCAGGTAGCAAACAGCCCTCGATGAGCCCACGTACATCTCGCGCGGAAGATTGCGATTAATCGAGTTTACAAAGAAGACCAAAGCATCGCACTCAAGTCCTTTGAACGCGTCTACGGAGTAAAGGGGAATGACCTGGTCAGCTACCCAAGATGCATGATTCGCCAAAACCTTCGTAGGCCGTTCAGCGCGCAAAGACGATGCCCAGGTTGCTGAGGAATAGAAGCGGGCCTTCGTCGCATCGTTAACAGTTGTTTCTTTCCCCGTATGTGTCCTTGCACCAAGGTAGATGCCTTCGTTGCGGGTGAAAAACTGAGCCTCTGCTTTGGCTGTGCCTTCAAAAAATGGCCGCATTCTCGTTGCGAGCTGACGAACGGCACGAACGTCCTCGCTTGTCGGGGTTGCCTCATGCGACAATTGCGGGACCACGAGGTATTCAGCAGGCGCTTGATCTAGCGGGATACCGTACCTGTTGGCAATCTCGGAATGACTGTTCCCAGACCTTAGGTGATCCACGCGTCTTAGCGCCTTGGTGCACAGCTTCCGCAGCTCATTTGTCACGACGATCTGCCACCGGCGTTCGCTATGCTTGACGAACTCAAATCCGTTTATCTTGCTTGCCTCCGCAGATGACTCGTTTGTGAGCACCCGAATTCGGTCTTGCTTCGCGTACTTGTGTGCGTCGAGAAGCGCTTCTGTTAAACGGGTGTCGAGATCGCGCTCGTCAAAAGGTGTCACCTTGGCGATGCCGTCCGCCGTCAGGACGCTCGACGTAAGGGGGGCATCCCTATGGAAGCGACGCACAATCTCGAATATGTTTCCTCCGTTCCGACAGTTCTTCGACATGGATATCGGCTCACTGCCCATCGGGTATGGCGCGCGATGTGGCAGCAGTGCCTGGTTGTCATCGTAAAACACGTACAGGGTCTTGGTTCTTGAGTATTCGAGGAACGCATCGATGAGCGCCCACCACGATTCCCTGAAATCTTGGCCCTCATCTACGATAATCGCTTCGTAGGACGCCGTAGTCTTGTTAACAGCGTCAAATGCATGGTTGACGTCTTGGTCAAGTGGTTCGTCAAATGCTGTCCAATCGAGGCGCTCTGGTGTCGCAACCTCGGCTAATTTGTTCACAAACGTAGTGATGTCATAAACGTCGACCGACGAATTTGCGACGAGGGACGCCAAGTGTTGGGCGAGATTCGGATTGTGGCAGAGAAGAAGCGTCCGCATGCCTGCGGCGTCTAAGCGGATTGCCTTCTCAGCCGCAAGCAACGTCTTCCCAGATCCTGCGCATCCTGTAATTAGCGCCCTACTTCTGAATCGTATCTGATGAAGTGCTTTAACCTGATCGTTGGTAAGATGTTCAACGTTCCTTTTGAGCTTGACCATCCACTCCGTGATCGAAGGCGCGAATTTCTCCTTCTCAGCACGGACTCGCGTCGGTTGAGGCTTGGTCCGCGCGCGATCGGCGGGCTTCTTCTCACGATGCGCAACCGAGCCCAGCCGGTCTGAACCGGCCTGGAAAAAAGCTGGCATTGGTACGCTGCCCGGCGCCAGACTTATCGATGACGCCGGGCTTAGCGAGGGTCCGGAAACAGGTTCTCCCATTCCTCCGTCAAGAACCGGTAACAGACCTGCGCAGCGGTGTATGCCGCATAATCCCGCCATTCGTCAGTTTTGCTTGTTGCAAAATCAGAGATCGACTTCATGCACAAGAATTCGGGCGGCGGTTGACGGGCGCTCTGGCAGGCTAAATGAACACCATACGCCTCCATCTCGATGCCGATTAGCTTGCGCCAATGCTCAAGGACTTCGAACATTGGCAGTTTTGCATCAATTACTGCTGCCCCAGAACCAAGTGGGCCGACGTGAATGTCGATGCGGGTTTGCTGCCTACCCACTGGCCATTGTATGCTAATCTCGTCAAGCCCTGGGCGTTCTTTGCTCCAGTAATCAAGCCGACTCCGCAGCCGCTCGGAGATGCGAATTGGATCGTAGTCGGGCTCAAAATGGAGTTTGTTGTCGCGTATCGTAAGCTTCCCGGCGTTGTAGTCGAAGGTCCGGTTGGGCACCAGAACATCTCCGTACTTCTGCTTGTCGCTCTTGGCACCACCGGCGATACCCACCATCGCCACAAGTTTGGGTGTGAAGCGCAAAATCATTTTCGCCGCGAGCACCGCGGAAGCAGGCATCCCCATCTGAGTTTGCGCTGCTGCAACGACGCGCAGACATCTACCTTTCCGGGTCGTGTACTCGGTCTCCTCGTAGCTGTTGGGATCGTCCTCAGTTGCTGGGAGGGGCTTCCAGTGGCCCTTCTGGACGGTTTTGACCTTCTCGAGCTCATCGTGTGTGGCGCACAGGATGGCAATGTCAAATATCGGCTTGGACGTGTAGGGCATGAGAGCAGTTCCTTGTGCAGCGGCGGGCATAGAGGCGTCTTCATCTGACACAAAAATAAGCGAGGCGGCTCTTTCGATGTCTCGAAGTACATATTCATGAATTGCCGCGGAAGAAGATGCGTCGGCAATGGGAATAATAAATGGAATGTGCCGGTCGTTGGATATCAGTTGCTGAGCCAATTGCCAAAGGACATGCGTTTTTCCTGAGCCTGGGACGCCTACGATGAGGTGCTTACTGCTCTTGTCGTCCACGAGAGCTGCGACGGGGCGATACTCGTTGGTGTGCGCTTGCAAACGCCTGCTCACACGCCGAGTATGCGCATGCATCAGGTCCAATCCCTGAACCACTCTGGCGGGCACCTTTGGAAACAGCCCTGGCAAGGAAGGCGGACGTGCCAGTTTGAGTAGGTGCGATGCCGCACGTAGCGTTGCGTCCCTTGAGACTGCCGTGTCGGTCTCGCTCACAATGTGGGCAAACTTGCTCCAATGCAGCTGACACGTCAAGAACAAACCTTATCAAGGTAAGCCGGCCGAAGGGCCTGTTCCATCGACATGCCCACCCCCCATCCTCACCAACCCCCCTACCCCAAGCTCCCCCACCGTCCGCGCCACCCTCCGATACCGATTGATCATCACACTTGACCGATGCTCCGTCCGATCCTGCACCCACGCCTCACTCTTCCCGCACGCGAGCGCCACCGTGATGAACGCCGCCCGCGTATCATGCAGCCGAATCGGCATCCTCACCCGACTCCTCTCGAACGGCACCGCCCGCGTGATCCCCGCCGCCCGCAAGTGCTCCCGATACCGCTCCGCCGCCCTTCGCTTCCCGATCGGCTTCTCCTCCTCGTCCACGAACACCACCGCCTCCTCCCCGACATCCGCGCCCTCCCGCACCCGCAACTCCCGCCAGGCCCGCCGCGCCTCCGGCACCCCGGGCGTTAGCGCCCACGCCCGCGGATTGTCCGTCTTGTTCTCGTCGAGCACCATGGCCCCGCGCTCGAGATCGAAATCGCTCCACGTGAGCCTCGCCGCCTCGCGCAGCCGCAGCCCCTCTCGATGGAGAAACCCATAAAACACCCGCCACGCGAGCGGCACCTCGGGCGACCCGATCAACCGCGCCTCCTCGTCCGGATAGATCCACCCCTTCGCCTTCCCGGACCCCACCTTCGGCAAGAACCCCTTCCGCAGCGGGCTCGCCGCAATCACCCGCAGCGGAAACACCGCCATCGCGCAAAGCCGATGGAGGAGCTGCGCCACGTGCCTCCGCGTCGCCGCCGACCGCTCCGGCGGAATCCCCCGCATCACGGCTTCCGCGTCGTCGAGCGTCACCTTGTCGATCCGCACCTCCCAGATCACGGGATACACGTACCGACGCAGCCGCCCGACGTCGTCCTCGGCGCTCCGCTTCACCCGGACAAGCGTCTACAGGCGTGGAAGGCGGGTGGGCCGGGGGCACGACACGACCCGCGATCGTGGCCGATGCGGGCGGCGCGGGGGTGGCGTGGTCCTCGGGGTGGACTTATCTCCCGTGACGACTTTCGTGCAAGGCGTAGGCGCCTCTCTCGACCCCGCTGCCGATGCCATTGGGTTTCCGGGCGAACCCGTTCCAGCTCCCGCACTTCCGGGAACGCATACCGGCGTGGATTGGCTCACGATCCAGCCGCGCTCCGGCGGTGGCTGGTGGGTGGCGGGAAACGACAGCATGGCCATCAACGAGCACACCGTGGACGGGTCCGGCAACTCGACGCGACGGGCGCTCGTCAACGTTCTCCAAGGCCCCGCAGGGGGGATTTGCGGCCACACACTTCGAGTCTACGCGCTGGAACGACGAGTTGTGGCTCGCATTCAAGGACGCGAGCAGCAGCTTGGCGCAGCCATTCGGACTGATCCTGGTGCACCCAGAGTGCACCTATGCATCGATGTATGATTTGATGGGCCCGTAGGAATCGAGGAAGGAACCGAGACGGACATGGATGACACCATGGCAAGGGGGTTCCTCGAGCGTCCCCGCCCTCCCCGCTCCATGCCCGAGCCCTCGGCAACCGAGCCCGAGCCTCCTCCCCGCCGCGTCGGCGCGGATCCCCATCGCGTCCACACCCTCGGCAACCGCGTCGGCGCGGATCCCCATCGCGTCCACACCCTCGGCAACCGCGTCCGCGCGGATCCCTATCGCGTCGACACCCTCGGCAACCGCGTCGACACCCTCGGCAACCGCGTCGACACCCTCGGCAACCGCGTCGACACCCTCGGCAACCGCGTCGACACCCTCGGCAACCGCGTCTTCGCCCTTGGCAACGGTGTCCGAGCGATCCCCATCGGGTGCTCTCGCCCTCGACAACCGCGTCCTCACCCTTGCCAACCGCGTCCGCGCGATTCCCCCTGTCCTCCTGGACCTCTACAACCGCGTCCACGCATTCCCCCCACCGCGACCTGGCCCTCCACGCGGGCGTCGACGGAGGAAGATTCCGCCGATGAGAGCATCTGACCCCTGCTTACCTTGCGGCCCTCACTCCACAACGCCCGCTCCTTCCATGAAGGTGCGGGGCTCGGAAGGCGGCCCAGGAAGCGGGGAGGCGCGGACCGATTGCGCGCAGACTTCCCCGCTCCCCGCGGGACGCGTCTCACCGGGGGTGAGATCGTGGCAAGCCGTGCCTATTTCTTGAGCTTGCCGGCCGCCTCGATTTTTTTGAGTTCGCTGTGTCCGCCGACGAGGATGCCATCGATGAACACCATCGGGAAGGTTGGAAACCCTGCCCAGAGCTTGATGGCGAGGCGTTCCTTCCAACGGGAAAAGTAGCTTCCGTACTCGAGATACGTATACTTGACGCCTGCCTGGTCGAGCAATTTGCGGGCGTTTTTCACGACCGGATTTTGCGCCATGCCGACGACGACGACGGGATCACGCGTGACAGCGGCTGCGACCTCGTCGACAATGCCTCGGTGGAAAGAGGCGATGATGTCGTGGACCTCGGGGGAAACCTTGTCGCTCGGAAGGGTTGGACGAGTGCTCATGGTCACGCTCGTGTAGTCCAACCACGAGCGCTTTGCAACGTGCTTGCCGTTCGCGGTCAAGGTCGACGGGGGCGAGACTCATGAGTCATTTCCCAAGAGTGAAGGAACGCTGAATTCTTCTCGCCCAATCCTCCAGCACTTGTGTGGCCTCGCGTGCCGGAAGATATCTCAACTTGTCGAACTCGCGCGACAACGCGTCGTCATTGGCACCCGTAAACAGGACCATGGGCACGACATCGAGCGCTGCCGCAATGCGGTACACGGGTATCATCGTCGCGTTGACGCGGGCACGCTCGATGCTCGACAGGTACCCCCTGGACAAGCCGCTCGCCTCGGCGAGCTGCGCCTGCGTGATCCCCCGATGCAAGCGCAGCTCACGGACGCGGGCACCTACTCGGACACGAAACTCTTGAGCATCGCGTTTTTCTTGTCGAGGCACAGGCGGGTCCTTCCCGACGGAGGTCATCGACTCACCCCTACCACGCCTTACGTCCACCGACAAACCCTTCCATCAAATCCGATTGTCCGGTCACACGGCCGTAGCCGCAGAGGCCTGGTGTCGGACTCTCCGAGGTTTGTCTCCGGCCTTGACGCGTCACAAGTCGCCAGGTAGCATCCCTGCGTGCGTATCCGCCTCTTCTTCGCTGCATGGCTCGTAACGTCGGCAACTGCCGCATCGTTCCTGGGGGCTGGTTGCTGGTATAGTGATGGTTCCCCCGGCTCCGACTGCGCGCCCGGCACGCCCCCGAAGTGTTGCCCGTGCCCCTGGCCGGAGGACTGCCCGGACGGTGCTCCCCCGCCGCTCCCCGAGTGTGTCGATGGCGGCACCGAGGCGGGCGATGGCTCGCAATCCTCCTGCACGGATGGGACGTGCGTGGTCCCTGTTCCCGACTGGCCGCCCGTGTTGCTCGCCACGGGTGCAGAGATCGACGTGCCCTTTTGTCCGGAAGACGCGCCCGAGATCGCCTTCGAGGGAAGGCCCGCGCCGGCGTGGGGGCCCGTGTGCCCGACGTGCACGTGTGATGCACCCGTAGGAGGAGGATGCCACGTGCCCACGACCTGGACCGTGACCTCCGACTCATGTGCGGGCGGCGGTGTCAATACTTCATTCGACCCGCCTGCGAGTTGGGAAGGAGGTTGTACCGCGACGAACTTCATCCCGGTAGGTCTCCAGTGTGGCGGCGTGCCGTGCGTCGGAGGGATCCACATCTCCGCGCCTACCATCGAGGAGCCGCCCTGTACGCCGCATGGCAGTGATCCTCCGCCCGGACCGGCCTACTATGTGCCCGGAGGGTTTGGCGCGCCGTTCGCCCGCGCCTGCGCCCGCGCGCCTTGGCCGGCATGTGAAGGAGAGGACGAGGTTTGTCTGCCGCTCTCGGGCGCGCCGTTCGCCACGTGCTTGATGCACGAGGGCGATGAAACCTGCCCTGAAGGTTGGCCGGACAAGCACCTCTTCTACGGACAGGTCGATGATCAGCGGCAGTGCGAGGCTTGCTCGTGTGATCCGCCGACGGGCGCGATGTGCTCCGTCAAGGTCCACGTGTACAGCGACGTGGCGTGTACCGTTCAGCGATTGGAGGTTGACATCTCGCCCGAGATGGGGGGGGATTGCCACCCTCTCATGTCCGGCGTCGCGCTCGCTGGTATCGCCGCCGAGGTGCTCGACTATCAGCCTGGCACCTGCGAACCACACGGCAGCACGCCCGTCGGCGACGTCCTCCTCGCGGGCGCGACGACGTTCTGCTGCCGTGAACCCATGATCTGAACGAAATCAGAACCAGTAGAGGAGCGACGCGCCGAAGTTCGCCGTCACCGGCTCGGTACGCCATCGCGTCGGCTTCTCTTCGGCTTTGAACCTCGACCGAAACAGGTTCCCACCGAGCTCCGCGTCCATTCGGATCTTCAGTCGATCGCCGACCGGATGTTCGAGGAGCCCGCGGATAGCGACGCCGAAGAAATGAAGGCGGTCCGGGTCCGGGTACGTCCGGTTCACGGTCTCGGCCCACATGGCTCCGGCCATGACCAGTCCGCACACGCCAAACGATCCGCGCAGATAGCAGGGGCCGAGTGTCGTCGAGGCCGTGTACACATGCACGAGCGTCGTTCCGAGGGGCCGCGTGAGCAGCGGAAACGTCGCGCGCGCATTCGCCTCGATCGTCCACCGCTCTGCGAAGCGATACCCGCCGCCCATGTGCGCGCCGCCGACGACCTCGGGGGTGATGCCGACCGCGAACAGCCCTCCGGCCCCGAGGAACCATCGACGCTCGACGGGCAGGGGAGGCAAAGGGGGCTCGGTGGGCGTCGATGGCGACGGAGCTGCGGGCGGAGGCGGCTTCGGCGCGGGGCAGGGGTCGGGCCCTTTTGCAGGCGCCGGGGGCTCCTCCGGGGGCGTCTCGCGCTTCTCCATCCAGAGCGCCGCTGCGAGCGCCGCCTTGTAGAGCACCTCGTGGCAACACGTCGCGGCCGGGTATTCGCGATGGATCGTGTCGAGCACCTGGTCGTCGAGGTCCTTGAACACGAGATCCACGCCGTACCCACCCGTTGACGTTCGGACGACGCGCGCCGAAAGGACCCGGGACGCAGGTGGCTCCAGGAGCGGCTGTGCGAGCACGAGATCGAGGAGGCCTTCGAAGTCCTCGAGGCGGTCGCAGTGCGAATTTCGCGCGATCGTGACCACCCGTTTCGCGGCATCGTGACCACCTGTTTCGCGGCATCGTGACCACCTGTTTCGCCATCGTGACCACCTGTTTCGCCATCGTGACCACCTGTTTCGCCA
>NZ_JARZHI010000146.1:0-7839 GCF_029946465.1 Polyangium sorediatum
TGGTCTTGACTCGGCCCGTTCGATGAACTGCGCGATGCGCAGTTCATCGACCCTGGGTCCAGCGCCTCGCTGGTCCGGGTCCCGGGGCGGATAGCCCCGGGTGGGGCCTGGGGCAACGCCCCAGCGAAGCACTTCCCAGATGAGACCCATGCTCAGCCCAAGGCGCGCGGGGGCGCGCGCGTCTCACGCGGAGGCCACGATCCGGCGCTGTCGCCGCGTGGGCATGATGGAGGAGCGGCACATGCAGAGCGATGCATCGAGATCACACGCAAAAGGCGCGCGGCGGGGCATGACGATGGGAGCGGCGCTCCTCACGGCGCTCGCGCTCACGGGGTGCGGCGCGGGCGTCGCCACGGCCCCCGTGGCCCCCGAACGGAACGCCCTTGCCTCGCATGCCACGAACGAACCCGCCTCCCCTGCGGCGGCCCTCCGGTTCCGGGACGGCCTGCTCGCGCTCGCCCGCCAGGACGCCACCCGAAAACACGACGAGGCGAGCTGCAGGGCCGCTGCCGCGCACTTCACGGCCGTCGCCGACGGCCGCGAGAGCGATTCGATCCGTGCGCGCGCCCATTACAACGCGGGCGTGGCGTACCAGCGATGCCAGCTCGATCGCGAGGCGCGGGAGCAATTCACGAAGGCGCTCGCGGCGGAGCCCACGTCCCACCGGGCGCGGGCCGAGCTCGCGCTGCTGGATTTCGCGGCGTCGGGCGGGAAAAACTTCGACGCGGCGATCGCTGAACTCACGCGGGCCGCCGTCGTCGACGCCCAGTTCAAGGACGCGACCTCGCTCGTGCACCTCGGCGTCTTGCACCTGAAACGAGGGCGCGAGACGCCCGACGCGGACGGGCTCACCGATTCGCAGCGCGCGAAGAAATATGCGCAGAGCGCGCTCGCCGTGGATGATCGGGCGTTGCCCGCGTACAACCTCCTCGCGCTCATTCACCTCGGGACGGCGCAACGGAAGGCCGAAGCGCCCCGGGCGCGCGGCGCGCTCGACAAGAAGAAGCTCGACACGCAGGTGCTCGAGCTCGCGGCGCTCGTCTGCTCGCAGGCCATTCGCAAGGATCCTAGATATGCCCCGATTCACAACACGGCCGGCATGATCCAGGTCGAGCTCGGGGATTTCACGGCGGCCGCGCGTTCGTTCGACGAGGCGCGGAGGATCGATCCCGCGTTCTTCGAGGCGCAGATGAACTTTGCCGCCGTGAACCTGCGCTTCCGAGGATTCTCGCCGGCCGAATCGGCCTACCGCGCGGCGCTCGCCCTGCGGCCGAACGATTACGACGCGCGCATCGGGCTGGCGCACGCGCTCCGTGGTCAGATCGACGAGGGGAACCTGACGCAGAAGTTTGCGGAGGTGCGAACCGAGCTCGCCAAGGCGAAGCAGAGCGCGCCCGAGCGGCCCGAGGCTTATTACAACGAAGGGATCCTGACGCAGGAGTACGCGGCGATCGCGGGCGGAGAGCACCCCGAGCTCGCTCCACGCAAGGCCAAGGAGCTGTTTGGCGTCTTCCTCCAGAAAGCCGGGGCCGATCCCACCTACGCCGACGCCGCGCGGCGCGCGCGCGAGCGGATCGAGGAGATCGAGCAAATCGAGGGTTTCATGGGCCACGATTGGAACCGCACGGAGGCCGAGCGGAAGGCGGAGGAGGCCGAGCGGAAGAATCGAATGGCCGAAGAGGAGGCACGCGGGGCCGAGGAGGAGGCTCCGAAGCCGGCGACGAACCCCTGAGACATCAGCCGGCGCGCCAGAGCACGCGGTCGTAGAGCGGCTCCTCCTCGACATCCATCCAGTCGATGTCGTGCACCACGGCGTGCGCGAGAATGCAGAGCCCGAGGAGGGGCAAACCGTCGTCCTCCTCGTCCTGCTCCCGGAAATACATGACAAACCCCGTCCCGTCCTCGCGGGCCGGCTCGTCCTCCTCGGGATCGAAGGCGATCATCGCCTCGACGTCGAAGTTCTTGATTTCCTCGATGCTGAGCGCGCCCCCCTCGGGCAGGCGCTCGTTCAGGAACGCCAGCATGGCCTCCCAATCGTCCTCCTGCATGAGGCGGTAGACGACGTTCGCGTGGACCTCGATCGCGACGGGCGAGCGCGCCTCGAAATGCGAACGAAGCAGGCCCACGTGGCGCTTCGTCTCGGTCGCGAACAGCTTCTCCAAAAGCTCGTCGGGATCCGTGCCTCCGCTGTCCGCCTCGTAAAACCCCCGGTCCGGGTCCTCGTCGAGCCGAAGCAAGCGCTCGAGGCGCTCGAGATACACCGTCTCGCGGATGCCGTCGGCGAACGAGATCTCGTATCGATCGACCACGAACAGCAGCGTGCCCGCCCGGGACACCAGGGCGAGGCGCTCGGGAGGGCGCGAGGGCCCCACGGAGCGACGCGCAAATGCAAAACCCTCGGGCCCGGTGAGCTGTACGGCCATGCAAGCGAAGGGGAGCCGAGGACGTCCCTGCTGTCAAGCGCAGGCCTTTTTCAAGCGGGATCGATACGAAAGGGTCGCCGTTCTTGACGCCGGGCGGCGGAACGCGGATGCTACAGAGGCCGCGCAAAGCGAGCCCCAAGGCCCCGATGAGCACGACCATTCGCCCCGTTCGCAGCGATAATCCCGATGGGAGCTCGGAGCTCTCGGTGGAAGAGCAAAAAGAACGACTGCGCGGCGAAAACCGGGTCTGGCACATCGGTCGCACCAGCCGCGACGACAACGATCCGATGGCCGGCTTGAACGGCAGCCAGGTCGATCTGACGCGCGTGCTGCGCGGTCGCCGGCTGCGCACGGGCCGTCAGCGGTAACCACCTTCCTGCGCCGCCGCGGCAGCCTCCGTGAGGCGCGTCGCGAGGACCTCGGCATCGAGGCCGGCCTCGTGCTCGGTCAGGAAGAAGGTCTCCCCTTCGCGCGTGGTCGCGATCCACGGGAGTTCGTCACCGCCCACCACGCCGTCGCGGCTCCGCACGAGCACGAACACGCCACGCCCATCGAGGTCCCGCGCGAGGGCCACGCCGCGCAGGATCGACGTGGGGACCTTGACGTCACGGCCGCGGACCCACAACGAGACGAATTGGGCGGAGATGGTTTCGAGGCGGATGGCCTGTCCATGACGGACGTCCGCGACGATGCCTTTGTCGTGCACGAATCCCGTCGTCGCGCCCGCCACGCCGAAGCCAAAGAGCAGGGTCCCGAGGACGACGAGCTCCGAGCCGAGCGCGCCCTCGGCGATCGCCCATACGCCGGCCACGAGGAGCAGCACGAACGCAAAGACGCGGAGGCCCGCGCCGAGCCGGATTCGCCGCACGGTGCCGGTCTCTTCGATGGAGAGGCCCAGCATGATGAGCGCGAGGCCCGCGATGGGAAGGCCCGGCGGCGAGAGCAAAAACGACCAGAACCCGCCTTTCACCGCGGAAAATGCCATCGACGCGAGTCCGAAGGAGGAAAACGCGTACGAGAGGGCCCGCCCCTGGGTGATCAGAAAAAAACGGCGCACGACGGGCGCGAAGGTACCACGACGATGGCGCGCCGCGCGCCGGAATCAGCCCGGTTTGCCCTCGTCCGCCGCGTCGGTGTTGCGGAGCAAGCGGATCGCCCAGAGCGAGAGCGCGAGCAAAACGACCGCAAGGGCCACGCCGAGCGCCGTCCGGTGCCGCTCCGTGAACGGCAGCGGCGCCGCGCGATCCGCCTCGCCGAAACGAGGGTTTGGCAGGACAGGCCCCATCGTCGCGTCCCGCGGCACCTCGGCCCGATCGGCGCGGTCGAGGATCACGGCGAGATCGTACAACGGCGCGGCGGCGGTCCGATCCCCGACGTAGAGCCGGTGCTCGCCGGGCGTCGCCGCGCGAAAGACGATCTCGCGGGGCCGCACCTCGCCGCGCGCGCCGCGGATGCCGAGCGGCGGCGAGTCCTCGTCGTGGATCACGAGGCGGAAATATCGCTTGCGGGTCTCGTCGATCGGCAGGCGCATCGACTCCAGCACGACGCCCGGCCGCGGCGTGATCCGATAGAGGACGCCGCCGCCCACGGCCGGCCATACCTCGCGGAAGCTCGTCGCCGTGATGTCGACGCGGCGGCGCAGCTCCGTCGTCCCGACGTCGAGCGTGATCGCCTGGATCGGCAGGCCCTCCGCGCCCGCGTCGAGCGTGACGATCGTGGATCGCTCCGCCTCGTCGCGCCGGATCTCCTCGATGGCGAGCGGCACCTCGGAGACCACGTTCGTCTCGTCGTCCGAGGACGGGCAGCGGAATGCGCCGCCCTGGATCGAGAGGCGCCCGCCAGCCTCGGCCGCATCCGCGGGCAGGAGCGTCACGCGCACGAGGCGCGCTTCGGACTTCGGGTACGGGACGAGCAGGTGCTCGACCGTGCCGCGCTCGTGCCGGATCCGGTACACGAGCGGCCCCTCCGCGACGACGCCGAGCGCCTCGCGGCTGTCGCCCGTCTCGACGCGCACGCGCCGGAGGAACGTGTCGCCGGCGATGTCGAGCGCGAGCCGACAATGCAGCGTCGAGGCCGGCAGCCGGAACGTCGCGACCGCCGCGCCGCTCTGGAGCCACGCGGGATCCAGGATCTCGCCGGGCACGTCCGGAATACGCCGATGGGCCGGGGTTTCCCGCACGATCCGCGGCACCTCGTGCCCGGCGGCGTCGACGAGACGCACGTCCGCGAAGAGCTCCGCGGAGGTGCTCGCCCGGTAGAGCGCGTCATCCACGGCGAGCCGATGATCCCCGGCGGCGTCGATGCCCGTCACGGCGCGCATCGACGTGTATTTGCCGACCGGGAGGAGCCGCGGCGTGATCGCTTGCGCCTCCGCGCGCGTGGTGACGAGCAGGATCACGAGCGCCGTCCCGCCCGTGCGCATCAGCGCGATCAGGCGATCGCTGAAGCGCGCATAAAGAAACCCGCCGGCGACGAGGAGCGCGCCGACGCCAGTGAGCAGGAGGATCTGATAGATGCGCTCGACGCTCCAGACGTCCCAGACCGCGAGCTTGGCGACGGCGAGGAAAAATAAGGCGAGCCCCAGGTACCGATGAAGCGCGCTGCGCGCCGCGAAGCCGAGCGCGAGCAGCGCCGCGGCCGCGACCGAAAGCACGAGCGTGGTCGTCATGGCGAGCCTGCCCTGCTGCGACGCCAGCAGGGCCGTGAAGCGCGCCGCGAAGGCCGCCCATTCGGGGGCGTCGAGCGGCACGGGCGGAGGCGCGGGGAGCGTGGTCACCGCGGTGCGGACTTCCAGCACGGCGAGCGTGATCCAGAACGCATGTCCGCCGATCGCGGCAATGCCCGCAGCGACGTCAAGGGATGCCTTGGCCTTGTCCTTGGCTGCCTCCGCGCGCCGCGCCCCCGCGGCGAGCAGGTACGCCGCGACAAGCAATGCGACGCTCGTGCCTGCGAGGCCCGTGGCGCGCGGGCTGCGGAGCAAGGGCACGGAGAGGACCCCTTCCCTGCCCTGCGTCTCGAAAAACCGCTCCACGAGCGCCTGCGTGCCCCACACGTCGACAGCGACGAGACGAACGAACGTCGCGGCGAACAGGAGCGAGGCGACCACGAGCCACCCGCCCTCCCGCGAGCGCGCCGCGATCGCCGCCGCGACGCAGCCAAGCGCGGCCCATAACACCGTGATCGTGGCGCCCTCGAGCCCAAACGCGAGCGCCGCCGCGAAGAGGCCGAGCGCGAGCCCCGCGAGCAGAGACAGGCGCGCGCTCGCCTCGGGCCTCCGGCGCATGATCCCCGCGGCGAGCGCGAGGTCCAGAGCGCCCGCGGCCGCCGTGACGAGCGCGCGGAACGTCGGGACCTCGTCGCTCGTGGACGCGAGCGCCGCCGCGACGAACGTGAGCGTGGCGAGCGCTCCTGCGAGGACCGCGCTCCAGCGCAAGGGCGAAGGTGTCCGGAGCGCGGCGACCCCGAGGGCCGCGAGGTGCACGACCCCGAAGACCACGAGCGCGCCGAGGAACGCGGGCGACAAGGGCGCAGCAAGCGCGGCACTTCGCACGAACCCCGCGGCGATCGCGACCATGAGCGACGCGAAGCCGACGGCTGCGAGGTGGAGCACGCCGAGGCGCGCGCGGACGGCGAGTGCAGCGGCAGCGGCGCTCGCGATCGAGGTGAGCACCACGAAGATCGCGGGCCTCTCGGGCAGGAGCTGCACCGCAGCGAGCACGACGAAAAGCGCGGCAGCGACGCTGCCCGCGATGGCCGCGCCCGCCGGCAGCGGATCGCGGCGGAGGACCTTGCGCACGAAGCCTGCGACGTACACGCCCGTCCACCCGCCGAAGAGCGCGACGAGCCAGAGCCGCTGATCCTGCGGGACGTCATGGCTCACGACGAGGAAGACCACGAACGCCGCGGCCATGGGCACGGCAAGGAGCTCGGTCACGCCGAGCGCGCCGAGCAGCCAGATGGCAAGGGCGCCAAGGGCGATCGCGAGGGCCGAGAGGAGCCACACGTGATCGTGGAGCAACATCGCCGCCCCGGCGTGCGAGAGCGTGAGCGCGGCGAGCGCAAAGAGCTTGGCGTCGAGCTTCCGCGGGGTGCGGCGGTCGAGGTAAAGCGCGACGGCAGACCACTGCGCGGAAGCGAGTCCCACGAAGAGCAGCGGCGCGAGGCGCGCGGCGAGGCTGTGATAAGGCCCGATGCGCGCCTCCGGCGGGACGTCGCTCCATGCGGATGTTTGCCCGTGGATGTCGAAGGACTTGAGGTACCAGCCGAGAAACAGCGCAGACGATCCCGGGACGACAAGCGCGGGGACGAGGCGAAACCCGGCCCGGAGCGCGACGCCGAGGGCCATGGATCCGAGGAGGAGCAAGTAGCCAAAGAGCGCAATGGGTCGGTCCTGTCCGGTCGAGAGCACGACAGGATTGGCGAGGCCGGCGACGAGGACGAGGACGAGGAGCGACTCGGCGCGATGGCGAAGCGAGAGCCCCGCGCCGAGCGCGAGCACGAGGGCCACGGCGACGAAGGCCGCGGCCGGCGGAGCGAGCTGGTAGAGCGCGACGCTAGCCCATAACGAAGCGACGAGCGTGGCAAGGCCGATGCCGGAGAGGGCATGCACGAAGGCCGGGCGGGTCCGGGGTCGGAGGAGCTCCGCAGCGGCGAGGAGCAAGGCGCCGAGAACAGCGCCGAGGACGACACGACCGGTCGGGCCAATCCAGGCGTTGTCGACGGCGTACTTGAAGAAAAAGAGGGCGCCGAGGAGGAACGCCGCCGCGCCGATGCGCGTGAGCCACGTGAGGCCGAGTTGCTCTTCGAGGGAGGGAGCAGGCTCGGTGGGGGGCGCGGAGGAGGAGGCGGCGGCAGGAGCCGGAGCGGAGGCAGAAGCAGAAGCAGCAGCAGCCTCCGACATCACGCGCAGGTCCCCCGTCGGTTCGGACGGCATGACCGCGAGCGCGCGCGGGGCGTCCGTCAGGCCTGACGGGTGGACCTTCACGTCGTGCACGTCCACCCAGCCAACGTTGACGGACGGTTCTTGAGGCGTCGGCGAGGAGGCGGTCCGATCTGGCGGGTGGCCCGTGGAGGCTTGCGCGAGCGTTTCCATGCGCGCGAGCCGCCGTTCCAGCTCCGCGATGTGCGCCTCTCGCACGTCGAGCCTCTCTTCGAGGTGCTTCACGCGTGCCTTTGCCTGCGTGGCCAGGAGCAACGCGAGGATCGGGGTGGCCAGGAACAACCCCACCAAGCCCAGGCCGAGCAGGACGAGGAGCGCCTCCATGAAAGGTCCCTACCACGAGGCCACGCTCACGGGAGCCAGACCTCGCGAGGGAACATCCATGCACCAAAGGTCCAGGGCTGGCCCTGGTCCGGAGCATGGGTCTCCTCGGGGAAGGGTCGCGCCGGGGCGCTGCCCCGGACCCCGCGGGGGGCT
>NZ_JARZHI010000147.1:0-7804 GCF_029946465.1 Polyangium sorediatum
CAGCTCGCGTTCCTCTTCCGTTAGGACCAGCGGCTTCTTCGGTCTTCCCACACCTGCATATGTCGTCAGGTCATGGATTTGTACCGATGCGCTGAGAATTTTTACGAACTTTGGTCCCAGGACACTAGGAGAGCGCTGAAGATGTGGCGAAAATTAGAGCCGGAGGAGATCGCGTTCATCGAGCGAATGAACGCGGTCTACTTGTCCGAAGAGCTGAGCTTCGAGGAAGCGGTCCGCGAATATCGTCGAATCGAGGCGGAATTTGTCGAGCGGGCGGGCGACAACGAGTACCATGTCGTGGAGACCAGGCGGCGCATCACGGAGTGGCTCCTGGACGAGGCGCTCAGAGACGAGCAACCCCACGAGGTTTGCCGGGAGATCTGGCATGAGCTTTTGCAGCGGGGGTTCTCCGGCATCGAGAAACGACACTCGATGAGCGGCATCTATGCGCGGTGCTGCCAGATGAATGGTGAATTTGAAGCCGGCCTTGCGGTGATCGAACCGCTCATCGCCGAGGTCGAGCAGGGGCACGCGGATCCGACGCTCCCGCCGAATCCGCGTGCCTTTTACGAACAGGAACTCGCGATCGACCGCAAGATACGAGACGAGCTCAAAGCCGGTATTCGAGGGTGAGCGGCCCACGTGGGTGGTCTCGACGGAGGACGAACGCGGAGAGGGGGCTCGCCCGTCATGGAGGACCCATGTCTACGCCACCACGCGCGGACGCCGCCCCGAAGCATTCGCGAGCCTCCACCTCCCCACGGTCGCCAGGCTGGCCATCGAGCGCGTCATGTTGAGCCGAGCTTGCATCCACAGCTCGATGCCCTGCTCCCCGCCGTGAGCGACCCGGTCCTGGCCGTGGACAGCGCCGGCAAGGTGCTGCTGGCCAACCTGGCGCGGATCGCCCCGAGATCGGAGTGCTGGCCCTTCGACATCGGAGTCGGCGAGCCCGAGATCGGAGTCCCCCCTCTTCGACATCGGAGTCGGCGAGCCCGAGATCGGAGTGCTGGCCCTTCGACATCGGAGTCGGCGAGCCCGAGATCGGAGTGCTGGCCCTTCGACATCGGAGTCGGCGAGCCCGAGATCGGAGTCCCCCCTCTTCGACATCGGAGTCGGCGAGCCCGTGATCAGAGTCCCCCCTCTTCGACATCGGAGTCGGCGAGCCCGTGATCAGAGTCCCCCCTCTTCGACATCGGAGTCGGCGAGCCCGAGATCGGAGTCCCCCCTCTTCGACATCGGAGTCGGCGAGCCCGTGATCAGAGTCGAGTTCCGTCGGGATGCTCGGAAGAAGGGGAGGCTCGGGCGCTCGAAGGGGTGAGCGCCCGAGCGTCCTGCTCGAAGAGGCGCGGGGTACCCGTGTACGGAGGGCACCCCGCGCGAAGCCGCTACTTCTTGGGCTCCTGCTTGGGGGCCTCGGGCTGTCCCTGCGGCGGCGGAGGCACGTTGGGGTGCCCCTGCTCGATACGGTTTTGGCGGTCGTCCTTGTACGCGGGGTTGTTGGGGTTCTTCACGTCCGAACGTTGATCGTTGGGGCTCGGCTGATTCTTCGCCATCGTCGCATCTCCTTCGTACTCAATGCACGCGCCCTTCTCGGCGCGTGCCGATCGTTCACTGCATCCGCTGTGCCCATCGATTTCCGGCCTTCTACGGCCGGTTTTGCGTGTCACGCGCCGATCGCGATCACCTCTCCGGGGCAGCGGAGGTGATCGCGATCGCGCCGCTCAGCCCTTCTTGAATTGCCCGTCCTTTCCCCGGTACCTGCGCACGCTCGCGTCCCACTCCGGACGGCCCTCGGCGAGCGCGGCGAGCGCGGCAAACGCCGCGACCGTCAGGAGCGCCCCGCCAATCACGAGCGGCGCCGACGGACCCGAGCTGGGGGGTGTTGGGGGTGCCGGGGGCACCGCGGGCCCTGGCGGGGGCCTATTTCCCGACGGTGGAGCAAGCAACGACAGGAGCACCTCGGCGATCTTGCGTGCGTCGGGACGGTTCTCGGGCGTGTCGCTCCGCATGGCGAGCACGAGGTCGCGCAACGCAGGAGGAACATCCGCCCTGTGGAGTGCCGACGCGTCGCGTGTGCCCGTGAGCAGCTCGGTGGCTACGACGCCCAGCGAATAAATGTCCGCCGCCGCGCTAAACGGCTCGCCCATGAGGATTTCGCGGGCGATGTACCCCGGCGTTCCTCCGGGCCCCCGCGTCATCATGGTTCCGACGCCGGGCACCCTCGCCAGCCCGAAGTCCGCGAGCTTCACGACGAACGTACCGGACTCCACGGTCGTCACGAGCAGGTTGTCGGGCTTGATGTCCCGATGAAACCCGTTCCGATCATGGATGGCGCGCAATCCAGTGATCACCTGCATCAGGATCACGGCCGTCGAACGCCAGTGCAGCTTCCCGATCAGCCGCCCCAGGGGGCCCTGATCGCAGTATTCGAGGACGATGTGCGGCTGTGGGGCCGCGAGATCGTGATCGAGCAACTCCACGATGAACGGATTGTCGAGCGCCTCGTAGAGCACGAGCGCCTCGCGGGCGAACCGCTCTCGCCCGTCGGGGCTGCGGTCTTTGAGGAGCTTGACGGCTACGACCCGCCCGCTGTCCCTGTCGACGGCGCGGTAGACGGTCCCAAAGCTCCCTTCGCCGAGCTTCTCCTGCAATTGGTATCGATCGTTCACGGTTCCTCCGATGCTCGTCGCGTCCGAGTGCGACGCGTGCACCCCGGAGTGCACCCTCCGTGCCCGGCCCCATCGCCCCCCGTGGCCTTGGCAAACCCTTGAAAAGCTTTCGTTTTGCTATCGTGCGCCGGCCGAACCTCGTGCCCGCGATCAGGTTCGTCCCCCTCGCGGCCCGATCGCGATCCGCCTCCCGCGCATGTTTCTTCCCGTTCGACCGTGTGCTGTTGTATGAACCACAGTCGTGGAACTCAAACCTGGGTCACGCGTCAACCGGTACGAGCTGAAGCGACGCCTTGGAAAGGGCGGGCAGGGGTCCGTCTGGGAGGTCTCCGACGTCCTCGAGGAGGGGGCTCCCCGCGCGCTCAAGCTGATCGCCCTCCGCGAGCTCGAGAAGGGCGCCGCGGAGCGCGCATGGCGCGAGGCGCAGGCGCTCCAGGGGGTGACGCACCCGGGGCTCGTGCCGTGCCGCGAGTTGTTTCGAAACTCGGTCGAGGACCTGATCGGGCTCGTCTTTGATCTCGTCCAGGGCCAATCCCTCGCCGCTGCGGCCCGGGATCCCCGCATGAGATCCGAGTATCGGATCGCCGTGCTCGACCAGCTCGCCGCGGTCCTCGCACACGTGCACGCGCTCGGCATCGTCCACCGGGATTTGAAGCCGGACAACGTCCTCGTCACGGACGCCTTCTGGTCGGCTCCGTTCACGCCGGGCGGCGTGAAGCTCGTCGACTTCGGGATCTCGGCGCCCGCAGGCAATCCCTCGCCGATCACCACGTTTGGGGCCGTCGTCGGCACGACGCCGTATCTCCCGCCCGAGCTCATCTCTCCTGGGCCCTGGTCCCCGGATCGTGAGGGGTTTGCCCGCGACATGTTCGCCTTCGGGGTGCTCGGGTGGGAGCTCCTGTTCGGATCACATCCCACGGGTTTGCCCGCAGAGGCGGTCCAGCCGGCCTATTACGATGCTTATCGCGCCGCCTGGGATCAACGCCTCCCATGGCCTCCGCCCGCGCCGGAGAGCCCCTGGGTGCCGATCCTGCGCGCGTGCCTCGCGCTCGATCCTCACCGCCGCCCCCCGAATGGCGGGGCGCTGCACGAGATGCTGCGAACCGGATCGGCTTCGCTTCCGGGGATCACGCAAGCGCACAGCGCGCCGACGGCCACGCATGTCCCGCCGACCTCGGCGCAATCGCCCGTCTTTTTCACCGAGGGGATGCATGCGCCGCCGTCCGCGCCTCCTCCGGTGGCTCGGACCGCGTCCATGCCGCATGAGCGTTCGCCTTCGGTGCCGCAATTTCCGCCGCCTCCGTCGCGGTCCGCCTCGTCCGGCTTCGGGGGTGCGAGCTGGCCTCTGCTCCTCCTCGCGCTCGTCGGGGCCGCTTCCAGTGGGGCATTCGCGCTTTGGATGTACATGAAAGGGAAACCCGCGGACGATGCGCAGGCCGCGATTCCCATTGACTTCTCCGCGAAGAGCAAGGGCGCGGCGGCGGTTCGCCCGAACGTCACCGCGCCCGACGTGGATCCGGGGTTGCCTTGCTGTGAGGAGGACGGGAAGTGTAAGTCCGGGTATCCGTGCAATGCTGGGCGCTGCGAGGACAAAGCCCTCCCCGAGCGCACCTGGACCCTACGCATGACGGGCGCCGTGGTGGTCGACGGCAACCAGGATCTGGCGGGGACGAACCCCTCCGCCCTCGTATGCATGCGCAACGAGAGGACCGGGGATCGGGCTTGCTCCCCGATGAAGGAGATGGTCCGCGTGGGCGGAGACAAGGTCAACGTCCTGCGCGCAAGCTCGATGGACCTTGCGTACGGCCGTATTTTCATCCGCGTGGTCGAGGGAACAAGGGACCTCTATCCCGAGGTGCGCATCGCGGACAATCGCGGGGGGATCAAGAACTCCATTCTCTGCAGCAGCATGCGGCTCCGCGCCGGCCCCCGCGAGAGCGCCCCAGTCCACGTATTCGTATATCTCGACGGAGCCCGACCATGACCCGACCCGGTTTGCCGCCCACCACCGAAGAGCACAGGCCGCCGACCGCCGAGCAAGTCGATCGGGGGCGCCCGGTCCTGCTCGCTGCATTCCCAGGCTCGGCCGTCCTCCCCATGCCTTCGTCGGGCGAGCCCGTCGGGCGCGCATGGCTTGCCGATGCAGGCATCGTCGACCCGAAGGCCTCGAGCCAGCACCTGTCCTTTTCATTCGAGGGAGGGAAGTGGAAAGTCGAGGACCTCGGTTCACGCAACTTCACGTTCCGGAATGGACACCGCCTCGATCCGGGGGCGAAGGTGCCGATCGAGGACGGGACGGTGCTCCGCATCGGCGGTACGCTGCTCGTCTTTCGGGAAGCGTATCGTGGTCCGTTTCGACCGATGGAAGCGCTGGGGACGCTCGTCGGCCCGTTTGGCCTCGCGGACATGCACGCGGCCATCGCCGCAGTCGCTGCGCGCCGCCTGCACCCTGTGCTGATCGAAGGCCCGACCGGCACGGGCAAGGAGGCTGTGGCGCGGGAGGTCGCGCGGGCGCTCGGTCGAATGCACAAATACACGGCCGTCAACGTGGGAGGGATCCCCGAGACGCTCTTCGAGGCACAGCTCTTCGGCTCGGAGCGAGGCGCCTATTCCGGTAGCGTGGAAGCCAAGCCGGGCGTGCTTCGTGCCCATCATGGAGGCGCCGTTTTTCTCGACGAGCTCGGCGAGCTCCCGGGCACCTCGCAGCCCAAGCTCCTGCGTGTCCTCGACGGCCATGGCGTGACGCCCCTCGGTGGCGCGCGTGAGCTACCTGTGGACGTGGCCATCGTGGCCGCGACGAACCGCGATCTCGCCGCATGCGTGGCGCAAGGCACGTTCCGGAGAGACCTCCTCGCGCGGTTCACGTTTCGCATTCGGTTGCCGTCCCTCGCGAAGCGTTCCGAGGACCTCTTCGCCGTGACGAAGGCGTTGTGGGAGCGCAGGTACGGGACGCTCGATCTCGGACGGGTGCGTGTCGACGTCGAGGCGATCGAGCTGATGATGCTGCAAGATTGGCCTGGGAACGTGCGAGACCTGGATCGATTGGTCGCGTCGATGGATCCCGGCTTGGGTCTCAAGCTCTCCGCCGTCACGCAGGTCCTCGGCGTGAGCGCGTCGACGGCGGCGCCGCCGCCCACGGTGCAGGCCATCGAGAAGGCGATCGCCGATGCCGGCAGCAAGTCGGCGGCTGCGAAGCAGCTCGGGATTTCCCGCGGATACATGAATCGACGACTCGAAGAGAAGGACGAGAAGAAGAAAGAGAAGTGAGCGGGGGCCCTCCCTGCGGAACCGCTTGCCATGGCCTCCCCGCCGGGGCTACCGTCCTTCCACAGCGCGACGTAAAGCGCTTCACCAGGAACGCGGGTAGTGCCCTCCACGTCACCTTTCCCGATCCCGGTTTCAGCCCTCAAGCCCGTCGCTTGTGGCTCGACGCTCTGGCGCAGCGGCGGCGTCCTGCGCGCCACGATCTTCCTCAAGCTCACGGTCTCGCTCACGCACGAGCGCACGGCGTGGCCGACGACGGCCCTCGACCTCATCCGCGAGGAGAAAAACCGCGACAAGCACCCGGCGGCGAGTGTCGTCGAGGCCCTCGAGACCGCGCCGTACCTGCCTTCGGCCGGCGTCCTCCTCTCCGGACACGCCTACGCCCCCGGCGGCCGGCCCGTCCCCGCGCTCTCCGCCCGCCTCGCGATCTTCCGGGAGCGTGGACTGCTCGACAAGACGATCCACGTCTTCGGCGACCGCGCTGCGAACGCGCCCCAGGCGCCTCGTCCCTTCGACCGCATGCCGCTCCTCTACGAGCGCGCCGCCCTGACCGACGACAACCCCGTCGGCGTGCCGCCGAGCGCGCCCACGCTGCCGAACCTCGTGGATCCCCGCGGCCCCACGCGCGCCGCGGGCTTCGGCCCGTACGGGCGCTACTGGCCGCATCGTCGGCGTTTGCTCGGGAACGTCGACCGGAAGCGGCTCGACGGCGTCGTCGCCGAGATCCCCGACGGCTTCGACTTCCGCTGGTTCAACCCGGCGCCGCCCGACCAGCAGATCGAGTTTCTCCGCGGCGAGGAGTGGATCGTCCTCGACGGCATGCACCCGACCCTGCCGCGTGTGCAGTCGCGGCTACCGCAGGTCCGCGCCAAGGCGTGTACGTACCTCGTCGGCCCGGGCGGGCCGGGGCAGGGGCGCGTGATCGACCTCGTCGCGGATCTCCTGGTCATCGACGCCGACAGGCTCGTCGCGTCCCTCGTCTTCCGGGGCAATTTTGCGTTCGATCGGCTGGAGACCGTGCCGCAGCTCCGCGCCTTCGCGGACGTGGAGCTCCCGGGCAACCCGATCCGCTGGCCCGAGGCGGCGGAGGTGATGCGCGCGCGGGCGCCCGCGCCGGTCGTGCCTGCCGTGCAGGCACAGGCTTCGGTGACGGACGTGACGCTCCCGGTTCGGGACGAGAAATCGGCTTCGCGGGCGGTGCTCCCGTTCCAGCCGCGGCCCCCCGGCGCGCCGACGGTGCTCCCGCCGAACACGCCGCCGCTGCCGGCGCGCCCGCGTGTCGATGAGGACGACGATCCGCTGATGCGCACGTGTGCCATCGATCTGGACGATCCGCCGTCGCGCCCGGCGACGCCCTTCGACGATCCGCTGATGCGCACGCGCGCCATCGAGCCGGACGATCCGCCGTCGCGCCCGGCGATGCCCTTCATGAACGCGCAGCCGAGCGCCGCCGCGCAGGCGCGTGCCGCGCTGGGCATCCCGCCGGCGCCCCCGCCGCCGCCGAGGCCGTACCGCCGGGACGATGACGAGCACGCGACACGCGCGATCGACCTGGCGGAGCTCGAAGCGAAGCGCGCGGCGATGCCGTTCGAGAAGGGTGGAGCCGGGGATCGCGCGCCGGGGAGCGTGCGTCCGCCGCTGCCGCCGACCGTCGTGGGGCCCCCGCCGCTGGTGCAAGCGCCGCCGTTGAGGGGGCCGACGCCTTCGGGAGGCATGCCTTTGCCGCCCGCGGCCGTGCCTTTGCCGCCCGCGGCCGTGCCTTTGCCGCCCGCGGCCGTGCCTTTGCCGCCCGCGGCCGTGCCTTCGCCGCCCGCGGCCGTGCCTCCGCCGCCCGCGGCCGTGCCTCCGCCGCCCGCGGCCGTGCCTTTGCC
>NZ_JARZHI010000148.1:0-7560 GCF_029946465.1 Polyangium sorediatum
CGCCCGCGCTCGTGGCGCAGTGGGCGACGGGCCGGAGGGTGCTGAACTCCTATGGCCCTACCGAGTTTAGCATCTTCGGGGCGCAAGCGTATTTTGATGCAGAACGTCCGGAGAATTTTTCGATCGGTCGACCGGTTCACGGGGTGCAGATTCACGTGCTCGATGGCGCGAAGCGGCCGGTGCCCGTCGGAATGGCCGGGGAGATCCACCTCGCGGGGGTGGGCCTCGCCCGTGGGTATCTGAATCGTCCCGGCATGACGGCGGAGCGGTTTGTCCCGGATCCATTTTCGAAGGAACCAGGGGCCCGGATGTATTGTACCGGGGACCTCGCGCGCTGGAACGAGGACGGGGAGCTTGAGTTTTTGGGTCGAGCCGACCATCAGGTGAAGATTCGAGGGTTCCGGGTCGAGATCGGCGAAGTCGAGGCGGCGCTCTCGTCGCACGCCGCGGTGGGGTCGTGTGTCGTCGTGGCGCGTGAAGATACGCCGGGGGACAAGCGCCTCGTCGTTTACGTGGTGGGGAAGGACGGCGCGCCGGAGGCGGGTGCGCTGCGCGAGCATCTGCGGAGCAGGCTGCCCGAGTACATGATTCCGTCGGCTTTCGTCTTCCTCGACGCGCTGCCGCTCTCGCCGAACGGCAAGGTGGACCGCAAAGCGCTGCCTGCGCCGGAAGACACGCGACAGGTCGCGGAGGCCGCCTACACCGCGCCGCGCACGGCGGCGGAGCGAGCGCTCGCGGAGATCTGGTCGGAGGTGCTGCGCGCCGCGTCCGTGGGAATCCACGACAATTTTTTCGCGCTCGGAGGCGATTCGATCCTCGCGATCCAGGTGGTGGGGCGAGCCAAGCGTGCCGGCTTGCACTTGACGGTGCGCGACATGTTCATGCACCAGACGGTCGCGGAGCTTTCGCAGGCCGCGCGCAGTTCCAGCGCAGCCCTGGTGGAGCAGGGCGCGGTGACCGGCAGGGTCTCGCTGACGCCGAGCCAGCATTGGTTCCTGCGCAAGGACCCCGAAGAGATACACCATTTCAATCAGGCAATGACGTGGACGCCGTCGTCCACGCTGTCGCCCGAGATCGTGGCGGAGGCATTGCAGGTCGTGTTGAGGCAACACGACGCGTTGCGATTGCGGTATCACCGCGCGGAGTCGGGGTGGGTGCAACGCCACGCGGAGGAAGTGGCGCTGCCGCTCGAGCGGGTAGACCTCTCGGCGGTGCCGTCCTCGGCACGCAAAGCTGCCGTGCAGAACGTGGCCGACGCTTTGCAAGGGGGGCTGTCGCTGTTCACGGGCCCGGTCGCCCGCGCGGCGTGGCTGGATCTCGGCGAGGAAGGGACGCGACTTCTGCTCGTCGTGCACCACCTCGTCGTGGACGGCGTGTCGTGGCGCATTCTGCACGAAGATCTGGAGCGCGCCTGCGAGGACCAGTTGGCCGGACAAACACCGCAGCTCGCCGCCAAGACGACGTCGTTCCGGCAGTGGTCGGAGCGGCTGCATGCATTCATTGCAGGCGGTGGTTTGTCGGAGGAGCTCGGCTACTGGCAGGCGCAATGCGGGCGCGGCGTGACGCCGCTTTCGCTCGATCGCGACGTGGCGCCGGGCACGGTCGGCGAGAGCCGCACGGTGGACGTGGAGCTCTCGGTGGAGGAGACCCGGGCGCTCTTGCAGGACGTGAGCTCGGCCTACCGCACCGAGATCAATGACGTCCTGCTTTCGGCGCTCGCGTCCGCGCTGCGCGCATTTTGCCAGATGGATACGGTTTGCATCGACCTGGAGGGGCACGGGCGCGAAGCGCTGGTCGAGGACGTGGACGTGTCCCGCACCGTTGGATGGTTCACGGCCATGTTCCCGGTCTGGCTGACGGTGCCGGGGAACGAGGATCCTGCGGCGCTCCTGAAGGGGATCAAGGAGCAGCTCCGGTCGGTGCCGAGCCGAGGCGTGGGGTATGGCTGGCTTCGGTATGCGCATCCGGACGCGGCGGTGCGCGCCTCGCTGTCGGTCGATTCGCCCGTGGTGTTCAACTACCTCGGGCAGCTCGATATGGCGGCGCAGGGCCGAGGGTTGCTTGGGCCGGCGGACGAGCCGACGGGGAGGGCCACGAGCCCACGGATGAGGCTGTGGCATACGCTGGCGGTGAACGGCGGGGTTTGGCAGGGACGCCTGCGGTTCGAATGGACCTACAGCCCCGTGGTCCACGACGCGTCCACGGTGGAGCAGCTCGCGGCGCGGTTCGTCGCCTCCCTCCGCCGGCTCATCGCACATTGCACGTCGAGCGAAGCGTTTGGATACACGCCTTCGGACTTTCCGCTCGCGCGGCTCGGGCAAGGAGTGTTGGATCGCCTCTTCGGGGGCATGCGCGACGTGGAGAGCGTCTATCCGCTCTCGCCGCTCCAGGCGGGGCTCCTGTTCCACGCCCTGAATGAGCCGGAGTCGCCGACCTACACGGTCCAGCTCGCGCTCGAGCTGGGCGGCGAGGTGAACGCCGCCGCCCTGGAAGGCGCGTGGAGGACCGTGATCGCACGGTACGCGGTCTACCGGACGTCGTTCGTATGGCAGGGAGTTCCGGAGCCGCTGCAGGTCGTGCATCGCCACGTCTCTTTCTCAATGCCGACGTACGACTGGTCCTCGCTGGACGCGGCCGAAGCCGAGGCGCGGTGGGAAACCCTGCAGCGCGAGGAACGTGCGGCCGGATTCGATTTCACGCACGCTCCCCTGTCGCGGGTCGTGCTCGTACGCATGCCCGGAGGCAGGACGTGGATGCTGAACAGCACGCATCACATCCTGTCTGACGGCTGGTCGATGCCGGTTGTGCTCGGTGAGCTGCAGGCCGCTTATGCCGCGCTTCGGGGAGGGAGCAGGCTCGTATTGCCGGCGCCGGCGCCGTACGAACGCTACATCGCATGGCTCGCAACGAAGGACGAACAGGCCTCGGCAGCCTTCTTCGCCACGTACCTGGCCAGCGTCGATGAGCCGACGCGGCTGCCGTTCCTGCCGCCCGGGGCGATGCCCGCCGAGGCGACGCGGGAGCACGCGAATCGTAATGACTCGTTGACGGCTGCCGAGACCACGGAGCTCACGGCATTCGCGCGGCGACATGGCCTGACCGTGAACACGGTGGTGCAAGGCGCGCTCGCGCAGATCCTCGGCCGTTATACGGGACGACCGGATGTCGTCTTCGGCATGACGACCTCCGGGCGCAGCGCGCCCATCCCCGGCATCGAGCGGATGGTCGGCCTGTTCATCAACACGCTGCCGCTCCGGGCCCGGTGGTCGGGCTCGGAAGGTGTGGTCGAATGGCTGCAGCGGCTGCAAGCCGAGCAGGTCGACCTGCGCGCCCACGAGGCCACCCCCCTTTATGAGGTGCAGCGGGCGAGCGCGGTGGGCGGAGGTCGCGCGCTGTTCGATACGCTCCTCGTTTTCGAAAACTATCCGGTGGACGAGGCGGCGCAGCAGGCCGAGGTGCTGCCGATCGTGAACTTCCGGTCTTTCGAGCAGACGAGCTACCCGCTGACCATTGCGGTGGTGGCGAGCAAGACGCTCGACCTGCGCTGGATGTGGAACCCCGCAGCTCTTCGCGGGGAAGACGTCGAGCGGATCTGGGGGCACCTGCGCACCCTGCTGCTCGACATGGTCGCGCACCCAGACAAACCATTGTCTGAGCTTGCCACGCTCACCGAGGCAGAGCACAGGCAGCTCGTTGCCTGGAACGACACGGAGGTGGCGTATCCCGCGTGCAAGTGCATTCATGTTCTGTTCGCGGAGCAGGCGGCGCGGACGCCCGACGCGGTGGCCTTGGTGTTCGCCGAGGAGGAGCTGACCTATCGGGAGCTCGACGAGCGCTCGAATCAGTTGGCGCACCACCTGCGCGCGCTGGGCGTGGACCCGGAGGTGCGTGTCGGGCTGTGCGTCGAGCGTTCGTTGGAGATGGTGGTGGGGCTGCTCGGCATTCTGAAGGCGGGCGGCGCGTACGTGCCGCTCGACCCTGGTTATCCGCGGGATCGGCTGGCCTTCATGCTGGCGGACGCGCGTCCGGCGGTGCTGCTGACGCAGGAGCGCCTGGAGGGCAGGTTGCCCGCGCATGAGGTTGTCACGGTCTACCTCGATGCGGGCGCGGCCCCTTGGCAGGCGCAACCGCTCACGTCCCCCGACGTGCAGGTAGGTCCGGACCATGCAATGTACGTGATTTACACGTCGGGCTCGACGGGTCGGCCGAAGGGAGTGCTCAACACGCATCGCGGGGTGGACAACCGCCTGCGCTGGATGCAGCGCACTTACGGGCTGAAGGCGAGCGACGCGGTGTTGCAGAAGACGCCGCTGTCATTCGACGTGTCGGGCTGGGAGCTGTGGTGGCCTCTCTTGGAGGGCTCCCGGATGGTGATTGCGGCGCCCGAGGGTCACAAGGATCCGCGTTATCTCGCTGCGCTGATGGGGGAGCGCGGGGTCACGGTGACGCATTTCGTGCCGTCGATGTTCGGGGTGTTTCTTGCGGCGACGGAGCCCCGGGAGCGTGCGTCGCTGCGATTGGTGTTCGCGAGCGGCGAGGCGCTGCCGGCGCACCTGCGTGTGTCCTGGTATGCGGGGAGCAAAGGCGAGCTTCACAATCTGTATGGCCCGACCGAGGCGGCCATTGATGTGACGAGCCACGCGTGCAGGCCGGAGGAGGAGGGGCCGGTGCCGATCGGGCGTCCGATCGACAACACGCGCACGTACGTGCTCGATGACGAACTGCGCGCGGTGCCCGTGGGCGTAGCGGGGGAGCTTTACCTGTCGGGGGTGCAGCTCGCGCGAGGCTATCTGAATCGCCCCGAGCTGACGGCGGAGCGATTCGTACCTGACCCGTTCTCGCCCGAGGCGGGTGCGCGGATGTATCGCACGGGCGACCTTGCGCGCTGGAGGGAGGACGGCGCGCTGGAGTTCCTGGGCCGCATCGACCATCAGGTGAAGGTCCGAGGATTCCGGATCGAACTCGGGGAAATCGAGGCTGCGCTCGTGACGCACGCGTCGGTGCGCGATTGCGTGGTGGTGGCCCGGGAGGAAGCGTCGGGCGACAAGCGGTTGGTAGCGTACGTGGTGGCTGCCGAGGAGACGTGGGCGCCAGGCACATTGCGGGAGCACCTGGGGACGACGCTGCCGGAGTACATGGTCCCGTCTGCATTCGTGCGGCTGACGGAGCTGCCGCTGAATCCAAGCGGCAAAGTGGATCGCAAGGCGCTGCCGGCACCCGAGGCGACGCGCGGCGGGGCGGAGACATCGTACGTGGCGCCGCGGACCGAGACGGAACGCGCGCTCGTGGCCCTCTGGGAAGAGTTGCTCGAAGTGCGGCCCATCGGCGTCCACGACGACTTCTTCCTGCTCGGCGGCCATTCGCTCTTGGCGGTGCGTCTCGTGTCCGCGGTGAAAGCGCGGCTCGGGCTCGGGCTGACTGTGTCGACGCTGCTTCAGCAATCGACGGTGGCGGCCCTGGCGGCGTCGCTGGATGGAATGGTGAAGCGGCCGGCGCCCGTGGCAGGCGTTTCGCCCGCTCCGCGCGGCGCGGCCGATTCAGCGTATGCCGACCTCTCGGGGACCGAGCGGCGGACGTGGTTCGCCGACAAACTCTCGCCCGAGGCGCTGTCGTACCAGGTCCCGCAGATGTTCGTCATTCGAGGTGCGCTCTCGGAACCGGCATTGCGCCAGAGCGTGTTGTTGCTCGCGGAGCGGCAGGAGATCCTGCGCACGACGTATCCCGAGGTGGACGGCGTGCCGAGGCGGGTGGTGGCGCAGAGGGTATCGATTCCGGTGCGCGTGGAGGACGTCTCGGCGCTGCCCGAAACTGCGCGGGAAGCCGCCCTGCGCGCGCTCCTGGAGGCCGAGATCGGGGTGCGTTTCGATCTCGGAGCGGGACCGCTGACACGGGTGCTCGTGGTGAGCGTGTCGTCCGCGCAGCATGTCGTGCTGGTCCTGCAGCACCACATCATCACAGACGAATGGTCGAGCGGCGTGCTGCTCTCCGAGCTCTCGCGCCTGTACGAGGCGTGCTGCCGCGGCGATGCGGCGAGTTTGCCGGCGCTCTCGTACCAATTCGACGATTATGCTCGGGGGGAGCAGGATGCGCTGACGGGTGGTGGATTCGGGGCTTCGCGTGCGTACTGGAAGGACAAACTCGCGGGTGTGCCGCGGCTCCAGTTGCCGATTCTTCGGCCCGCCTCGGAGGGCGGCCCCGGCCCCGAAGCGAGTGTGAAGGTCCGCATTCCAGCGGATGCGAGCAGCGCGCTGCAAGCGTTGGCGCGTGATCACGGCTGTACGCCGTTCATGGCGTGGTACGCGGTTCTGACGGCGGTGCTGTCGCGCTACAGCGGCCAGAAGGACTTCGGGCTGGGCGCGGTGATCGCGAACCGCGAGGCACCGGGCGCATCTCTCCTCCTCGGCTTCTTCACAAACACGGTCGTGCTGCGGACCGACCTTTCGGGTAACCCGACGTTTGCCGAGCTGCTGTCTCGCGCGCGACGGACGTCGCTGGACGCGTACGAGCACCAGGCGTTGCCGTTCGACATCGTCGTGCAGGATCAGGGGCTCTCGCGGCATGCCGGGGAGAACCCGCTGTATGACGTGGCCTTTTTCGAGGTGACGCCTCCGACCACCGGAGATGCGGCCGGGTGGTCACCCTTCCTTGGTGCGGTGCACGAGGGTATGGCGACGGCGAAGGACGCGCTTGCCGTCTCCGTGCAGCACTCGGTCGAAGGGACCGTCTTGGAGGTCCTGTACGACATGAGGCGCGTCTCGCGCACGGCAGCGGAGCGGTTGTGCAGCTATTTGCGGACGGTCATGACGGATGCCGCGGAGCATCCGGACAAACGTTTGTCGGATCTGGACCTCTTGACCGAAGAGGAAACGGAGAAGCTCGCTGCGTGGAACGACACGCCCAAGGTGGACCCCGCTGCCCGGTGCATTCACGAGCTCATTGCGGAGCAGGCGGCGAAGGTGCCTGGGGCGGTGGCGCTCGAACAGGACGGCCGGCAGCTCAGCTATGGGGAATTCGATGCGCAGGCCAATCGGCTGGCGCGCCACCTTCGTTCCCTCGGCGTCGGGCCCGAGGTGCGCGTGGCGCTGTGCGTGGAGCGGTCGTTCGACATGGTGGTGGGCTTGGTCGGGATCCTGAAGGCCGGCGGCGCGTTCGTGCCTCTGGATCCAGCGTATCCGGCGGAGAGGCTCTCGCTCCTGCTGTCCGAAGCGCAGGCGCCGGTGCTGCTGACGCACGAAAGTCTTGAGAGCCGGTTTACGGCGTCCGGCGTGACGGTGGTGCGGCTCGACGCGGACGTTGCGCAATGGGCGTCGCAGCCGGCTACGCTGCCCGAGAGCGGCGTCCGGCCCGAGCACGCGAATTACGTGGTGTTCACTTCCGGCTCCACGGGCAAACCCAAGCCTGTGGTCAACGAGCACCGGGGGCTGGCCGCGCGAGTGGCATTCCAGCGCGAGCATTTCGTGATCCATCCGAGCGATCGCGTGCTGCAGAGCGCAGCGGTGGCGTTCGACGGGGCGATCATCGACTGGATGATATCGCTGTGCAACGGAGCCGCGTGCGTGT
>NZ_JARZHI010000149.1:0-7478 GCF_029946465.1 Polyangium sorediatum
GACTTTCTTTGCCCGGACGAGAGGGGGACGCGAGGCGTCTCCCTCGGGACTAAAGCGGGTGAATCGTCCGGGCTTTGCCCGGACGAGAGGGGGACGCGAGGCGTCTCCCTCGGGACTAAAGCGGGTGAATCGTCCGGGCTTTGCCCGGACGAGAGGGGGACGCGAGGCGTCTCCCTCGGGACTAAAGCGGGTGAATCGTCCGGGCTTTGCCCGGACGAGAGGGGGACGCGAGGCGTCTCCCTCGGGACTAAAGCGGGTGGGATCCCACGAGCGCGGCCACCTGGGCCGGCGGCTTGCCCCCGGTGACGCTCACCTCGGCCTTGCCCTCGCCGAGCTTCACGTCGAGCGCCCAGCCTTCCTTGATCGGCAGCCCCTTCGTCATGAGCTTGCGCGTCTCGGCGTCCGGCGTAAAACCTTCGAGCTGCATGCGGTCGCGGATGTACGTGCGCTCCACGGGCACCGTGAGCGGGCATTTCCATTCCGTCGTTTTTCCCTGGGGCGGCACGCACAGGGTCACGGTCCGGACCGTCTCCTCCTCGTATTCGTCGATCCCCATGTCCGAGTCGTGCCGATCGCGCCGCGCCTCGAACCAGAGCACGGTCGTCTTGCCGGCCGTCTTTTCGGTCACCGTGGGGATCGAGAGCTCCTCGTAAATGCCGAACGCACCCGGGTTGTGCGTCGATCCGATCTTCCCGACAGGAACAAACCCCTTGTCGCCCTTGGCGACGAGGATCCAGTCCGTTTGAAAGACGCCCGTCTGCGCCTCCAGCAACGTGAGCTCGGGCCGGGGGAGTTTGGGCTCTTTCACCGGCTCGCACGGCCGCGGCGCCTCCGGATCCCCCGGCTCCGGCTTCGTGAGGCAGGCGCAGACGTCGGCGATCTTCACCGCCGCGGTCTGGCAGGGCAGGGGCTCGGCCGCCGGCGCCGCGGGCGCCTTCTCTTGCTTCGAAAGCTCCGCGATCCGCTTCTCCACCGTCTCGTTCGGCCTGAGCGCGACCGATTTCCGGTAATGGTCGAGCGCGGCCTTCGGATCCTTGCGCTCCTCGGCGATACGGCCGAGGTTGTAATGCGCCATCGCCTGGAGCTTCGGGCTCGTCGTCCGGCGGAGGGCCTCCTCGTTCGATTGCTTGGCGCGGTCGAGCTCGCCGGCCTTGAACGCCGCCCAGCCGAGCTCCGTCAGCGCGGGCGCGTCGCCCGGCACCACGGCGAGCGCCTTTTCGAACTCCTTGATCGCCTCCGGCCATTGCGACTTCCCGCCGAGGAGCCGCCCCTCCGTGAGGTGCTTTCGGTACGCGCGCATCTTCTCGGGGCTCGGCGCCTCGCGGGTCTTCGGGCGCTTCGGCCGGGGCAGGTCCGCGCCGAGGGCCGAGCCCGTCGGGGCCGCCGAAGCCGACGCCGTGGGCGCCGGGGCCTGGGGCGTGGCCGAAAGCGCGGGCGGCGGGGACACGCCTCCATCCTGGCAAGCCACGAGGGAGGCGAGGGCGGCGAGGGGAATCGAAGCGCGAATCGAGACCATCGAGGCTCAAAAGACACGAGGCCGCGCGTCCCGTCAAGGCTCGGCGTACACTGCGCGGCAGGACCCCTCGCCCCGGAGGCCGCATGGCTCCCCGAATCCAGCACGCTCGCACGACCCTCCCGCTCCTCGCGACGCTCCTCGCCGCGCCGCTCGCCCACGCCGCGCCCCCGCCCGAGGCGTCGACCTTCCTCGACGGAGGCCAAGCCGTCACGGCCGAGCGCCTCGGCGCGGCGGCCCTCGATCCCCGCGGCCGAAGCCTGAAGCCCGTCCGCCTTCGATACGGATCGCGGTCGTTCCTTGCTTCGATCGATCACACCGCCGTCGTCCGCCTCGATCCGGGCGGCGAAGAGGCCCTCGCGCGCCGCGGCTATCGCCTCGTCGAGCCGCTCATGCCCTCGATCGGCCTCTTTCTCGTGGAGGACACGGCCGGCGAAGACGGCCTCTCCATCGCCGCCCGCCTCGCGCGCCCCGACGCGCGCACCGAAGGCGTGCGGGACGCCGTGCCGAACCTCTACGTCCGCATGGAGCGCCGCGGCGCACCGTTTACCCCGAACGACCCGCGTTTCTCCGGACAATGGTATTTCGGCGACGAGAGCATGCGCATGTCCGAGGCCTGGGGCATCACGCAGGGCGACGCGGCGACCACGGTCGTCGTCATCGACAGCGGCTGCGATCTCACGCACCCCGATCTCCAGGGCAAGCTCGATCCGGGCGTCGACGTGGTCGACGGCGACGACGACCCGAGCTACGACCCGGCGTTCTCGGGCGCCGAGCACGGCACGGCGTGCGCCGGGATCATCGGCGCGGCCACGAACAACGGCGTCGGCATCGCGGGCGCCTGCCCGGAATGCCGCCTGCGCTGCGTCCGCATGCTCGCCGACGAGGCCACGCCGCTCTCCGCGCCCATCAAGGCCTTCGATTTCGCGCTGCAAACGGGCGCCGCCGTCGTCTCGAATAGCTGGGGGTACGTCGAGGCCATGCCCGTGCCGGCGGCGCTGCGCGACGCGATCGACAACGTCTTCGACAACGGCCGCGGCGGCAAGGGCGCGGTCGTGGTCTTCGCGGCCGGCAATGACAACCGCAAGCTCGGCGACGACGAGCTCAACGCCGTGCGCGGCGTGCTCACGATCGGCGCGATCAACCAGTTCGACGACAAGACGTTCTTCACGAATTTCGGCGCGTCGCTCGACCTCGTCGCGCCCATCGGCACGCTCACGACCGACATCGTGGGGCCGGGCGGGCTCGATCCGACCGATTACACGCTCAACTTCGGCGGCACCTCCTCGGCGTGCCCCGTGGCCGCCGGCGTGGCCGCGCTCGTCGCGAGCGCCGCGCCGGAGCTCAGCTCGGCCGAAATCGTGGACTTGCTCGTCGAGACCGCGAGGCCCGCGCCGTACGCGACGCCGGACGCGGCCGGGCATGACGTGGTGTTCGGTCACGGCATCGTGGACCCGGTCGCCGCGCTGACGGCGGCGCTCGGGGACGTGGAGCCGCCGGTGACGACGCCGAATCCGCCCGCCGAGACCGAAGAGGACGCGGGCTGCGCCTGCCGGGCGGGCCGGGCGGGCGGGGACACATGGATGGCGGGGGCGTTTTACGGGGCCTTGCTCGCGGGCCTGTCGTTGCGACGGCGCGCGCGGCGGTGACCGAGGAGCAGGAGGGCCCCGAGCGCCGCGAGGCCGGGGCTCGCGGGGGCGGGAGAAAACGCGCAGCCACAGTCGCCGGGGTCGCCCGGGTCGATGGGATCGCCGCCGCCGCTGCCGCTCCCGCCTGCGCCGCCGCTCCCGCCGCCACCGCCGCCTCCGCTGCCGGAGCTCTCGACGGCGGTTTTGCAGGCCTCGACCTCGTCGGGGGAGCCGATGCAAAGGGTCGGCTTGCGGGAGTTGCCCGTTTGGGCGGTATTCACGACGACGACGACGAGATCGTCGGCGCTCGATGTATCGATTGGATCGGCGCCCGCGCGCACGTCGAGCGCCCGAACGACGGGGCCGACCGTGGTGCCCGTGCGGGTCGTGACGAGCAAGGCGAGATCGTCGACCTGCTCCACGGCGTCCTCCGGCGTGGCGAGGGCGGCGGTCATCTGCCCGCGCCCGCCCGTCCCGACCCGGTAGTACTGGGAGGATGCATAAAACACCCGCAGCACGTCCGTGTACGGCGCGGCGACGCTCTCCATGTGGACGGGCGCATACTTGGCGCCGTCCGTATACCCGCGCGTCGGATCGGCGCTCTGGGCCGTGAAGAGGTTCCACGTGGCGAACTCGACGAACGCCGCGGGGAAGGACGCGCCGTCCACTGCGGCGAGCGTCGGATCGAGCACGTCGAGCCAGTTCGGATCGGCCACGTCATCCGCGCCGTCCTCGGTCTTTTCGAGCAACGTGCGGATCGTGCCGTCGCCGTATCGCTCCTCCAGGAACTGGAAGAAGATCGCGCTGCCATAGCTGAACGGATCCACGGGCCCGGGCAGGGGCACGTCGAGCGAGCGGTCGGTGTTGTCGAGGTAGCCGTCGATGAACGCCTCGAAATCGGGGAGCGTGGGATCATACGTCTCGGTGGCCCATACCGCAGTCCCCTCGTTGAAGACGCTCCCCTGGCCGTGATCGTAGGCGGCCTGGACGGCATGAAAAAACTCGTGGCTGCCGAGGATGCGGTTCGCGACGAGCGTCGACGGGTAGCTGTACCCCTTGTAATCGTTCTCCTGGACCATGTAGCCGGTGCATTGATCCGGCTTGTCCGGCCCGCACGTATCGGTCTGGTAGGTGCCGTCGCCGATCCCCGCGAAATCGACGAGGTAGACGTCGAACCGGCCATCCCCCCCGTTGTCCGGCAGCCCCTCGTCGCTGCGCGGCGGCCGGAACCCCATCCCCTCGTAATGGCCGAGCACCTCGTCGTAGACCGACGCCACCTGCTCCACGAAATCGGGCGCGCCCGAGCCGTCCGCGTCCGCGAGCGGCACCGCATGCGGGCCCGCGAGCGTGAAATGGACGAGGAACTTCCCCCCAGGCGAGCCAAACGTCTCCACGACGTCGCCCGGCTCGAAATTGAATTGCAACCCATTGCCCGGCGTATCCGGCCGGTCGAGGGGCGCGAGCGCCGGCCCATCACCTCCGAGCCCCCCCAGCCCCGCGCCCTCCGGCCCGCACGCGGCGAGCACAGAGAGCGCGGCCATCCCGACGAGGCGAGCCGCCCTCACGGCAGGAACGCCCAGCGGATGCGGAAGTTCGCAGAGCCGGTGTTCATCATCGGGATCGAGTCCGTCATGTTGCACTGCTCCTGCACGGACGGCTCGTACCACGTATCCACGATGAACTTCACCGCCCGACCGTCGGCGAGGCGAATCGCGTAGACGGTCCCGGTCATCTTCACGCACGAGGTGTACGTCCAGAAGCCCGAGAGCGCGGTCGCCGGAGACCCGGGCAACCCCGACCCATCCGGGATCAACTCGCAAGCCTCGGAGAAGTACTCGTCCTTGCGGAACGGGAGATCGGGCGCCTCCGAGACCTCCTCGTACTTCGTGTCGACCTTCGTGCGCGTGGCCGTGACGCAGGAGGGGCCGGAGTTTCCGCTGTTGATCCGCACGACGTAGCGCCGGAACGCGATGTCCCAGTCCATCGACGCGATCGAATCCTCATCGGAGATCTCGACCTTCTGGAGGCCCGTCTCGGTGAACTTCCCATACACGTACGAGTCCGGATCCGAGACGAACGCGCCGCCCGCCGTCGCGTCGACCCCGGTGCGGAAGCCACTGCCGTCCGGCTCATTCGTGATGAGGCCGGGGGCGATGTCATTCTGGAGGTTCATCCCCTGAATGACCTGATCTTCACAAGGAACCTCGGACGGCTCGCTGCAACCAGCCGGCTCGCCGCCGCCGGCACCACCGGCACCGCCGCCACCGCCGCCGCCAGCCCCGCCGCTGCCGCCAGAGGCGCCAGCGCCCGAGGGCTCCGCCGGATCCGAGCCACAGGCAGGAACGAACACGAGGAGAGAGCCCAGGAGAGAAATAGGTAGGAAGAAACGCATCGAAGCGATGCTACCATGAGATCCGTCCACATGGCGCGCGCTCTGGTAAGATGGTCGCCCATGGACCGCACGAGCTGGGAGATCGCCGGGCACCGCAGCGCCGCATTCGTCGCCCACCGGGCACAGGCCTGCTCCGAGCGGCCCCCGTCGCGACCCGCCACGCACGACCACGCCGTCCTGTGTTTTTACGTAGGCGGCTCGGCGATCGTCGAGCAACGCGGGCGCCACAAGCTCGGCGCAGGAGACGTGCTGGTCGTGCCCGCAGGCGAGCCGCATCGCACGCTGACCGCCGCAGACGCGGAGCTCTGGGGCCTCGGTCTCTGCATCCCATGCCTCCCCTCGCGAGAGCTCGGCCCCCTCCTCGCGCCGTTCGAGCGCGTACGAAGCGGCGCCTCCGCCGTCGTGACCGTCCCTTCCACCCGACACGAGCACCTCCTCAGCCTCTTCCGCGAGCTCGGCCAGGAGACGAGCGCCCCCCAAACCCCCGCAGGCCCTCTCGTCGTCCAGAGCCTCGTCGCCCTGATCCTCGCCGAGGTGCTCCGCGCGCAGCCGTTCCCCACACCAGACCCCTCCACCGCAAGCTCGCCGCTCGTCGCCGAAGCACTCGATTACATCGAGAAGCATTGCATGCAGCCCATCTCGCTCGCCGACGTCGCCCGCGCCGTACGGCGCTCCCCCGCACACGTGACAACAGCGCTCCGGCAAGCAACCGGCAAGACAGCCGGCGCATGGATCATCGCCGGTCGCATCGCAGAAGCCGCGCGGCTGCTCATCACATCCGACGAACGAATCGACATCGTCGCCGAACGAGTCGGCTACGCCGACCCAACCCATTTCATCCGCGTCTTCCGCCGCGCACGCGGCATGACCCCCTCCGCATTCCGAGCAGCACACCGCCGCGGCGTCGCAGAGGCATCTACGAGCATCGCTCGGCGGTAAGGTCGCGCCGGGGCGCTGCCCCGGACCCCGCGGGGGGCTGTCCGCCCCCTCGACCCCGGACCAGGCACGGCCCTGAGCATTGGTCCCATCTCCCATCGGTACATTCGCCCCCTCTGACGACATTTAGAGGGGGAGATGTTGGATGCAAAGACGGCCTCGTCGGCGGAAGCGTGGGCACAGGAAGAGTTCGGGCATGCGGATCTTGGAGACAAGCGCCGGACCCGGCGGCTGACATGCATGGCCGCGCAGGCGGTGCAGTGTCCGTCGGGAAAGGTGAGTGAGGTCTTTCAGGTCGATGCCCAGAGGCAGGGAGCGTACGACTTCCTGGAAAGCTCCCGCATCGACGCAGGGGCTATCCTCGAGGCGCTCGGTCTTGCCAGCGCGCGCCGTTGCGCGAAGGAGATGTATGTCTTCGTCGCCATCGATGGCACAAGCCTCACGCTCACGGATCACAACCGAAGCAAGGACTTCGGCGCCGTCGGCACCCATGGTCGAGGCACCCGGGGGCTGAAGGTCGTCTGCGGTCTGGCCGTCAACTCGCAGGGGGTGCCCTGCGGCTTGACGTCGATGCAGTGGTGGGCGCGAGAGCAGAAGCAGAAAGAAAACAGCACCAAGCGCAAGCTGCACGAGAAGGAGCTCGGCAACTGGGCCAATGTGATCACCGAGACGTCCGAGCGGCTCGCCATGGCGGCGCCGGGTTGCTGTGCCTGGTACCAGCTCGATCGGGAGGCTGATGCCTGGCAGCTTTTGCTCCACCTCTCGACGAGCGGGCACTGGTTCACCATGCGGGGCAAGGCAAACCGCAGGATCATGTCGGAGACGGGCGCGAGGCGATACGTGTTCGACGAGTTGGCGCGCTCGAGCGCCCGAAAGGGCTCTTTTCCCCTTTGGATCTCGGCAGCACCGGGTCGCACGGAGCGAATGGCGCGGATGAGCGCGCATGTCGCGGCTGTCACGCTGTCGCTTCGAGATGGGTGGAACAAGCGTTGGCGCGCGTTGCCGCTGT